>JAFTZU010000049.1 GCA_017461005.1 Clostridia bacterium
CTTGAGCGCCCTGCTCAGTGCTGCGCACCTCGTCCCGTCACTAGGGTAAACCTTAGCGAGATCTTGAGCTCTCGTTTATAGGTTTATATAATAGACCACAGTATCTTACAGAAAGGAGTCGGCCTATGCTCAGTATCCTGCTTCCCATCATCTACGCGGCATTCATCAGCCTCGGGCTGCCGGACTCGGTCCTGGGTTCTGCCTGGCCGACCATCTATCCGGAATTCGGTGTCCCGGTGTCTTACGCCGGCATCATCTCGGCCATCATCTCGGTGGGCACCGTCATCTCGAGCCTGCTCAGTGCCCGGCTCATCTCGGTCCTGAAGACCGGCGGCGTGACCGCCATCAGTGTCGCCATGACCGCAGCGGCTTTGTACGGCTTCTCCCTTTGTCATAACTTCTGGGCCCTCTGCCTCTGGGCCGTTCCTTACGGACTCGGTGCCGGCAGTGTAGACGCAGCCCTCAACAACTATGTCGCCATCCATTACAAGAGCCACCACATGAGCTGGCTCCATTGCATGTGGGGCATCGGCGCCACACTCGGCCCGTACATCATGGGCCATGTCCTGTCCCAGGGCATGCCCTGGAACATGGGTTACCGCATGCTCAGCTTCTTCCAACTGGCCCTGGTCATCGCGCTGGTCGTTGCGCTCCCGCTCTGGAAAGCCGCGGACGACGAACGGGAAGAGGGCAAAGAGCTCGAAGAAGACGCGGCTCCGGAAGAGCCCTGGAAACCCCGGCCGCTTCGGGAAGTCATCCGCATCCCGGGCGTCAAAGAGATCATGGTCGCGTTCTTCTGCTACTGCGGTCTCGAATCCACGACGGGCCTGTGGACCGGCAGTTACCTGACTCTCCACACCGGGCTTACCGCGGAGGCCGCCGCCACCTTCACGAGCGTGGCGTTCCTCGGCATCACCATCGGCCGCGCCCTGAACGGGTTCCTGGCCTTCAAATTCGACGATGATCAGCTCATCCATCTCGGGGAGACGATCATCGCCGTCGGCACGGTCATGCTGCTCCTGCCGGTCCGTTTCGAGAACTATCAGCTCATCGCCATCATGCTCATCGGGCTCGGCTGCGCGCCGGTCTACCCCTGCATCATCCATTCGACCCCGATCCACTTCGGAAAACGGGCCTCCCAGGAGATCATTGGCATCCAGATGGCCAGCGCCTATGTGGGCACGACCGTCATGCCGCCGCTGTTCGGGCTCATCGCCCAGCACATCTCCATCCGCCTCTGGCCGGCCTATCTGCTGGCGTTGCTGGTCCTCATGTTCGCGATGTACGAGCAGGTGAGACGCAAGACCAGCCGGTCATGATCATTCAGAAAGGAGTCCGCCATCATGGTACGCATCCTCGTCGTCGATGACGACCGCAACACCCGGAAACTCTTCTCCGAGATCTTCTCGGCGGAAGGCTATGAAGTCGTGTCCGCCGGGAACGGTGTCGAGGCCCTCGAGTGCATGGAGCGCGAGCAGATCCATCTGGCGGTCGTCGACGTCATGATGCCGGAGATGGACGGCCTCGAGTTCACGAAGCTCCTGCGCCAGGCGAACGAAGACCTGCCGATCCTGATGGTCTCCGCCAAAGCGCTTTCTTCCGATATCAAAGCCGGTCTCCGCGCCGGTTCCGACGACTATATGACCAAGCCCATCGACCCGGAAGAGATGGTCCTCCGCGTCAAGGCGCTCCTCCGTCGGTTCCAGATCTCCGTCGAACAGAAGATCCGGATCGGTGATGTGGTCCTCGACGAACAGGCCCTGACCGTCTCCCGCGGGAGCGAAGTGGTCGAACTGCCGCAGAAGGAGTTCCAGCTCCTGTACCTGCTGCTGTCCTCTCCGGGGCGCATCTTCACCCGCATCCAGATCATGGATGCCGTCTGGGGCGAAGACAGCGAGACCGGATGGGAGACCGTCACTGTCCACATCTCCCGACTGCGCAAACACTTCGCGGACTGGGACGAATTCAGTATCCAGGCCGTCCGCGGACTGGGCTATAAAGCGACCACGAACGTCTGAGAAAGGAGGGGAGACCCGTGAGCGACCGCCGACACGAGATCCTGGAAAAACTGCCGCGTCCCGACGCGGAGACGATCGAAAACCGGAAACGGTACGTCAAACTGACGGCCATGTTCTCCGTCATCGTCGCCGTCGTCCTGCTGGTCACCTCCATCATCATTATCGGAGGGGCCATCCTGCTCCATAAACTGAAGATCCTGAAGAAGCTCCCGGACCTTTCGGCCGCCTCCACCTGGTGGGCCGGGGTACTGGTCGCGCTCTTTTCCATCCTCATCGGGACCGGACTTTCCGCCGGTGTCATGAGTTTTCCGCTGCGCCTTCTCGAAGAGTACATCGACATGCTCGACCGTCTGGCCCAGGGGAACTTCGATACCCGTATCAAGATCCCAGCCCTGCTGCGCCGGTTCCGCCCCTTCATGGAACTGGAAGAAAGCTTCAATAAACTGGCGGAAGAGCTGGGCCGCAACGAGGTCCTGCGCACGGACTTCATCCACGACTTCTCCCATGAGTTCAAAACGCCCATCGTCTCCATCTCCGGATTTGCCAAGCTGCTCCGGAAGGGGAACCTGTCCGAGGAGCAGGAGAAGGAGTATCTCTCGATCATCGAGACCGAGTCCGAAAAGCTCTCCAATATGGCGATGAACGTCCTCGACATGAACAAACTGGACAACGTCAGCGTCCTGACGGACGTCACCCGGTTCAACCTCTCCGAACAACTGCGCCACTGTGTGCTCATGCTCGAGAAGAAGTGGACCGAAAAGGAACAGGAGATCGATATCGACCTCGACGAATACTATGTCTCCGGCAACGAGGACCTGCTGTCCGAAGTCTGGATCAACCTGCTCGACAACGCCATCAAGTTCAGCCCGGTGGGCGGGAAGATCATCGTCAAAATCCGCCCGGAAGAGGATGTCCTGTCCGTCGAAGTCCGGAACAACGGGGAAGAGATCCCGGCGAAAGACATCGACCGCATCTTTGACAAGTTCTATCAGACCGACCCGTCCCACGCGACCGTCGGCAACGGTCTCGGGCTCTCTATCTGCAAACGCATCGTGGAGTTGCATAAAGGCACCATCTCGGTCACATCCACCTTCGGTCTGACCGTTTTTACCGTAAATCTTCCCAAAATATAGAAAAGTTTCGTTTCAGTTTAGAAAACTCTGTTAGACTCCCTGACGTAATTTGATTATCTATATTGATTATTAAGAAAACAGGGTGATTCTAATGGCTAACAAAACTGTAAAAATCGATCCTAATTTCCGAGAATTCTGCGTCGACAAGGTCACGTGGGGTTCTCTTTCTGTTCCCGGACAGAAATTCGAGAAGAAACCGGACGCGACCTTCAAGGCCGTCGCATATGACGACGTCACTGTGGCCGCGAAACTCTGGAAGGCTCCGAACGAGGAGCGTATCCTCCTCTGCGTCCACGGCTACGGCACCGACGGCGTGACGGACTTCAAAAACCTCATGGCCGGTCTCCTCGCCAAGGGCACTTCCGTCTGCACGATGGACCTGCGGAACCACGGCGACAGCGACACCGGCGAGAACGCCTTCACGCTCTGGGGCGTCAAGGAGAAGTTCGACGTCATCGCCGTCCTCTGGGAACTGAACCGCGCCTACAACGGTGCCGGCAGACCCATCTATGTCTATGGTAAAGACCTCGGCGCGACCGCCGCTCTTTACTCCAACATGCGCGCCCTCCCGGGCACCGTCAAGGGCTTCATCCTCGAAGACCCCATCGAGGAAGCCATGGTCGCCATGCCTTACATTTTCAAGAAGGCGACCGGTAAGAGCGAGCACGATTACAACGCGCTGGAAGACTACCTGAACGACACCTACCGTCAGGACGCTGTCTCCAACAACAGTGACGCGCTCTGGAGACTCTGCCAGAGACCGGCTCTGTTCCTGCAGTCCATGAAGAACGACCAGTTCCCGGTGAACTGGGTCAGCGACCTTGCCTCTGCCTATCCGAAGAAGAGCACACTGGTCTCCTTCCCGGAAGCGAAACTGGACGGCTGCTATGAAGCCGATGCGGACAGCTTCCGCACCGCGGTCGACGCGTTCTTTGCAGAAAACGATTCCGCCGTCTATGACGACGAAGTGCACATCGCGTACCCGGACAAGACCATGTACGAGATGTTCAAGATGGCTCGCGACCGTCTCCCGGAGAACCCGGCTTACATGTTCCAGGGCGCTCCCACCACGTTCGACACGATGCATGAGCACATCCTGAACATCGCCGCTTCCTTCTATGCCCACGGCGTGAAGAAGGGCGATACCGTCACCCTGTGCATGCCGAACATCCCCCAGGCCATCGAGACGCTGTATGCCCTCAACCGCATCGGTGTCACGGTCTCTCTGATCCACCCGCTGTCCGCGGAAAAAGAGATCGTCCATTACCTGACCCTTTCCGAGTCCAAGGCTGTCCTCGTCCCGGACCTCTTCTATGAGAAGGTCCTCGCCGCGACCGAAGAGATCGACCGTCCGATCGACATCATCGTCGCCCGTATGCAGGACTACCTGAAGTTCCCGCTGAACGCCGGCTACTGGGCGACCCAGGGCCGCAAGTTCACGAAGTTCCCGCTGAAGGGCAAAGGCACTGCCTGGAAGGACTACATGAAAGCCGGCAAGGGCAAGACCACCGAGGTCGTTCCCTATGAAGACGGCCGTACGGCGGTCATCCTGTACTCCGGCGGTTCCACCGGTGCTCCGAAGGGCATCCTGCTCTCCGACAAGAACTTCAATGCCCTCGCACTCCAGTGCGCGGTCGCCATCGACTTCGACTTCTTCCGCGACCTGCGGTTCCTGGCCGCCATGCCGGTCTTCCACGGCTTCGGCCTCGGTGTCGGCATCCATACCATCCTCATCAACGGCGGCTGCGATGTCCTCATCCCGACGGTCAACACGAAGAGCTATTCGGAAGCCATGCAGAAGTTCCACCCCAACCTCATCGCCGGTGTCCCGACCCTGTTCAAGATGCTCATCGAGTCCGAATACATGAAAGACGCCGACGTCTCTTACCTCATGGGTATGTTCTCCGGCGGCGACTCCATCCCGGTCCCGCTGAAGCGCGACGTCGACAAATGGCTCGGCGAACACGGCGCGAAGATCCAGGTCCGTGAAGGCTACGGCCTCACCGAGACCGTCACGGCTTCCTGCCTGACGCCCCGTACCAAGTACAAAGAGGGCTCCATCGGCGTCGGCTATCCCGATACCACGTACCGGATCGTCAAGCCCGGTACCGAAGAATTCCTCTCTGCGGGCGAGGAAGGCGAGATCGCCATCCAGGGTCCCTCCGTCATGCTCGGTTACAAAGACCAGCCGGAAGAGACCGCCAAGACGCTCGTAAAGCATTCCAACGGGGAAGTCTGGCTCCACACCGGAGACCTCGGCCACATGGATGAGGAGAACTTCGTCTACTTCCATCAGCGCATGAAACGGATGATCATCACCTCCGGCTACAACGTTTCCCCGGCTCAGGTCGAGGGCGCGATCAACGAACTGGACTATGTCGATTACTGCTGTGTCATCGGCGTCCAGGATGACTATAAGATGCAGCGCATCAAGGCCTTCGTCGTTCTGAAGGACGGCGTGGAAGGCACCGAGGAACTCAAGAAGCAGATCGTCAACGAGTGCCGCAAGTCCGTTGCAGGCTATGCGCTTCCGAGAGAGATCGAATTCCGTTCCGAACTTCCGAAGACCCTGGTCGGCAAGGTCGCCTTCCATGCTCTGGAAGAAGAGGAGAACGCTAAAGTCGCCGCTGCCAAGAAGGCCAAAGAGGAGAACAAGTAATGAATCAGCAGCCGAACAACTTCCGCCGCGTCAAGTGGATCTGGAAGCACGTGGCTCCGGTCCTGGCTCCGGCTTTCGACAAACTGTTCGGGTTCCATCCCAAAGTCTACAAACCGGTCGAGGAGCCGTTCCTGCTGGTGTCCAACCACACCGACGGGGCGGACCCCGGGTTCGTCCTGAGCGATGTCCGTGCCTACTTCCGGTTCACTTCGAGTGACCATGTCATGGAGAACCCCCTCATCCGGGCCATCTTCATGTTCATCGGCCGCCCGCTGATCAACTATCAGAAGGACTCGAGCGACGTCATCTACAACAACATGCTCACGTCCCTGAAACGGGGCATCAACGTCCAGCTGATGGCAGAGGCCCGTGTTACGGACACAGGGGAGACCGGTTACATCTCTCCGCGTAACGCGCACCTCGTCAAGGAGGCGGGCTGCGGGCTCATCACGCACCGCATCACCGGTGGTTACCTGACCATCCCGCGGTGGGCGGACGAGCGCCGCAAGGGCCCTGTCTACGGAGAGGTCGTCCACCATTACACGAAGGCGGAGATCGCTCAGATGAGCGAGGAGGAGATCTACGAGGCGATGTGCCGCGATCTCTACGTCAACGCCTACGATGCGAACCGTGTGAAGAAACAGAAGTATATCGCCAAAGACCCGGCGCAGAGCGCGGAGTACGTGCTGTACGGCTGCCCGAAATGCGGGACCGTCGGCAAGCTCCACACGAAGCATGACAAGATCTTCTGTGATTGCTGCGACTTCGAGGCCACCGTCGACGACTACGGCTTCTGGCACTCCGAGGACATGGAGTGGGACAACATCCCGGACTGGGACCGCTACCAGAAGGAGCTCATCTACAAGCTCATCGATGAAGCGACCGACCCGGATGAAGTCCTGGTCGAGCACGACGAGCAGCTCGTCTCCGTCATGGACGACAAGGGCGATGTACACCTTGCCGACGAACACGGCGTCATCCGTCTTTACAAGGACAGCATCGAAGTCCTGTGGGACGGGAAGAGCACCCGGGTGAAAGGGACCGATGTGAAGAACATCTCCTATGCCTCCAAAGGGACCGTATGTCTCGTCACGGAAGACGAGAACCTGCGGGTCAAGACGAAGGTGCCCCGCGCGGCGAACATCTATGTCGTCGGCGTCCGGTATATGAAAGGCCATAAGACGATTTGATAAGTTGAAATTTTCATATTCGTCAGAAAAAGCATTATTGCTGACCCAAAAAATGAAAATCTGCATAACCCAATTTTCAAAAAGTGGTTGACAAACCTTATTTCGAGGTGTAAACTCTTAGCCAAGATAAAGAGCGAAGGCGTTCCGAATAAGATCGGAGCGCCTTCTTTTCTTTTATCCAACGCTTTTATCATCTGAAAGGAA
>JAFTZU010000050.1 GCA_017461005.1 Clostridia bacterium
ATCGCCCCCACGCGACGGCAGCGCCGTCCACCATGAGGTAGCTGATGTTCTCCATGCAGGCAAAGCCCAGCGCCGCGGCCGCGCAGTAGACGACCGAGTCGAACTGATAGTTGAACTCCTCGCTCTTGTAGGTCATCCCTACCCCGACCATCCGCTTCGACAGCTCTTCCGAGAAGGCGACGACGCAGAAGTACATGAGGGCAAGGTACAGGTACGAGTTTTCCGGGATGCCGAGGCGTCCGAGGACGCTCATGCCGACGAACTCGAGGAACATGGCCGGGAGTACCGAGAAGATCCCGTACAGGAACAGTCGGAGGATCATGCGTGGCGGTTCCTTCTCGATCTTGTCGAGTTTATAGATGTAAATGAGCAGTATGACGGGCGGGATGAGCCCGAAGAACAGCAGATATGACATGACATGTCCCCTCCTTATTCGTTCTGTCCTTATAATAACCTCTTTTTAGAATATCGACAAGTAGAATGCCTTTGTGATAGAATACTACATTGAACAGGAGGAAGAATCTATGAAGCGAAATGTGAAAATGAAGATCCTCATCGCGGTGGTCTTCGCGATCTTGCTCATTGCCCTCATCGCCGGTTTCTTCATGAACCGCCGGGGCGATGGAGAAGTCCGCAGCGCATACGACTATACAAAAGTCACCACCGTGACGGCCACGAAGAAGGCACAAAAGACCACGGTGAAAGAGTCCGGCAAGACCACGAAGAAGGCGGACAGCAAGAAGGCCGCCACCACGACGACCACGCTGAAGAAGGGCCAGAAGAAGGTCACCATCCCCGGCACCTACGTTTCCATCATGAACAAGTATCAGGAAGCGCTGTCGAAGAAGTGGGGCAACCAGGCCTGCCTGCAGAATGGTGTCTCCAATGTCCTTCCCGAGCTCTATGAAGGCACTCCGCTCGAGAACGTCGGTTTCTGGGTCGGCGACTACAACGGCGATGGAACGACCGACCTCATCATCGGTGTCGTCGACGGGTACGACCATTATCCGTACGCCATCCTCGACTACTACACGATGGACAACAACAAACAGGCTTACAACGTGTTCCAGTCCCAGCCGAAGGACTACTTCTCCGCCATCTCCGGCAAACGGATCATGGAGAAGATCTCCGACGACAAGGAGTTCACCGCCTGGTACCTCTACGGGCTCAACTCGAACGGCATGGCCCTCACCTTCAAGGAAGGCATCCTGAGAGACCAGTACGCCAACAAGAAGAACCCCTGGTACAAGGCCGATGACATGGACGGCAACACCAGTAACGATACCAAGGTCTCGAACGACGCCGGCAAGAAACGCCAGAAGCAGTTCGACAATGCACGGGTCCAGCTCGACTTCATCAAGTTCAAGAACTTCAAACCCGTCGCAACCAAGTAAATCGACAAAAGCTCTCGCAGCGGCAGCGGACCTCGCTGCCGCTGTATTTCATTTCTAAACGAGGAGGTCTGTCATGGACACTTCCAAACTCAAAACCAGCACCGGGTTCCGGTACGAGAACACCTTCGAGAAATCGGTGGAAAAGTTTCCGACCCTCGCCCGCATCTCTTCGGCCGCCACCTTCGGCATCCCGGGTCTCGCGATGACCAAAGTCGAAGAAGGTCTCTGCGACTGCATGACGCCCCAGGGCATCTGTGTCGCCGGCCCCTACGTGCTCATCACGGCCTACTGCAACATTGCCAAGTACCGCGATGAACTCGAGAAGCACGCCGCCAAAGGCGGCAACACCGCAAAACTGGAAGCGGCGAAGGCTCACAAGCAGCACCGGTCGGTCATCTATGTAGTCGATAAGGAGTCTCTCGAGCACATCGCCACAGTGGCTCTCCCCGACTGCACCCACGGCGGCGGCATCTCCTATGACGGCACCTTCGTCTGGGTCGCCAAGGACAACGAGCGGAAGATGAGTGCCGTGCTCTTCTCAGAGCTGAAGCGTGTCATCGACTACGGCTTCGGCAGCGTCCGCTATCTCACGACCGTCAACGTCAAATGCCAGGCGAGTTTCACCATCACCTACGGAGACCGCATGTGGGTCGGCAACACGTTCTCGAGGACGACCGGCACACTGGTCGGGTTCCGCGTGAAGAACGTGCTCGGCATCCCGCGGCTCGTACGGGACGGCGAGATCGAAATGCCGGTCCTCGCTCAGGGCGCCATGCTCGCCGATATCGGAGACAAGACGTACCTCGCCATCTCGGTGTCCGGTGGCCGCGTAAACCCCTCGACAGTCTACCGCTATGAAATCGACATGTCGAAAGTTGAGAAAGGCAAAGTCCTGAAACTCGAGGACTGCAGGGACCTCGGGACGCTGGAGCTGCCGCCGATGATGGAGGAGATCACCATAGACCCGGAGACCCGCGCGGTGTATACTCAGTTTGAGAGCGCGTCGAGTCCCTATGCAGACGTCGAGGGCAACCCCTGCAAGTCCATCGTCGACCGCGTCTGCGTCAGCGGACTCAAAGACTGGTTCCCGGAGGTTTGATATGAAAAAGCTATTATCCCTGTTGCTCACCGTCCTCCTCGCCTGTTCCCTGTTCGGCGC
>JAFTZU010000051.1 GCA_017461005.1 Clostridia bacterium
AACACTATTTCGGAGTACGCGTCGGACCTTCGCCTCTTCTTCCGCTTCCTGAAGATCTACCGCGGCGATGTACCGGAGGACACTCCCCTCGAGGAGATCGACATCTCGGACATCGACAAGAAGGACATCCGACGGATCACACTCGCGGACGCCTATGCCTTCCTCTCCTGGTGCAAGGATGAACGGGACAACTCCGCACGGACCCGTGCCCGGAAGGTCTCTACCCTGCGCGCGTTCTTCAAATACTGCACCGTCCAGAAACACGTCATCGACGAGAACCCCATGCAGGAACTTGAGACACCCAAGATGAAACAGTCCCTCCCAAAGTACCTCACCCTCGACGAAAGCATGACATTGCTCTCAAAAGCCGCTGAGGGGCCCAATAAGGAGCGCGACTACGCGATCATCACTCTCTTCTTAAATTGCGGGATGCGGCTCTCAGAGCTCGTCAGCCTCAATTATACAGACATCCGGGACGACAACACGGTCAAGATCACCGGTAAGGGCAACAAGGAACGGACCATTTACTTCAACGACGCGTGCATCGCGGCCATCAACGAGTACATGAAGGTCCGGCCGGTGGACGGTGTCAAGGACAAGGAAGCGCTGTTCCTCAGCAACCGCAAACAGCGCATCTCCCCGAAGACCGTCCAGCACATCGTCTACACGACGCTGGAGAAAGCCGGACTCGAGGGCTACTCGGTCCACAAGCTGCGCCACACCGCCGCCACACTCATGTACCAGTACGGCGATGTAGACGTCCTGCTCCTCAAAGAGATCCTCGGTCACGAGAACGTCGGCACCACGCAGATCTACACGCATGTGGTCAACGAACAGCTGAAATCGGCAACCGATGCGAACCCGCTCAACCAGATCGCCCATAAAAATACGGAGGACTGATGCAGTCCTCCGTTTTCTTTTATGTTTACAGTTTTTGTTTCAGTTTTTCGATGACCGGCAGTTCCGGGATATCGAACTTGAAGTTGTCGAGCAGCCCACCGAAGTCCGGGAGTTTCTCCTCGTGGTATGAGAGCGCCGCATCGAGGAACGAATGGACCATTTTGGACATCATTTCCGAGTTCTCTTTGCGTTCCTGCGCGGTCATGGTTGTCGCGGTCTTGACCACCTCGTCGATCTTCTTCGGCAGATCCTTGAAGACTTCCGAGAACGTGTTGGCGTCGGAAGACATCAGAAGGTCGAAGATGCGGTCGATGTACTCCTTCCGCTGTTCTGGTGACGTGCTCTGCAGGATGTTCTGGATGGCGCGGTACGTGATCTCGGACGCGTCGTCCGCCTTGTCGAGCAGCGTCAAGAGCGTCGGGCCGAGCAGCCAGGAATAGATGTCATGCTGCTGGATGCCGCGCTCGTCTGACTCGACGACATGGAAGCCTTCCGCATGCTCATGGATCCGTCCGATCATGGACTCCTGCGGGATGAAGGTATCGATCCGGTCGAGCACACTGCCGAAGTCGTGGCTGGCAATGTAGGATTTCGGGAACCCGGGGCCGTCATAGTTGCTGACATGCTGCAGCCGGGCCTTCATGTCGTCCGGCAGGTTGACCGCCGTGTAGATGGCCAGGTTGCCGCCCTTGGAGTGGCCGCCGAGGTAGAACTTCTTCTCCGGGTACCGTTTCAGGATCTTCAGCGCGTAGTCGAGGGCCTCCATCTGGGCCGGGACATCTTCCATGAAGGACATGTAAAAGTCTTCTTTCCAGCCGACCAGCGTGGAGTCCGTGCCGCAGTACGCGATGTACAGAGAACCGTCCGGCAGGTACAGCGTGATGGCCGCGAACTGGACCACCGCGTCGTTGTCGTTGTGCTTGACGAAGTCCGAGACCGGCATCTGATTGAACCGATCTGCCTCGTTCAGGAGCATGACGAACCGTGCATCGCCGTCCAGACGGAACTTGTCCGCCGGCAGCGTCTTCAGCTTCTTGCAGAGGCTCCCCACCGTTTCATTCTGACCGAGGGTCAGTTCTTCGAAGGGCATGTATGCGAACCGGGTCAGGACGAGCCCGTCCAGTTCGTTGAGCGGGACCGTGTCCAGAGACAGGTCGCCCCGCCAGTATAAGTAATCGTGGATATTTGCCATCTGATTTCTTTCTCTCCCTTTGGCGATTTGCGGATTATCCTTCGATATTTTATCACCGGCACGAAAGCTCCTCAAGTACAACGTATGTAAAAGATTTATAAAAGAGCTTGTTTCAACGAACAAACTTGACAATAACAGTTGTTTTGTACTATAAAATATATGAATAAATCGAATTGTCAAGACAAAGTATCTGGCTTTGTCAGGTAACGAACAGTTATTGAAACAACAAGGAGAGCAAGCGTTATGGATAGACGGATCCGAAAAACCAAGCAGGCCATCGTCACGGCCTTCCTCGAATTACTGGATGAGAAGAAAGATATCGACAAGATCTCTATCACCGATATCACCAAGCGTGCCGACATCTCTCGAAGCACATTCTACTTTCACTACAACGGGACCTATGAGCTCGTCGATGAGATCTGCGACTCGTTCACGAAACAGATCTACTCCATCATCCTGAAGGCTCACAGCGACATGCCCGGAGAGAACGGTTATCTCTACATGTACAATGAGATCCTGAGCTTCCTCTACGAGAACAAGACGACCACACAGCTCCTTCTGATGTCCCCGAAAGAAGCGGACATGACGAAGAAGATCTGCGACGACATTTACAAACTGCTGACGGTCTACTACCTGTCCAAGCGGCAGCCCATCAGCAAGGAAGTCCTGAATGTCACGGCCCTCTTCTCCACCTACGGCATCCTGTCCATCATCAAGGACTGGGTCGACTCCGACTTCAAACACCCGCCGCAGGAAATGGCGGAGATCACCTTCCAGTCCATCAAGGCAGCCATCGGATTCTTCTCCGAACGCGACTGATCAACAAAAACAAGGACCCCGTTCAGGGGTCCTTTTCTTATGTCTTGTTTGGCGATTTACGCTCAGCCCTTGTGACGTTTGCCGAGACCGAAGGAATAGCCGTCGATCGCGCCCAGTTCCTTCGCGCTCTTCTCATTGATGAGCTGTTCCATACGGATGAAGGCACGGACCTGCTCTTCCATGAGGTCGAGGTCGAACTTGTCCATTTCCTGGCCTTCGGAAACGACGGTCAGGTAGTCGGGAGCCACGCACAGCGAGATGTCCGGGATGCCCACGTTGAACGTGGACTGGCCTTCGCCGAAATGCATGAAGTTATGCGGATGCAGCGAGACGGTACGGACTCTGCTCCGCTCTGCTTCCAGAGCCTGATAGAGGATGTCGTCCATGACCTGGTTGCCGGTATAAGTCAGCTCGATATCGACGTCGTTCGTCTTCTGATAGACGCCTTTGACGTCTTTCCATTCGGCACAGCCAAAGTGTTCGAGACCCAGCGCCGCGACCGACTTCGGATGACGACGTTTGCCGTCCCAGAGGTCTCTGTGGTCGTTGAGCCAGCCGGACGTGGCCTGCTGGACCGGGGCGATGGAGTTTCTGTGCTCGAAGGCCGGCAGGCGGAAATGGCCCGCGACGAACGCGAAGATGAGGTCGCGTTCCGGCTGATGGGTCTTGTAGTAACGGAGCATCTCGAGCATGGCGATGGGGCCGTTCTCCTCGACCGCGTTGACACCGTCCGTATGGGTGTTGATGATGACGTTCTCTTTATGGTTCTTGCCGGGGACAAGGACATAGAAAGACTCTGCATAGGCATCTTTCTCGATCTCCGCATCGAGAGTCAGGGTCGCCTTCGTCTTTTTCTTCCGTGCCTTCAGGAGCGTCTTGCCGGCCTCCTCGTTGACCCAGAGGGTCGGGATGCCGAGATGACCGAGGATGAAGTTCAGGTACTGGCCCTGGACCATCTCATTCGACATTTTCTGCCAGATGAAGACCGCCGACTTGGCGCCGGTGAACTTGGCAAGGAAGATGCCAACGGTCGCCTTGATGAAAGCGACGGCAACCGGCCCTTTATAGTACTTCGTAACGTGGAGGTCAGACGGCATGGCGCGGCGCTCGGAGAACGCGACCGCTGCAGGGACGCGGCTGAAGTCGGGCATCCGCATGACGATGATATCCTTGAAGGGACGCAGCTTTGAAAGCTTGCCGGTGAAGCCGTCCGGTCCGGTCTCGCCGGAATACGGGAACGCCGATGCGACCGGGATGTCCACATCGCCCTTTTTCGTATGAAGGACGAGTTTGCTCTCCTTCTCTTCCCAGCGCTCGAAGTGCTTCACGTCCGACACCGGTTCATAACCGATGGCGCGGACCTCTTCCTTGAGGTATTCGACAAATTCATGATGGCCTTTTGACCCGGTCAGGCGGGAACCGAAGGCGTTCATGTCGTTCATGCCCTTTTGCATGTTCTCTTTTGACAGTTGGATGCTCATGACAGCACGCCCCTTCCATAAAACTCGTTCGAAACTTTCCAAAAAAGGACCTGGCGGAATACGTCAGGCCCTTTGCGTTACGTAAGAACTCAGTCCTTTTTCTTGGCTTCCTTCTTGGCAGCCTTTTCTTTGGCTTTCGCAGCTTCCTTGGCTTCCTTGTCCGCCTGAGCGCGGGCGTTGGCAGAAGCGTTGGTGGCAATGGCAGCCTTGGTGAAGCGGATCTTGTTGCGGTCTGCGCCGGTCTCGAGGACGACGGTCTCGTCCTTGACGGAGACGACCTTGCCGAGGATGCCGCCGATGGTGACGACTTCATCGCCGACCTTCAGGCTGTCTCTCATGGCCTGTTCTTCATTGCGGTTCTTCTTCTCTCTGCGGCTCATCATCCACATGTAGACGACGAAGAAGAGAAGAATGACGATCATGAATCCGCTGGAGCCCAGTGCTGCGCCCTGATCGGCGGCAGATGCTCCGGAAGCGGTGTTCAGTAAAATTGCGAAATCCATAGTGAGTTACCTCCAAATGTATTGTGCCTTTGCACATGTTGCCATAAATTATAACATAGGTCAGATCCGAGTATCAAGAAGATCCACGTATTTGTCGTGGAATTCCGTGTACGTGCCGGCGTCCAGTTCGGCGCGGATCCGTTCCATCAGCGTGTTGTAGAAATAGAGGTTGTGCATGACACACAGACGCATGCCGAGCATCTCCCCTGCTTTCAGCAGATGGCGGATGTAAGCTCTCGAATAGTTCTGGCAGGTCGGACAGTCACACTGCGGGTCCAGTGGTTCCTCGTCCGCGAAATACTTCTGGTTGTTGAGGTTGCGGATGCCCTCCCAGGTGAAGATCTGTCCGTGCCGCGCGTTGCGGGTCGGCATGACGCAGTCGAAGAGGTCGACCCCGCGATACACTGCCTCGATCATGTTGCCGGGCGTCCCGACGCCCATGAGGTAGCGGACTTTGTCCTTCGGCGCAAAGGGCTCCACTTCGGAGATCATCTCATACATGACTTCCTTCGGCTCACCTACCGCGAGTCCGCCGATGGCGTATCCGTCGAGGTCCAGGTCGGCGATCTGCTTCATGTGGTCCCGACGCAGGTCCGCATAGGTACAGCCCTGGTTGATGCCGAAGAGCAGCTGGTCCGGGTTCACGGTGTCCGGCAAGGCGTTGAGCCGTGCCATCTCTTCCTTGCAGCGGACGAGCCAGCGGGTCGTCCGGGCGCAGGACTCCTTCGCGTAGGAGTATTCCGCCGGGTTCTCGACACACTCGTCGAAGGCCATGGCGATCGTCGAGCCGAGGTTGCTTTGGATGCGCATGCTCTCCTCCGGCCCGATGAACAGCTTGCGGCCGTCCACGTGGGAGTTGAAGTACACGCCCTCTTCTTTGATCTTGTTGAGTTTGGCCAGCGAGAAGACCTGGAACCCGCCGGAGTCCGTCAGGATGGGACCGTCCCAGCGGGTGAACTTGTGGAGGCCGCCCATCTGTTTGACCAGTTCATCGCCCGGTCGGACGTGAAGGTGGTACGTGTTGCAGAGCATCATCTGCGTTTTGCAGGACTCTTTGAGGTCCAGCGCCGAGACCGCGCCTTTGATGGCCCCGGCCGTCGCCACGTTCTGGAACGCCGGCGTCTGCACCGTGCCATGGACGGTGACGAGCTCGCCTCGCCGCGCCGTGCCTTCGGTTTTCAAAACTTTAAACATCTGTTTCCTCTTATATGGTGGGAAAATTTCCTGCAAAAGCTTCGTCTTGCTGCGAAGGTCGCGTTGCGGAGGCTGTTTCTGAGAATCAATAGCGCCATCGGCGCACCCCGCAAAGCTCAATTCTTGCTGCGACGAACTTTTGCGACGGAAATTTTCTATTTTAGTGGGTGATCATCATAGAGTCTCCAAAGGAGAAAAACCTGTACTTTTCCTTCACCGCTTCCGCATACGCGTTCATGGTGTTCTCGTAGCCGGCGAAGGCGCTGACGAGCATGATGAGCGTGCTCTCCGGCAAGTGGAAGTTCGTGATGAGGCCGTCCATGGCCTTGAACTCGTAGCCGGGATAGATGAAGATGGACGTCCAGTCCTCGTCTTCGGCGATGCATCCCAGTTTGCTCGCGACGGACTCGAGGGTCCGGCAGCTGGTCGTGCCGACGGCGATGACCCGGCCTCCGTTCGCCTTCGTCCGGTTGATGAGGTCCGCGGTCTCCTTCGGCATCCAGTAGTGTTCCGAATGCATCTTATGCTCTTCGATGTTGTCGACCTTGACCGGACGGAACGTCCCAAGGCCCACGTGCAGCGTGACTTTGCCGATGGCGACGCCCATATCCTCCACTTTCTGAAGGAGTTCCGGCGTGAAATGGAGGCCTGCGGTCGGCGCCGCGGCGGAGCCCAGCTCGTTGCTGTAGACCGTCTGGTACCGTTCCTGATCCTCCAGTTTTTCCTTGATGTAAGGCGGCAGCGGCATCTGGCCGATCTCTTCGAGGATGGCATAGAAGTTGCCGTCATAGGAGAACTTCACGACTCGGCCGCCGTCGTCCGTGACGTCGGTCACGGTGCCGGTGAGCCGTCCATCGCCAAAGGAAAAGACAGTGCCCGGTTTCGCGCGCTTCCCCGGTTTGCAGAGGCATTCCCAGAGGTCCAGCTCTCTCTGTTTGAGCAGCAGGAACTCGACGACCGCTCCGGTCTCCTCCTTGACCCCGTAGATGCGGGCCGGCAGGACGCGGGTGTCGTTCAGGATGAGACAGTCTCCGGGCCGGAGATAGTCGAGGATATCGGTGAAGTGGCGGTGTTCGATGGCCCCGGTCTCTTTGTCGATGTGCAGCATGCGCGAGGCATCTCTCTGTTTGAGTGGGGTCTGGGCGATCAGCTCTTCCGGCAGGTCGTACCAGAAGTCGGATGTGTTCATATGATTCGGTTCTCCTGACATTAGGCGATTTTAACGCTTTAATGCGCTATTTCTTATTGACTTTGAAAAAGTCCTGTAATATAGTATTAAAAACTTGCTTTATTATAGTAAAAGATGAGCCGGTTTACAACCGGTTTTTATTCTTAATCATTTTTCGAAAGAAGTGGAAACAACATGAAACAGTACAACGTAGGTATCATCGGCGCCACCGGCATGGTCGGTCAGCGCTTCGCCACCCTCCTTTCGGGTCATCCGTGGTTCAACATCGTTGCTCTCGCGGCCAGCTCCCGTTCCGCCGGCAAGACGTATAAAGACGCCGTCGGTGCCAAATGGAAGCTCCAGACCCCGATGCCGAAGGAACTCGAAGACGTCATCATCATGGACGCCGAGAACGACATCGAGAAGATCGGCGAGATGGTCGACTTCGTCTTCTGTGCTGTCAACATGTCCAAAGAGGCCACTGCCGCGCTGGAAGAGAAATATGCGAAAGCCGACATCCCTGTCGTCTCCAACAACAGCGCACATCGCCACACCAAAGACGTCCCCATGGTCGTCCCGGAACTGAACCCGGAGCACCTCGAGATCATCCCCGCTCAGAAGAAGCGTCTCGGCACCACCCGCGGCTTCATCGCCGTCAAGTCCAACTGCTCTCTTCAGAGCTATGTCCCGCCGCTCTTCCCCCTGCATGAGAAGTACGGCGTCGAAGACGTCCTCGTCTGCACCTACCAGGCCATCTCCGGTGCCGGCAAGACCTTCGAAGACTGGCCGGAGATCCTCGACAACGTCATCCCCTACATCGGCGGCGAAGAGGAGAAATCCGAGAAAGAGCCTCTGAAGATCTGGGGCAAGGTCGAAGGCGATGAGATCGTCCCGGCCACCGAGCCTCACTTCACCGCGCAGTGCCTGCGTGTCCCCGTCTCCGACGGCCACCTTGCCGCGGTCTTCGTCCGCTTCAAGAACAAGCCCACCAAGGAAGAGATCCTCGACTGCTGGAAGAACTTCTCCGCGAAGCCGCAGGAGCTGAAACTCCCGATGGCTCCGGAACACTTCCTCAACTACTTCGAAGAAGACGATCAGCCCCAGACCAAGGAGAAGAGAAACCTCGAAAAGGGCATGGCCGTCTCCATGGGCCGTCTCCGCGAAGACACCCAGTACGACTATAAATTCGTCTGCGTCTCCCACAACACCCTGCGCGGTGCTGCCGGCGGAGCCGTGGAACTGGCCGAACTGCTTGCCGCAGAAGGCTATTTTGACTGAACCTGACAGGAGGAACGACAATGAAAGGACCCAAGCCCATCTTTGAAGGCGCCGGCGTCGCGCTGGTCACCCCCTTCGACAACTACGGTAACATCAACTACCCGAAAATGGCGGAACTCATCGAAGAGCAGATCGCCGCAGGCACGGATGCCATCATCAGCATCGGTACCACCGGTGAAGGCTCTGCCCTCGACATCGTCGAACACGTCAAAGGCATCGAGTTCACCTGCAAACAGGTCGCAGGCCGCGTCCCGGTCATTGCCGGCACCGGTTCCAACGACACCGCCTTCGCCGTCAAGCTTTCCAACGAAGCCGAGAAGGTCGGTGCGGACGCGCTCCTCATGGTAACGCCCTACTACAACAAAACCTCCCAGAGAGGCCTTGTACGCCACTACAGATACATCCACGACCGCGTTTCCAAGCCGATCGTTCTGTACAACGTTCCGTCCCGTACCGGCGTCGACATCAAGCCGGAGACCTATGCGGAACTCGCTGAGATGCCCCGTGTGGTCGCAGTCAAGGAAGCGAACGGCAACATCGCTGCTTTCGCCAAGACCATGAGCCTCTGCGGAGACAAGCTCGACTTCTACAGCGGCAACGACGACCAGATCACCGCGCTCTGCGCCCTCGGCGCCAAGGGTGTCATTTCGGTCCTCTCCAACGTGGCACCGAAAGTCGCTCACGACATCGTCATGGAAGCCATCAACGGCAACATCGCGGAGTCCGCGAGACTGCAGATCGAGTACATCGACCTCATCAACGCGCTCTTCAGCGACGTCAACCCCATCCCGGTCAAAGAGGCGATGAACCTCATGGGCAAGGAAGTCGGCGACTGCCGCATGCCCCTCGACGTCATGTCCGATGCCGGCCGTGAGGCACTGAAGGAAGTCCTCATCCGTTACGGTCTCGTCAAGGCATAAGGAGACACCATGGTCAATATTCTGATGAACGGATACCTCGGCCGCATGGGCCGGGTCATCCTGGAACTCTCGAAGGAGCGGGACGACCTCGAGGTCATCGCCGGTGTCGATTACAAAGCACCGGAGAACGAAGTCTTCTCCTTCTCCACTTACACCGATTACTCGAACATCGAGGTCAGACCCGATGTCATCATCGACTTCTCGAACCCGGTCGCCCTGGACGGCATCCTTTCCTACGCGCTGGCCAACGAAGTCCCCGTCGTCATCTGCACGACCGGCTTCAGCGACGAGCAGCTCGCAAAGATCGACGAAGCGGCAAAGACCATCCCGGTCTTCTTCTCCGCCAACATGTCGATCGGTGTCAATCTGATCTCCGAACTGGCGAAGAAAGCGGCTGAGATCCTCTACCCCGGCTTCAACATCGAGATCGTCGAAGCGCATCACAATCAGAAGCTCGACGCCCCCAGCGGCACCGCTCTGATGATCGCCGACGAGATCGCCTCGGTCCTGCCGGAGCAGGTCGACTACGAGACCAACCGCGCCGCGAAACGCGAGAAGCGCCCGGTCAACGAGATCGGCATCCACGCGGTCCGCGCCGGCACCATCGTCGGAGAGCACGAAGTCATCTTCGGCGGTCCGGACGAGGTCATCAAGATCTCCCACCACGCCGCCAGCCGGAAGATCTTCGCGAACGGCGCACTGAACGCCGCCGCCTTCCTCGCCGGCAAACCGGCAGGCAAGTATTCGATGAAAGACCTTATTGGTTAACTTCAAAGAGCAGTTCGAAAAAACTGCTCTTTTTTGAGTCGCAGAACGCTGCTCCGCCCCTCGTTACAAGGTCCGTTCCTCGCGAGAGGTAGGATTCTATCGCCTCCCGGCGAGCGCTCCGGTACGATTGTAACTAGTGACGGACATCGTTATGCTCCTCAAAAAGAGAAAAGGCTTAACTTCTGGAAGTTAAGCCTTTTTCTTTTTCTTGTCTTTGATTTTCAGGACTGTCTTCTTGGAGACGACCTGGTTGTACTGGCGTTTGAACTGCACGTTCACGCGGTACTTCTGGTTGCAGGACTCACACTTGTAGATCGCGTGGAACGAGCTGCCGGAGAAGCGCCAGTCGGAGACCTTCGTTGCCGGCGCGCCGCAGAGGATGCAGGAGCAGTCGAGCATCGCCTTGTCGACGCCCGTGTCGTCGATCTCCTTGATGATGTACGGTTTGAAGAGCATCTGCTGGTAGAACTCTTCGTCGACTTCCACGATGTGATCGTCCAGTTCCACCTCGTCGTAGATCGCCCGGAAACACACAGACGCCAGGATGCTGTCGTCCAGCGCACGGTGCAAAGCGAAGGACTCGGGGTCCACGTCGATCATCTCCGCCGCGGAGGACAGGCCGATCTGGTGGGACTTCGGAAGGCCCTTCTGCTTCATGAAGCAGTCCTGCAGGTCCACGTAGTGGTGGATATACGGGATTCGCACGTTGTCGAACGCGGCGCCGTTGTTGCTGATGAGTGCCCGGATGTCCATGTCTCCCCAGCTCATGAAGATGGTGTCGGGGTCCTCCCCGATCCAGTCCGTGAAATGGTTCGTGACAGGCAGGTACTTCTCAGCGTTCTGGACGTCCTCATTGGTGATGTGCGTCAGTTTGCGCACCCGGGAAGTCAGTTTCTTCTCGATGACCGGTTTGACGAAACTCGAGAAGGTATCGACCTCTTCGAGCTGCTCATCCAGTTTCACCGCGCCGAATTCGATGATCTCGTTGACGAACTCCTTGCGGCGTTTGTCGAACGCGGTGTTCCATTCCAGGTCCAGTATGATGTATTGCATGCGGTCAGCCCTCGTTTTCTTCGTCGGAAGTGGAGGTCACATCCTGCAGGGACTGTCCGCCAAAATCGTCCGGTTGATTGTTTTGTACGACGACCACATCGTCCGAGCGGAACGACATGCGGCTCGTCACTTTTGAGATGCCCTGGTTCACAGTCAGGAAGAAGTTCCGCAGCGGGAACGTGTCCGAGTAATACTCTTCCACCTTCGGGATGTACTCCCCGGCGAAGAGGCTCGAGACCGTGAAAGCAGGTTTCGTGGCCAGTTTCCGGTTCTCCTGTTCCGAGACCGTCGCGTCGGTGTCGAAGATGGAGAACACGAAGAAGAACATGGTCACGGCGAGCAGCATGGCCAGAAGGCCGACGCCCACCCGCGAGTAGCGCAGCAGAGGCAGCGCGTTCGGATCAGTTTGTCTGTGTCTCAAAGGGAAAACTCCTTAGAATCTGAAATAAAGGAAGGGGTTGTAAGTGGACCCCACGATGGCCGCCGTGTTGATGAACAGCAGGATGACGGCGAAGACGACGATGCCTGCGTCCGCCAGTTTGGAGTTCGGGACGCTGGAGCGGCCGAAGGCGATGTACCGTTCCCGGATGTAACGGGAGACCGGCAGACACGCCACGATGGCGAACACGAAGAACAGCAGGTGGTTGAGCAGGATGGATACATCGCCCGCGGTGGCACCGGCAGAGGCTCCGAAGCCGAAGAGCACCGAGAAGAACTGCCGCAGCCGGGACATGTCATCGAAGTAGAAGAGGCCCCAGCCCAGGACGACGAGCAGCAGCGTGTAGATGTGCCCGAAGACCCGCGGGATGCTCTCGAGCGCCTTCCCGAGGAACAGCTTTTCCGCGAGGATGAGGACAAAGTAGTAAAGGCCCCAGGCGATGAAGTTCCAGGAAGCGCCGTGCCAGAAACCGGTCAGCGCCCAGACGATGAACAGGTTCAGGACCTGGTGTTTGCGGTTACCGCCGAGCGGGATGTACAGGTACTCCCGGAAGAACGTGGTCAGCGAGATGTGCCAGCGCCGCCAGAAGTCCGTGATGCTGTTGGCGATGTACGGGTAGTTGAAGTTCTCCTTGTACTGGAAGCCGAAGATGCGGCCGAGGCCGATGGCCATGTCGGAGTACGCGGAGAAGTCGAAGTAGATCTGCAGCGTGTAGCTCAGGATGCCGAGCCAGGCGCCGAGCAGGGACAGGTTCGAAAGGTCCCCGTCGAGGAACGTGGAGGCGACTTCACCGGCAACGTTCGCGAGGATGGCCTTCTTGAAAAGGCCCACCAGAAAGCGCAAAACACCTTCCCCAACATCTTTTCCGTGGAGCGTCCGTTTCCGGATCTGCGCCTCGATGTCCGCATACTTGACGATGGGTCCGGCGATGAGCTGCGGGAACATGCTGACGTAGAGCAGCAGGTACGCGTAGTTCTTCTGCACCGGAGCCTTGTCCCGGTAGACATCGACGATGTACGTGATGGTCTGGAACGTGTAGAACGAGATGCCGATGGGCAGCGTCAGTTCCAGGAGCTTCGCGTTCGTGTGGAAGATGGTGTTGAAGTTGAAGGTGAAAAAGTCTAAATATTTGAAGATGAAGAGAAAGCTCAGGGCCACGCCGACGCTGACGCCGACGGCCACTTTCGCTTTGGTCGTCCCCCGGTTTTTGTCCACCACAAGGGCTCCCATATACTCGACCGCGGTCGAGATGAGCATGAGCAGGATCCACTTGGGCTCGCCCCATGCGTAGAAAAACAGGGACATGGCCAGGAGGAAGTAGTTCTTCCACTGCAGTTTCGGCAGCGCGAAGGCGCCGAGCAGGCAGATGGGCAGGAAGATATATAAAAACGATAAACTGGAAAAGACCACGCTTGTGACACATCCTTTATACCGTGATCTGGTCTTTTAATGATTCAAAGGTCTTCTGACCGATGCCGCTGACCCGGGTCAGGTCCTCGATGCTGGAGAACGGACCGTTCTCGTTGCGGTCGTCGAGGATGGCCTGCGCTTTGGAGTCCCCTACCCCTTTCAGGGTCTTGAGGTCCTCCAGGGTCGCCGTATTGAGGTTCACTTTCCCGGACGAGTCGATACCGGGTGCGGCCGTCGGAGCCTCTGTAACGGGCTCTGAGGGCGTTTCTGCCGGCGGTGCCGCCTCCGTGGGCGATGCATCAGTGACAGACAAAGAAACCGTGGTCGTCGCGACAACAGTTTCCGTAGTGACCTCCTCTTCCACCGTCACTTCATAGCGCAGCGGTGATGAGAGGACATGATAGAGTATGATTCCGGCCAGTAAGACGAGTGCTATTACAGAAAGGATCTGCTCCTGTTTGCGCAAAAGCAGTACCTCCATACTTATAATAGTCGTGACGTATTATACCACAGAAAAAGACCACCGACAACAGTCGGTGGTCCGGTTATTTCGATAGATCAGAAGCTTATTCAGCAGCCTCTTCTTCGGCGGCTTCTTCAGCGGGAGCTTCCTCTTCTGCCGGAGCTTCTTCAGCAGCTTCTTCGGCGGGAGTCTGCTCTGCATGGGCCTCTTCAACAGGGGCCACATCTTCGACGACTTCCTCAGCAGTTTCTTCGGCGGGAGCTTCTTCAACAGCCTCTTCAACAGGGGCCACATCTTCGACGACTTCTTCCGCAGCTTCTTCTGCCGGAGCTTCCTCAACGACCTCTTCTTCGGTCTCGAGGATGTCGGTCAGGTCCTCATCCTCATCGAGGAGAGCACGGATGGAAAGGCTGACGCGCTTCTTGTCGTAGTCGATGTCAGTGATCTGGCACTTGACGACCTGGCCCTTCTTCAGGACATCGTCCGGTTTCTCGATGCGCTTGTTGGCGATCTGAGAAATGTGGATGAGGCCGTCGATGCCGGGGATGATGTTGGCGAAAGCACCGAATGCGGTCATACCGACGATGGTGGCGTCGACAACGTCGCCGACTTCATAGGTCTTGGAAAGGACGACCCAGGGGTTGTCCTCGTCCTTCTTGTAGCCAAGAGAGATGCGGTCGTTCTCGAGGGACTTGATGTAAACTTCGACAGTGTCGCCGACGTTCAGAACTTCAGACGGATGCTTGATGCGCTTCCAGGAGAGTTCGGAGATATGGATCATGCCGTCGATGCCGCCGATGTCGACGAAAGCACCATAGGAAGTGAGGGATTTGACGACGCCGGTGAAGGTCTGACCTTCTTCCGCAGTCTCCCAGAACTTCTCACGGGCAGCTTTGCGCTCTTCCTTGAGAACGTCGCGGATGGAACCGACAGCACGTTTTCTCGGCTTGGCAAGCTCGATGATCTTGAAACGAACGCGGGTGTTGCGCAGGTCTTCGAGGGGTTCGCCTCTGCTGGCAGTGGCAAGAGAACCGGGGATGAAGACGCGGGAACCTTTGTCGGTGGTGGCGATGACGCCGCCCTTGTTGATGTCGGTGACGGTACCTTCGATGATGGTGCCTTCCTCAGCAGCGGTCTCCAGCTCGCTCCAGGCGTTGGCGCTGTCGAAACGTTTCTTGGACAGCATGATGGTGCCTTCGGCGTCGTTGGTCTTCATGATGACGCAGTTGATGGTGTCACCCACCTTGACGTCGGTCGCGGGGTCTACAGTCGGGTCATAGCTGTACTCGTCGTACTTAATGTAACCGGTCTGTTTTCTGCCGATGTCGACCTGGATCTCGGTAGCGGTGATGCCGACAACAGTGCCTTCGACGCGACCGTCGGTGGACATGTTGCTGAGGCTCTCTTCGAGCATCGCTTCAAAATCTTCGTTTTCTTCGGTCATGGTTTTTACTTCTTCGGACATGGACTCAAGTACCTCCTTTATTGTCGCAGAAGGCGTAGACGCTCCTGCAGTGACACCAACGGTGTCAGCTCCCTCAAGAAAGGCCGGGTCGAACTCGGACGCATCCTGAACGAGCAAAGTCTCACAGTTTTTACTGCAAACATCGAAGAGTTTGACAGTGTTGGAACTGTGCCTGCCACCGACAACTATCATCCTGTTTACCTGTTTGGAAAGTACTTCAGCTTCATGTTGGCGTTCTTCGGTAGCTTTACATATTGTACCAAAAATGGCGGTGTTTGTACACAATAAATTTATTGTCGTTACGCACTTTTCCCATTCTTCGAGGCTGAATGTGGTCTGGGCGATGAGATCGATCTTCTTCCCTTCCCATTCCGCTTCGTGGGCGATGTACGTCTCCTTCAGTTCCTCGGCATCGTGAACGACGTATGCCGGGCAGGACGCGAACCCCAGAGTGCCGACCACTTCGGCATGGCCGAGGGTGCCCGCCAGGATGAGGATATCGTGCTCCGGATCGAGGCCTTCGACGATCTTGTGGATCCGTTTGACGAAGGGACAGGCCACGTCGAGATACGGGATGTTCCGCTCGTCGTAATACTCGTAAATGCGCTTCGGGACGCCATGGGTGCGCAGCACGACCTGAGCGTCGTCCGGGATTTTCGTCTCGTCTTCTTCGAAGTGGAGACCCATGCCCTCGAGGCGCTCGTTGACGGCGTTATTGTGGACGACCTGGCCCATCGCGTAAACGTTCGGGTGGGTCTTCAGGTAGTCTTCGATCTGGTCGATCGCCCGTTCCACACCGAAACAGAATCCGGCGTGCTCCGCGACGATGATCTTCACATCTCGTCTTTGTCCCATAACTCCTGGACCTTCTCCCAAATGACCGCTGCCGCGGCGTTCAGTTCTTTTTTCTTGCGGGAGCCCGGGGTGAAACCGAGGTCCTCAAACGGAATGGGCTCGCCGAAGCGGACGATGCATTTCGGATGTTTTTTGTCGAGATCGGACTCCAGATGGACGGAAGCCGGCACGACCGGGACTTTCGCCTCACGGGCGATCATGGCAAAGCCGTTGGCGGTGGAGTCCAGTTCCGGGCGTTTGCGCTGACGGTCCCGGGAACCCTGCGGGAAAATGACGAGACCGAACCGGCCGTCTTCCAGAACGCGCTGGGCAAACTTCATGGAGTCCCGGTCAGCGGTGCCGCGTTTGACCGGAAAGCCGCCGAGGGGCTCAAGGAGCCAGCGGATATAGAACGTGCGGAAGAACTCCTCCTTCGCCATGAAGAAGAAGCGGCGGCGGGCACGGATGCCGTAGACCATGGTGATCGGGTCGAAGCCGTTGACGTGGTTGGAAACCAGGAGGAACGGACCGTTCTGCGGAACGTTCTCGGTGCCGTAGAAGTCGAGGGTCTCGAACTCACGGTTCAGAAGGACATGTGCGACCGGCATCCAGAAATGGTACAGGCCGACCCGTTCGACCAGGGGCTTGTCCCAGTCGAAATCATAAGGTTTGTCGGACATCAGGGGGATCTTTTTGACTTTGGTGGAACTCATGCTTGTCTCTCCTTTGCGAGGTCTTCGATGGCTTTGACGACCTCTTCGAAACTCATATTGGTCGTGTCGAGCAGGACTGCGTCATCGGCCTGCTTCAGGGGAGCGATCTCCCGGTGGGTGTCCTGATAGTCTCTCTGGTTGAGGTCTTTCAGGACTTCCTCATAGGTGATGTCGCTCTTGTCTTTGATCTGCTCATAGCGGCGTCTCGCCCGTTCTTCGGGCGTGGCCGTCAGGAAGATCTTGAGCCGGGCATCGGGCAGCACGACCGTGCCGATGTCCCGCCCGTCCATCAGGACGTTATTGTTCTTCGCCATGTCTCTCTGCAGGTCGAAGAGGAACTGACGGACTTCCGGGATGGCGGAGACCGTGGAAGCGGCTCCGGACACCTCCGGCAGACGGATGTCTTCCGAGACGTCTTCCCCGTTCAGGAACACTCTCTGCTCTCCGTCCACAAAGCCCATCGTCACTTCGATTTCCGGCAGGAGCGCGACGATCTTTTCTTTCTCTTCGGGCTTCAGGCCCTGTTTCAAAGCAGCCAGTGCCACGGTGCGGTACAAAGCGCCGGTGTCCACATAAATGAACCCGAGGTTCGCGGCCGCCGCGCGGGCGATGCTGCTCTTGCCGGCCCCGGCGGGGCCGTCGATGGCAATGTTGAACATAGGTTGTCCTCCTAAATGCTGAGGCCGGCCAGACGACCGGTCGAAAACGCGATTTGTAAGTTGAACCCGCCGGTGTAGGCGTCGACGTCCAGCACTTCGCCTGCGAAATACAGGCCCTGAACAAGTTTCGACTCCATGGTCTTCGGGTCCACTTCCTTCACCTGCACACCGCCGGATGTGACGATGGCTTCCTCCACAGGCCGGAACCCGGAGAGCGGGATGGTGAATTCCCGGAGTGTATGCAGGATCGCCCGCCGTTCTTCGCGGGTGATCTGATTGACTTTCTTGTAGGGGTTGACCCCGGTTTTCCGCAGAAAGACGGGGATCATACTCTTTGGCAGCAGATCGCCGAGAGAATTGCGGAAATCTTTGTTCGAGTTCGCTTCGAAGTCCCGCAGGAGACGGGCTTCCAGCTGTTCGTCGGACAGTGCCGGTTTGAGGTCGATCCGCAGCTCATACTCCCCTTTCTGCAGTTCGTGCAGGTGGGAGCTCGCGCTGAGGATGACGGGCCCGGACACACCGAAGTGTGTGAAGAGCATCTCGCCGAAATCGGAATAGACGGTCTTCCCTGTTTTCCCATCGACGACGGAAACTGTCACGTTACGAAGGGACAGCCCCTGCATGTCGGCGCAGGACCGATCGTCGGACGTCATGGGCACGAGAGACGGCACGATGTCCGTGACCGTATGCCCCACCTCTTTCGCCATCCGGTAGCCGTCGCCGGTGGATCCGGTCCTCGGATAGGACAGGCCGCCGGTGGCCAGAATGACACCGTAAGCATCGATGACTCCGTGTTCCTCCGTCTCCACACCGGTCACGACACCGTCTTCCGTCCGGATATGCTTCACGGTATCGTGCAGGCGATGTACGCCGGTCTGTTTCAGCCACCGGTCCATCGCGTCAACGATGTCGACGGCCTTGTCGGAGACCGGGAAGACCCGGTTGCCCCGTTCGACCTTCAGCGGCACCCCGAGACCTTCGAACAGGTCCATGGTGTCGACGGGCATAAAACAGTGGAACGCACTGTAGAGAAAGCGGGGGTTCACCGGTATGTTCTCGAGCAGCTCCTCCACGGTGTACGTGGCATTGGTGACGTTGCATCGACCTTTCCCGGTGATCATCACTTTTCTTCCAATGCGTTCGTTCTTTTCGATGAGAAGGACTTCGTGCCCCTGCTGTGCTGCCGTACAGGCGGCCATGACGCCGGCCGCGCCGCCGCCGATGACCACGACATCATTCGTCACTGTGGGCTTCCTCCGGTTTCTCGTAGATATCGTATTCTGCCCAGATCTTCTCCAGTTCCGCGAGGTTCTGCTTCGTCGCGTTCCGTCTGCCCCGAGCGGAGGAGACGATGAGCGCGTTGACGAGGCTCAGCGGCGCGGTCAGGGAGTCGATGAAGGACACCATGTTGCTCTTCGCAACGAGGGTGTAGTCCGCCAGTTCGGCGATGGGAGAATCGTCGTTGTCGGTGATGGCGATGGTCTTCGCGCCCTTGTCCCGGGCGTAACGGACCACGTTCAGCACCTGTTTCGAATACCGCGGGAAACTGAAGGCGACACAGACGTCGTCCGGTCCGATGCGGTAGATCTCTTCGAACATCTCACTCGAACTGTTGGAGCTCATGAGGCGGACGTCGTCGTAGATCATGTTGAAGTAGAAATACATGAAATTCGCCAGAGGTGCGGCACTGCGGACCCCGACGATGTAGATGCGTCTCGCGCTGTTGATGGCCTTGGACGCTTCCTCGAAGTCTTCCTTGGAGACGGCCGTCATGGTGTTGCGGATCATCTCCCGGTCCTTCTGGAGGACGGACGTCAGGAGGTCGTTGTCCTGGATCTGGTTGCCGGCCACCTCGATGCGCTGGGTCGAAGTCAGTTTGCCCTTGATGGTCTCCCGGAGGGCATCCTGGAATTCGGGATAGCCTTCATAGCCGAGGACCGTGGCGAACCGGACGACCGTGGAAACGCTGATGCCCGTGGTCTCTCCCAGTTTCGCAGCCGTCAGGAATGCCGCTTTTTCGTAATTCTCGAGTACGAAGTCGGCGATCTTCTTGTGGCTCTTGGAAAGCCCGTAATAGGCGTCTTCGATGCGGTTGAAAACGGAATAGCTCATATACAGCCTCCATTCTTGATATCTACCCGTCATTCTACATCAGAAGACAATTTCTTTCAATATAAAAGGAAATTAAAAGATAGATATTGTAAATCGCCCGAGAATTTTATAAACTATTCTAGAACGTTTTTTAATCATCACCACACAGAGGAGGTCACTCATGCCTGACAACAGAATCGAGCAGGATGGACTTTACGGCCGCATCAATTCCCTGGAAGAGGAGATCGCCGACCTCAAATACACAAACCAGAAACTCTACAAGGACTGCGTCACCTTCGCGAAAAAGCTGAAGAAGATCCAGGTCTCCGGCATCCTCGACGAGGACGTCGACGGCCTCAAGGAACTGAACACACAGTATGCCGAAGAGATCGCCGCCCTGAAAGAGCAGATCGTCGCGCTGACCATCGAGAACCAGAACATGCGCGAAGTCTCCCAGGCAGACGCCCTGAAAGAGACCCTCGAGGACATCGAGGACGAGCTCCCGGTCATCCTGGAACCCCAGATCGAGCCCGAAGAGGAAGAGCTCTTCGCCGACGAGATCGCCGCTCCTTCTCTGGAGACCATCCAGAACACCGAACTCGCCAACGCCGCCCGCACCGGCAACACCGTCAGCTTCAAGGCGCTGAAACTCGACGAGCCGGAAGAGGAACCGGAAGTCGGTCCCGCCATGCGGAACTCCAATAAGGAACGCGTCAAACGGCAGCAGGCGCCCCAGCAGCACCAGGCCCGTCCCTCGAAACGGAAAGGTTCTGCCGGACGCAGAGTGCTCCGCGGCATCCTTGCCACGCTCCTGACGCTGGTCCTGTTACTGGCAGCCGTCAGCGCTGTCGTCGGCGTATTCGCTCACAGCATGCCGGATGCCACCATCGGCGGCCTTCGCTGCTACACCGTCCGCAACGACGCCATGGCCCCGAACGTCAAGCAGACCGACGTCATCGTCGTCAAAAAAGTGGCCATGGAGAAGCTTCAGCCCTCCAACGTCATCCTCTCCACCTACGGAGACCGTTCCTTCGGTTCCGTCGAAGCACTGGAGACGAGAGACGGCGCGAACTACATCGTGGCGGCTGACAACACCGGCGCCACCTACGACATCACTGCCGACCAGTACCTCGGCAAAGCGGTCTACCGCATCGCCGGCATCGGTAAACTCGCCAAGTACGCGCTCACCCACCGCATCAACTATTTCGCGGTGCTCGCGTCCCTGGCGCTCATCCTCATCGCGCTGCTCATCCTGTTCCCCTCCCGGAAACCCCGGAAAAGAGACCAGCCGAAATTCGGACGGGATTACAATGTAGAAGATTTCACGATTTGAGCAAGAAAATACAATCGTACATTTTTTGAGAATTCAGCAGAACTCTGACACATCGCCGGGGTTCTGTTGTTTTATTGTACAAATACAATTTGCGTCCCTTCGCAATAACATTTATAATGAAAATGTTCGAATAAATTGTTTTCAAGGAGGAATGATCCCAATGGCAAAGAACAACAAGAAGGTCTTCATCACCGGTGCTTCCGGCCACATGGGCTGGGCCACTTTCAAGGAGATCTACAGGAACAGACCCGACCTCGACATCGTCGTCCTCATCAGAGATTCCGAGAAGAACCACAAGCTTTTCGGGCCTTACGAGAACGACAAGAGAGTCAAGATCGTCTGGGGCGACTTCGGCGACTACGATGCCATCCTCGAAGGCATCACCGGCGCCAGCTATGTCCTGCACATCGGCGGCATGGTCTCCCCTGCAGCTGACTACTGGCCGAAGAGAACGCTCAAGACCAACGTCATGGCAGCCGAGAACATCGTCAAGGCCGTCAAGGCTCAGAAGAACCCCGACGACATCACCGTCGTTTACATCGGCACCGTCGCCGAGACCGGTAACCGCTGTGAGCCCATGCACTGGGGACGTTGCGGCGACCCGATCAAAATCTCCATCTATGACCACTATGCCATTTCCAAGGTCAAAGCGGAGCGCGTCTTCGCCGAGTCCGGCCTGAAAAAGTGGGTCTCCCTCCGTCAGTCCGGTATCCTCTATCCGCAGATCCTCAAGAACATGGACCCCATCATGTTCCATGTCCCGCTGAACGGCGTCCTTGAGTGGGCCACCGTCGAAGACTCTGCGACCCTCATGGAGCGTATGTGCTCCGACAACATCCCCGATGACTTCTTCAGAAAGTTCTACAACATCGGTTCCGGTGACCAGTATCGGATCACCAACTACCAGTTCGAGGACCTTCTCCTCAACGCCATCGGCATGGGCCATGACGCCACCAAGCGTGTCTTCAAGCCGCAGTGGTTCGTCGACAGAAACTTCCACGGTCAGTGGTATGCAGACGGCGATGCCCTCGAAGAGGCACTCCACTTCCGTCACAACACCCCGATCGAGCTCTACTTCAAGAACATGGCAAAGCAGGTCGAGTGGTTCTATCAGCTGTCCATCGTGACCCGGCTGCCCGTCATCTCCACCCTTGCCCGTGAAGGTCTCGGCATGATCGCCCTCAACAAGCGTTTCGGTACCCGCACCTGGGTCAAGAACAACAACACCGAGCGTCTGACCGCGTTCTACGGCGACACCAAGACCTCCGGCATGGAACACTACAAGACCCTTCCCACCACCTGGGACAAGGCCGACATCCATATCCCGTCCAAGACCCCGGTCCTCCTCGACCACGGTTACGATGAGACCAAGCCCTTCGACGAACTGACCGTTGAAGACCTTCAGAAGGCAGCTGCCTTCCGCGGCGGTAAACTCATCTCCACCGAGATCGTCGACATGTACACCCCGGTCACCTGGGAAGATGCCGAAGGCAACCAGTTCGACATGACGCCGAACACCGTCCTCCGCGGCGGACACTGGTCCCCGGCACAGGATCCGTTCCCCTGGAGATACGATGAGATCGCCAAGCAGAACCCGTTCTTCGCACAGGTCTGGTACATCGACCACAACCCGAACGAGAACAACGTCTACGGCGAAGAAATCTACAGAGATTACGACGAATATCAGAAATAAGCCGACAGGCACAACGGAAAAAGCCACCCTTGCGGGTGGCTTTTTCCTGTCAAGAATGGAGTTTATATTAACAGGCTATACCAGTGAGAGGTTAGTATAACCCATTAAAAACGCGTCGACTTCGACCGCACAGGACCGTCCTTCCGCGATGGCCCAGACAACCAGGGACTGGCCGCGATGCATGTCGCCTGCCGTGAAAACGTTGTCCACATTGGTGGCATAATGCTCCGGTTCTGTCCGGACCGTGTTGCGGGGACCGCACTGTACGCCAAAGGCATCGGGTGTATAGGACTCGCATCCGGTGAACCCGACCGCGATCAGGAGAAGATCGCAGGGGATCGTTTTTTCCGATCCTTCGACCTCGGTCGGTGTCATCCGTCCGGTGTCCGGGTCCTTTTGGAATTCCAGTTTCACGGTTTTGACCGCTTTGATATCTCCTTTTTTGTTCGGGAGGATCTCTTTGACAGTCGTCTGATAGACTCTCGGGTCCTTCCCGAACACAGCGATGGCCTCTTCCTGACCGTAATCGGTCTTGAGTTTGACCGGCCATTCCGGCCAGGGATTGTCGGCAGGGCGCTCCGCCGGCGGCTGCGGCATCATTTCCAGTTGCAGGACCGATGCACAGCCTTCGCGAAGACAGGTCCCGACACAGTCGTTGCCGGTGTCACCGCCGCCGACGATGACGACCCTTTTCCCTTTGGCTTCGGTCATCGGGTTGCCGGCCAGCAGCGTGCGGGTCTGACGGGTCAGGAAGTCCACGGCGGGGAACACATTCCCGACCGCTTCTTCCCCGACTCCGAGCGACCGCGGCTGTTTGGCGCCGCAGCAGAGGACCACAGCATCGTATTCTTCCCTGAGTTCTTTTGCAGAGACATCGATGCCCACATTGCAGCGGGTGCGGAACACGATCCCCTCCGCTTCCATCAGAGCTTTCCGACGTTCAATGATCGACTTTTCCAGTTTCATGTTCGGGATGCCGTACATCAGCAGCCCGCCGATGCGGTCCTCCCGTTCAAAGACCGTCACATTGTGTCCCCGCCGGTTGAGTGCGTCTGCGGTCGCGAGCCCGGATGGCCCGGAACCGATCACAGCGACTTTTTTATCGGTACGGAAGGCGGGGACCCGCGGTCGCATCGTTCCGTTCGCATAAGCCTGCTCGATCAGGAACAGTTCGTTTTCCCGGACCGTGACAGGGTCTCCGTTCAGTCCGCAGGTACAGGCGACCTCGCACAGCGCCGGGCAGACCCGTCCGGTGAATTCCGGGAAACTCGCCGTCTTCAGAAGACGGTCCCGGGCGCTGTCGAAATGCCCCTGATATAATTCATCGTTCCATTCCGGGATCAGATTGTGGAGCGGACACCCGGACACTGCCGGGCCCCTCCCGAAGGCGACTGCCGACTGACAGAACGGGATCCCGCAGTTCATGCATCGCGCCGCCTGTTCTTCCCGATCCTCCACGTTCAGCGGAGGGTGGAACTCGTGGAAATCCTGCAGCCGTTCCAGAGGAGCGACAGCGGGGTTGGTCTTCCGGTCATAGTCCAGGAATCCGGTGGTTTTTCCCATGTTGTCGTCCCTCCTTTACGCGCCCATCAGTTCATTGAAGGCTTCCAGTTCGGCATCCTCCTGTGACAGGCCTTTCTTCAGGTTTTCATAGATCTTGTCTTTCATCAAAGCGTACTCATGCGGAATGATCTTCTTGAAGGACGGGACATAGTCCTCAAAGGAATCGAGGATCTTCTGCCCCAGTTCGGAACCGGTCGCTTCGACATGTTCCTCGATCAGTTCCCTCAGCTGCGCGATATCCGCTTTGCGGCTCACGGTGCTGACTTCGACCATTTCCTTGTTGAGACGCCGGTAGAGGTCATGTTCCTCATCGAGGACGTAAGCGGTCCCGCCGCTCATACCGGCAGCAAAGTTTTTCCCGGTCCGGCCGAGGATCACGACGGTGCCTCCGGTCATGTATTCACAACCGTGGTCTCCGACCCCTTCGACGACCGCTTCCGCGCCGGAGTTCCGGACACAGAACCGTTCGCCCGCAATGCCGCTGACGAAGGCTTTGCCGCCGGTCGCGCCGTACATCGCCACATTGCCGATGATGATGTTCTCTTCCGCCTTGAACGCGGCGTTCTTCGGTGGGAAGACGGCCAGCGTACCGCCGCTGAGGCCTTTTCCGAAATAGTCGTTGCTGTCCCCTTCGAGGCTGATGGAGACACCGCGCGGAAGGAACGCGCCGAACGACTGTCCTCCGCCGCCTTTGCAGTGGATCCGGCAGAGGTCTTCCGGTGCATCGATGCCGTACGTTCCGGTCACTTCCGACCCGAGGATGGTGCCAAAGGACCGGTCGGTACTGGTCACGTCGAGGGACAGTTCCATGGTCTTCCCCGCCCGCTGCGCCTTGCGGAATGCCGGGACCAGAGTTTTCATGTCCAGCGTTTCTTCCAGCCGGAAGTCATACTCTTCCCCGTTCACGTAGTGTACGGCGTTGGATCCGTCGGCATTATGGTTGCCGAGGATCGAGTCGAGTTTGACCATCTCCGCCCGGTGAGTGATGGCATGTTCCTTGACTTTCAGGAAGTCGGTCCGTCCGACGAGCTCATCGACGGTGCGGACACCGAGTTTTGCCATGATCTCCCGGAGTTCTTCGGCGATATACATCATGAAGTTGATGACGTATTCCGGTTTTCCCGCGAACCGCGCCCGCAGACGTGGGTCCTGGGTGGCGATGCCGACCGGGCAGGTATTCTGGTTGCAGACCCGCATCATGACACAGCCCATGGCGATCAGCGGTGCCGTCGCAAAGCCGAATTCTTCGGCGCCCAGCATACAGGCGATCGCCACATCGCGGCCGGTCATCAGCTTGCCGTCTGCCTCGACCCGCACTTTGGTGCGAAGGCCGTTCACGATCAGTGTCTGATGTGTTTCCGCGAGGCCGAGTTCGAGCGGGAGGCCTGCGTTGTGGAGCGAGCTCAGAGGGGCCGCGCCGGAACCACCGTCATAGCCGGAGATCAGGATGACTTCCGCTCCGCCCTTCGCCACGCCGGACGCGATGGTACCGACACCGGCTTCCGAGACGAGTTTGACGTTGATCCGCGCTTTCCGGTTCGCGTTTTTGAGGTCGTAGATCAGCTGCGCGAGGTCTTCGATCGAATAGATATCGTGGTGCGGCGGCGGTGAGATCAGGGAGACGCCCGGTGTGGAGAACCGGGTCGCCGCGACCCAGGGGTAGACTTTCTTTCCGGGAAGGTGTCCCCCTTCACCGGGTTTTGCGCCCTGTGCCAGTTTGATCTGGATCTCTTTAGCGGAGACCAGGTATTCGCTGGTGACGCCGAACCGTCCGGACGCGACCTGCTTGATCGCACTGTTCCGTTCGGTCCCGAAACGTTCCCGGAGTTCGCCGCCCTCACCGGTATTGGATTTCGCGCCGAGTCGGTTCATCGCCAGAGCCATACATTCATGGGCTTCTCTGGAAAGAGAGCCGTAGGACATGGCACCGGTCTTGAACCGCTTGACGATCTCCGAAGCCGGTTCGACTTCATCGAGCGGGATGCTTTCTTCAGGATAATCGAGTTCGAGGAGCCCGCGTAACGTATGGGGGACGTTCTCGTCATCGACCATGGCCGAATAGGCTTTGAACCGTTCGTAGTCGCCATCCTGGACTGCTCTTCGCAGGTTGATGATGGTCCGCGGGTTGTAGAGATGGTCCTCTTTCCCGCTGCCGCTGCGCAGTTTGTGATAGCCCATGCTGTCGACCGTCGTATCGGTCCCGAGACCCAGCGGGTCGAATGCGTGGTCGTGCCGGTATTCGACGCCCTCCGCGATCTCCGGAAGGCCGATGCCGCCGACACGGCTCACGGTGTTGGTGAAGTACTTCTCGACCACGTCTTCCCGGATGCCGACGATCTCAAAGATCTGCGCCGACTGGTACGACTGGATCGTGGAAATGCCCATTTTGGAGGCGATCTTCACGATGCCGGACAGGACCGCTTCATTGTAGTCGTCGATCGCCGTATGGGGGTCCTTGTCCAGGAGCCCTTTGGCGATGCATTCTTCGATGCATTCATGCGCGAGGTACGGGTTGACCGCACGGGCACCGTAGCCGAGCAGCGTCGCAAAGTCGTGGACACAGCGGGGTTCTGCGCTCTCGAGGATGATCGAGATGGCGGTCCGCTTCTTCGTCCGGATCAGATACTGCTCCATCGCCGAGACCGCCAGCAGAGACGGGATGGCGACATGGTTCTCATCGACCCCACGGTCGGACAGGATGATGATATTGGCACCTTTCTTATAGGCCTTGTCGCACTCGACAAAGAGGTGGTCGACGGCCTTTTCCAGCGAGGTGTTTTTGTAGTAAAGGATGCTGACCGTCTCAACGCGGAGACCGGGCAGGTCCATATTTTTGATTTTCAGAAGGTCGACACTGGTCAGGATGGGATGCCGGATCTCGAGGACCTGGCAGTTATCTTCCTTGTCCTCGAGCAGGTTCCCGTCGGAACCGACATAGACCTGGGTATCGGTGATGACCCGTTCCCGGATGGCGTCGATCGGCGGGTTGGTCACCTGCGCGAACAGCTGCTTGAAATAGCTGAACAGCAGCTGATGCTTTTCGGAGAGGACCGCCAGCGGGATGTCGATGCCCATGGCCGCGATGGGCTCTGAGCCGTTTTTCGCCATCGGCAGGATCGAGGTGTTGATGTCTTCGTAAGTATAGCCAAAGACCTTATAGAGGCGGTCACGGACTTCCTGCGTGGACTCCTCGACCTTTTTGTTCGGGATCGGAAGTTCGTGAAGGGTCTTCAGGTGCATGTCCAGCCACTCTCCGTACGGATGCTGATGCGCGTACTTCTCTTTGCATTCGTCATCGGAGATGATGCGTCCTTCTTTCGTATCGATCAGGAGCATCTTGCCGGGCTGGAGCCGGGACTTTTTCACGATATGTTCCTCTTCCATCGGCAGGACACCGACTTCGGACGAGAGGATCAGCAGGTCGTCATCGGTCACATAGTAGCGGGACGGGCGCAGGCCGTTCCGGTCGAGACAGGCACCCACCTGGTCGCCGTCCGTGAAGAGGACTGCGGCGGGGCCGTCCCAGGGCTCCATCATCGTGGAGTAGTAGTGGTACATGTCCTTCTTTTCCCGGCTCATGGTGTCATCCGACTTCCAGGGTTCCGGGATGCAGATCATCATGGCCAGAGGCAGGTCCATCCCGTTCATGACGAGGAACTCGAGGGTGTTGTCCAGCATGGCAGAGTCGGACCCCGCGGTATCGACGACAGGAAGGATCTTCTCATAGTTTTCATTGAGGAACGGAGACTCCATCGTTTCGCCTCTGGCGAGCATCCGGTCCGCGTTGCCCCGGATCGTGTTGATCTCCCCGTTATGGACGATGAACCGGTTCGGATGGGCCCGTTCCCAGCTCGGGTTGGTATTCGTGGAAAACCGCGAATGGACCATGGCGATGTGCGATATGAAGTCTTCCTCCTGAAGGTCCCGGTAGAAACTTCTCAGCTGGTGGACCAGGAACATGCCCTTATAAACGATGGTCCGGGAGGACAGCGAACAGACATATGTATTGTCATTGGACTGCTCGAACACCCGTCGGACCACATAGAGTTTCCGATCGAACTCGATCCCCGGTGCGCAGTCAGCCGGCTTTTCGATGAAGCACTGTTCGATACAGGGCATCTTGTCGATGGCCTTCTGGCCCAGCGTCTCCGGGCAGGTCGGGACCGTTCTCCATCCGAGGAACTTCAATCCCTCTTTCGCGGTGATGATCTCGAGCATCTTTTTCGCCTGAGCACGGCGCAGTTTATCCTGCGGCAGGAACAGCATGCCGATGCCGTATTCCCGCTGATCGCCCAGCGTGATGCCGCATTCCGCGGCTTTTTCTTTGAAGAATGTATGAGGCGTCGCCACGATGATGCCGACACCGTCTCCCGTCTCACCGGCGGCATCCTTGCCGGCGCGGTGTTCCAGCTTCTCGACGATCTTCAAAGCGCTGTCGACGATACGACGGGACGCGTCCCCTTTGATCGAAACGACTGTCCCGATGCCGCAGGCATCATGTTCGAACTGCTCTCTGTAAAGCAGGTCGTTTTGCAAAGTTTCATTTACCATACTTGACTGCTCCCTCCCAAGAGGAGTTTGAGAAGCAACAAAAAAAGCCACAGAGCACAGATTTCTCTGTGTTCTGTGACTTCTTCGCCACTTCTAAGTTGCACTTATTATAATACGGTATTATGAAAAATGCAATAGTGAATTTTTCATTCTTCGGTTTCTGCCACCGTAGCTTTCAGCTTTTTGACGGCCGCTTTTTCTCTCGCCTTCTTTTCGCCGTACTCTTTCTGTTTTTCGAGAGCGACGTTTTCGAGAGACAGGTCGGCGCCGGTGTCGTGCGGGTCGGACTCATCGAAGACGAAGTCTTTGCCCGGAAGGATGGCGTTGAGCAGGATGCCGGCGATGGAACCGACGGCCAGAGCGGACAGCGTGATGGCGACGGAACCGATGTGGAAAGTCAGGCCGTCGGTCATGCCGAGGGCGCAGACGAGGATGACAGCGGCGATGATCAGGTTGCGGCTCTTGGAGAAGTCCACGTGAGACTCGACCATGTTCCGAAGACCGGCGGCGGAGATCATACCGTAGAGGACGAAGGAGATACCACCGATGGTGGCTGTCGGGATGGTGTGGATGATGGCCGCGAATTTCGGGCTGAAGGACAGGACCGCCGCGAAGCAGGCCGCGATGCGGATGACCTTCGGGTCGTAGACCTTGGTCAGGGCCAGGACGCCGGTGTTCTCACCGTACGTGGTGTTGGCCGGTGCGCCGAACAGGGACGCGATGGTGGTCGCGAGACCGTCACCGGTCAGCGTTCTGTGGAGACCCGGGTCGGCGATGTAGTTCTTGCCGACGGTTGCGCTGATGGCGGAGATGTCGCCGATGTGTTCCATCATGGTCGCAAGGGCGATCGGAACGATGGCGACGATGGCGGTGATGACCAGGGAGCTGTTGCCGAAGTCCACGCCGCCGAAGACGGTGCTGTGCCAGTGGATCGGAGAGCCGATCCAGGCGGCTTCCTTGATGGGAGCAAAGTCGACATCGTGGCAAAGAATGGCAACGATGTAGGATACGATGACGCCCATGATGATCGGGATGATCCGCATCATACCGACGCCCCAGATGTTGAACATGATGACGACGATGAGTGCGGAGAACGCGACCAGCCAGTTCTCCTGGCAGTTCGCGACAGCGGAGCCGGAGAGGCCGAGACCGATGGCAACGATGATCGGACCGGTGACGACCGGCGGGAAGTACTTCATGACTTTGGCGGTACCAAAGGCACGGATGACGGCGGCCAGAACGAGATAGACGAGACCGGCGCAGGCGACGCCGAAGCAGGCGTACGGAAGGAGCTGGGCCTGAGTCATGTTCTCATCGGCGAGGCCGGTGATGGCGGCATAACCGCCGAGGAAGGCGAAGGACGAGCCGAGGAAGGCCGGGACCTTCATCTTCGTGATGAAGTGGAACAGCAATGTGCCGAGACCGGCGAACAGCAGGGTCGTCGAGACATCGAGTCCGGTGATCAGCGGAACGAGGACCGTCGCGCCGAACATGGCGAACATGTGCTGAAGGCCGAGGACGACCATTCTGGGCGTACCCAGTTTGGTGGCGTCATAGATGGCCTCCCCTGCTTCGAACGCAGGAGCTTTGGTTTTTTCTTCAGCCATAAAAATCTCTCCCATTCATGAAAATTACATACACATTCAGCAATTAACTTACTGTGTAAAATTCTACCAATTACCGTTTTAAAACGCAATATTTAGTGGCGTACAAATTAATTATGCGGACGACGGGAGTTACCCATGCGGACGACGGGACTTGACGCAATTTTGCTTTGCAAAATTGCTCCGAGCTGCTGCCGCAGCTCCCGTCGCTAAAAACAGTCCACAGGACTGTTTTCTTAACGCTCCGGCCTAAAGGTTCAAGCCCGCGTCGTCGCATAAAGAAATAGAGAGCAGCGTTTGCTGCTCTCTATTTCTTGGTGCGGACGACGGGACTTGAACCCACATGAACTTGCATTCACTAGAACCTGAATCTAGCGCGTCTGCCAATTCCGCCACGTCCGCATATTTATGTCAAGCGAGGAGACCCCGCGTTGACTGCTTGAATATAATATCACAGCAAATCGCCAAATGCAACGATATTTTTTCAGTTTTTAATCTAAAACAGCAAACTCGCCGATCTTTTGATCGAACTTGTTTTTGGTGATCTCTTTCGGCACCGGGATCGGGTATTCTCCGGAGAAACAGCCGGTGCAGAATCCGACACCGGCGCCTTCGGCGAGCTGTTTCGTCGCCTCGACCGACAGATACCCGAGCGTATCGACGCCGATCGCCTTCGCGATCTCTTCCACCGAGTCATAGCGGTTCGCGATGAGCCGGTCGTCGCTGTCTACATCGGTCCCGAAATAGCAGGCATGCCGGAACGGCGGAGAGGAGACCCGCATATGGACCTCTTTCGCCCCGGCTTCCCGCAGGAGTTCGACGATCCGCGCGCAGGTCGTCCCCCGGACGATGGAGTCGTCGATCATGATGACTCTCTTCCCTGCGATGCTCTCCCGGATGGCGTTCAGCTTGATCCGGACGGCGTCCTCCCGCTGTTCCTGGGACGGCTCGATGAAACTTCGGCCGATGTACCGGTTCTTGACGAACCCGATACCATACGGGATCCCGCTTTCCTCGGCATACCCCATGGCGGCATCCAGACCGGAATCCGGAACCCCGATGACGATATCCGCCTCCACCGGGTGCTCCTTCGCAAGGAACTTCCCGGCACGGATCCGCGCGCGGTGTACGGACGCCCCGTCGAGGACCGAGTCCGAGCGGGCAAAATAGATGTATTCAAAGACACAGATGCTGCTGTCCTTCGGGTCACTGCAGTGCTCCCCGATGGACTGGACGCCTTGCCGACTGATGACCACGACTTCCCCGGGACGGATGTCCCGGACCAGCTCCGCACCGATTGAGTCGAAGGCACACGACTCACTGGCGACGACATACGCACCGTCCGGCGTCCTGCCAAGGCTCAGCGGACGGAATCCGTTCGGGTCCCGGAACGCGATCAGTTTGGTCGCCGTCATCACGACACAGGAATAAGCGCCCCGCAGCGAGTCCATCGTCCGGAGGACCGCTTCTTCCGTGCTGCTGCTTTTGAGGCGATTCGCCGCGATGGTATAGGCGATGGACTCCGTATCGGACGAGCCGTGGAAGATGCCGCCGGACAACTCGAAGGTACGACGGATCTCATCGGCGTTCACGAGGTTTCCGTTATGTGCCAGCGCCATGTTCCCCTTGATATGCCGGATAACAAGAGGCTGGACGTTGCTGAGGTCTCTTCCGCCGGTGGTGGAATAGCGCACATGGCCGATCGCCATATTCCCCTTCCCCAGACCGCGCAGATTCTCCTCCGAGAACACCTCATGGACGAGGCCGTGTCCTTTCAGATGAGAAAAGACACCGTCGTCATTGACGACGATCCCGCAAGACTCCTGCCCCCTGTGCTGTAGAGCATAGAGGGCAAGATAAGCAGTATGAGAAACGTCAGAAGTCTTTGTTTCGAAGATGCCGAAAACTCCGCATTCTTCATGTAACGTATCGTAAACGATCATAACAGGATGATACCGTGTTCGGCGCATTCGGTACGCATTTCATCGGGCCAGAGCGCACACTGGACTTCTCCGATATGCGCTTTTTCGAGCAGCAGCATACAGAGTCGGGACTGACCGATCCCGCCGCCGATGGTGAGCGGAAGGGTCCCGTCGAGGATGCCTTTGTGGAACGGGCGTTCTTCCCGTTCGAGACAGCCTTCGATCTCCAGCTGGCGGTGCAGGCTCTCCGCATCGACGCGAATACCCATCGAACTGATCTCGAACGCGCAGCCGAGCAGTTCGTTCCAGGCGAAGATGTCGCCGTTGAGCGCCCAGTCATCGTAGTCCGGCGCACGTCCGTCATGCTTCTGTCCGCTCTTCAGAGCGCCGCCGATCTGCTCGATGAAAACGGTCCCGCGCTCCCTGACGATGGCATCCTCACGCTCTCTGGGGCTCAGTTCCGGCCAGCGG
>JAFTZU010000052.1 GCA_017461005.1 Clostridia bacterium
GAGCACGACATGTTCAACACCTACAACATGGGCGTCGGCATGAGTGTCGTCGTTCCGAAGATGGACGCCAACAAAGCGCTGAAGATCCTCCACGACAACGGGGAAGACGCGTACGTCATCGGGTACATCGCCAAAGGTGAGGAGAAGATTGAATTATGCTGAAGGCGAACATAGCAGTCTTCGTCTCCGGCGGAGGCACGAACCTCCAGGCACTCATCGACGCGCAGGAAAGCGGCATCATCCACAGCGGTGAGATCAAAGTCGTCGTCTCGAGCCAGAAAGACGCCTACGCGCTGACCCGTGCAGCGAACGCCGGCATCCCCGGTGTGGCGGTCGTCAAGAAAGAGTGCGGCAGTCAGGAAGCCTATGAAGAGGCCCTAATGAAGGTTCTCAAAGAGTACGACATCGACATGATCGTGCTGGCAGGCTACCTTAGCATCCTGTCCGGCGACTTCACCAGCAAGTGGCCGAACCGGATCATCAACGTCCACCCGGCGCTCATCCCGAGCTTCTGCGGCAAAGGCTACTACGGCCTGAAAGTCCACGAGGAAGCCCTGAAGTACGGCGTCAAGGTGAGCGGCGCCACCGTCCACTTCGTCAACGAGGTGCCCGACGGGGGACAGATCATTTACCAGAAAGCAGTCGAAGTACAGGACGGCGATACACCGGAAGTGCTTCAGAGACGCATCATGGAACAGGCCGAGTGGGTCCTTCTCCCGAGAGCCACTGAGAAGGTCTGTGCCGATATCGTAAAGGAGAGTGCAGAATGAACATTTACGACAAGAAAACGATGGGCGAGACCATCAAAGGCAATGAGTATGTCGGCCGCGGCATCGTCATCGGTATGACCGATGACGCGAAGAAAGCCGCCATCGCTTACTTCATCATGGGCCGTTCCGAAAACAGCCGGAACCGTGTCTTCAAGGAAGCGAACTACGGCGAAGTCATCATCTATCCTTTCGACGAGTCCAAAGTAGAGGACCCGAGCCTCATCATCTACTCTCCGATCAAAAAGTTCGAGAACAAGACCATCGTCACGAACGGTGACCAGACCCAGACCATCTACGAGTTCCTGCAACAGGGCAAGTGCTTCCACAGAGCGCTCAACACCCGCTGCTTCGAGCCGGACGGTCCGAACTGGACGCCCCGCATCTCCGGCATCGTCTACCACGACGGCACGGACTTCGACTACCAGATGAGCATCCTCAAGTCCGGGGACGCCGCCGGTACGGTCTGCAACCGCTTCCTGTTCTCCTACAAACCCGTCGCCGGCCTCGGCCACTTCCTCCACACCTACGTGGAGAACGGCGACCCCATCCCGACCTTCCAGGGCGAACCTGAGAGAGTCAGCATCCCGAACGACATCGACGAGTTCTTCAACGACATCTGGGAGAACCTCGACGAAGACAATAAGATCTCGCTGTACGTCCGGTACATCGACCTCGCCACCGGTGAGGAAGAGAACCGCCTCGTCAACAAGAACCAGTAAGGAGTGTGCGCCATGAAAGAATTCGAACTCAAATACGGCTGTAACCCGAACCAGAAGCCGTCGAAGATCTATATGAAGGACGGTTCCGACCTTCCCATCGAGATCCTGAACGGCCGTCCCGGTTACATCAACTTCCTCGACGCCTTCAACTCCTGGCAGCTGGTCAAGGAGATCAAAGAGGCCACCGGCATGCCCGCCGCCACCTCCTTCAAACACGTCAGCCCGACGTCCGCTGCTGTCGGTGTCCCGATGAGCGACGCTCTGAAGAAAGCCTGCTTCGTCGACGACATCGAAGGCCTTGACGACAGCGCCATCGCCACCGCGTATGCCCGCGCCCGCGGCACGGACAGAATGTGTTCCTTCGGCGACTGGATCGCCCTCTCCGATGTCTGCGACGTGACCACCGCGAACCTCATCAAGCGCGAAGTGTCCGATGGCATCATCGCTCCCGGTTACGAGCCGGAAGCCCTCGAGATCCTCAAGTCCAAGAAGAAGGGCAACTACAACGTCGTCAAGATCGATCCGAACTACGTTCCGAACCCCCAGGAGACCAAGGACGTCTACGGCGTCACCTTCGAGCAGGGCCGTAACGACTTCAAGGTCACGGACGAGACCTTCGCGAACATCGTCACCGAAAAGAAAGAGCTGCCGGCCGAGGCCAAGCGTGACCTGACCATCGCTCTTCTCACTCTGAAATACACCCAGTCCAACTCC
>JAFTZU010000005.1 GCA_017461005.1 Clostridia bacterium
AAAACGCCGCGAGGACGATGTAGAGGATGCCCTTGGCCTTCGGCGGCACTTTGGCGATGAGCTGGCTCACGTTCCGGACTCCTTTCCGAGATTTCTTCCTGGTTTAAAAGTGGTATTATTCTATCACAAATAACTCTGATGGCAACCCTTGGTTCTCTCTTGTTAGTCTTACGGTTTTCCTGTAAAATGTGTTTTGTAAAGAAACGGGGCAAATCGCCCCAACGAAAGAAGTGACTCTATGTTTTTAGCTGCCAATACAGTTCTCATGATCTACCTGGCCGCCGCGATCGTGCCGGCCGTCATCCTCATGAACTACGTTTACAAGCAGGACAAGCGGGACAAGGAGCCCATCGGGCTGCTCGGCATGTGCCTGCTCATGGGTGTCTGTGCCGCCCTCCTGTCCATCGCCGGAGAGGGCATCGGGATGTATGCGCTCAACCTGTCGCAGATCGACCAGACCACACCTCTGTACGTCATGGCGCTGGCCTTCGGTGTCGTCGCCGTCGTGGAGGAAGGTGCGAAGCTCTTCTTCCTGTACCTCAAGACCTGGAAGAACCCGAACTTCGACTACAAATTCGACGGCATCATCTACGCCGTGTTCGTGTCCCTCGGGTTCGCGGCTTTTGAGAACATCAAGTACGTGTTCAGTTACGGCCTGTCCGTGGCGCTGCCCCGCGCGGTGCTCGCCATCCCCGGCCACATGACCTTCGCGGTCGTCATGGGCGTCTTCTACGGGCGCGCCAAGTACCTCGAGAACCACGGCCAGCCCGGCAAGTGGCTGTACATCTTCCTCGGCTGGTTCTTCGCCGTCCTGCTGCACGGGTTCTACGACACCTGCGCCATGCTCGGCACCGCGGAGTCCTCGCTGGTCTTCTCCGTGTTCATCATCTTCATGTACCTGCTGGTCTTCGGACTCATCAAACGCGAGTCGAACCAGGACTACAAACTGAACTGACAACAAGCAAAGAGCCCTGCTTCCGCAGGGCTCTTTTTTGATTGCAAACGTGTTTCAACTTTTTGACTTAGAACATTTGTTCTGGTATAGTATTTACTAAGTGGGACACCACTTGGAAAGCATCCGTGACAGGATGGAAACCTCCCGGTGCACGCGCACAAGCCCGATGCACAAATAAAGGAGGTTTAATATGAACTTCTACAGTATTGCCTCGCTCCTGCAAGACCTTTGGTCTTGCGCGAGCAGCCTTATTATAGAAATCGTATCCGCCCTATTCTTTCACAAACGTGAATAGAAAAAGTGCCCTTCCTGTCGCAACCAGGAAGGGCGTTTAGCTTTGAGCTAAAAACCTAAGCCCGGGAGGATCCACTCATGGAGCGGATGCTTTTCCCACTAACAATATAGCAGATTTCCCTCTGTTTTTCAATCTCTATCCAGCCTGCCTTATCGCAGGCTTTTTCTGCGCCCAGCTGTGCGGCGTGTGCTTTTACGACCATGGAGTAGCATGCATCCTCTTTAGCCGCAACAGCAGGGCTGAACTTTTCCCCTTGCAGGCCGAAGGGCCGCAGTGCTCCTTTGGCCTGTTGTCTGCTCCATGGCACAGAGCGAGGGGATGTCACAGGGCTGTGCCGCACGGTATGCGGCGCACGGGTGCGCCCTTGACCTCCCCGAAGAACTGTGCCACCCAAGTCCGAAGCAAAGCGAAGGGCGTTGATACGCGGACAGCTGTTTTGCTTTTCAGGCTGGAACGCGGATGTTCCCTTGATAAAAAGGCAGGTACCGAAGCACCTGCCTTTTGTTATGAGGGTATTTGGTTTTTTGACTGAGTGTTCTGAGTTACGCGAGGGCTGCGCCGAGGGCTTTGCAGGCGGCGATGGCATCGTCGTCCGGGGCTTCGTTGGCCATAACGGACTCGACGACCAGGTTCGCGCCGGCTGCCTTGCAGTCGTCTTCCCAGTTTCTCATCCATTCACCGTCGCCCCAGCCGTAGGAGCCGAAGAGGGCGATGTTTTTGCCGGACAGTGCGCCTTTGACGTCCTGGAACATGGGATCGAACTCATCCTCTTCGAGGACTTCCGCGCCCATGGCCGGGCAGCCGAATGCGATGCCGTCATAGGCAGCGACCTTGGAAGCGTCGAAGTCGGACGGGCCGAGGACGTCGACGGAAGCGCCTGCGCCGCGGGCACCCTGTGCGACGGCGTCTGCCATGGATTCGGTGTTACCGGTACCGGACCAGAATACTACTGCTACTTTGCTCATTGGGATCTACCTTTCTAGAATAGAAGATTTTTATAAAAGTAAAATTACTTTTCTAAGTTTATACTGCAACGGCCAGTCGGTCAAGTGGGGTCCCCGCTGCCAGCTGGTGCAGATAGCACGCCGTGCAGCAGTCATACTTCGCGAAGAGTTTTTCGGCGGAGCGTACATCGCCATAGACTTTCCAGCAGCCGGTGCATTTGCACCGGTCGGAGCCCTGTTCGATGAACCCGCGGACGTCTTCGACGGGGTAGCCGAGGAACAGTCCGATCTCGTGCGGGAAGTCCTCCCCATACTGCAGCGTCACCCGCAGTTTCGTGAGGCACTGGTTCACGGAGAGGCCGCCGTACCCGAGTTCTTCCAGAAGGCTTTGTGCTTCCGGGGACGCGAGGTCCCGGGCGAGGTCCGCCGGGCGGTACAGGTATGTGAGGACCGAGCCGTCCCGGATGCGAAGCGGGATGATCCGCAACCCCTTCGGGTTCAGCGTGCGGTTGAGTTCCCGGAACTCGGCCACCAGGCGGCAGCGCATCTTACAGACTCCGCCGCACCCGCCTTCGGGGCACTCGTACCGGCAGTGGAACAGGTTCCCGGTCTTGAGACCGGCCAGGGTCGGGGAGCAGTAAAACACGAGCTGTTCGTCGGTCATGTGCACCCCTCTTTCCGTTGCGTTGTTGCAAGTTAGCGTTGTCTAACTCCATCTATAGTAAGCCTATGCTAACTCGAATTCAACAATGGGTTGCGCACAATTTGAAAAAAACCGAAAGCAGCCGCTTGGGAGGACGGCTGCTTTTCGGTTAGGCATATTATGATTTTGTAAAAGAGATATCTGTATGGGAAGGAGATATCTTGGGTTACGGCAATTGGGAGGTTACCGTACACCGTGTGGTGATCGCTAACACGGGGTTGGGAGTTAGTCCGTGCTAACTGCGTATATAGTAACCCATGGCTAACTCGAAGTCAAGCATATTTTAAAAATTGGCACAAAAGAATTTTGGCGTGACAAATTGTGCGGCAGACATTGTGGCGCACACGGGTCCGTTCTTATATAATGAGGGTGTAAACGAACCCTTTACGAGAACCCCCGGAAAGGAGGTCCCCTATGCTGTTTGGCTATTTCGTACTCGCGTTACTGCCCATCCTGTGGCTCATCGTGGCGATGAGCGTCATCAAGATGCAGGCCTGGACCGCGGCGCTGTCCGCGATGGTCATCGCCTTCATCGAGGCCATGGTCTTCTGGCACGCGAGTTTCCTGTCCGCCACGACGTCGGTGGCCGAGGGCGTCGTCATGGCGCTGTGGCCCATCGTCCTCGTCATCATCGCCGCCATCTTCGTGTACAACATGACGGTGCACACCGGGGCGATGGACGTCATCAAGGGCCAGCTGACGTCGGTCTCCAACGACCGCCGTGTCCTGGCCATCCTCATCGCCTGGTGTTTCGGCGGGTTCATGGAGGGCATGGCCGGCTACGGCACCGCCATCGCCATCCCCGCCTCCATGATGTTCGCCCTCGGGTTCAACCCCGTCGAGGCCATCCTCATGTGCCTCGTGGCGGACTCCTATACGACCATGTTCGGCGCGGTCGGCGTCCCGACCCAGATGGTCTCGGACCTCACGGCGCTGGATGCCACCATGGTGTCCCACGCGCAGATCCTCCAGGCCGCCGTCTTCATGATCATCTGCCCCTTCGTCATCGTCACCATCGCGGGCGGCGGGCTGAAGGGTCTCAAGGGCATGGTGCCCTTCACCCTGGTCTCCGGGGTGTCGTTCCTTGTTTCGGAGTACATCGCCGCAAAGTTCATGGGGCCGACGCTGCCGGTCATCGTGGGCGCGGTCGTCTCGCTCGTCTGCTCCTTCGCCTTCGGCATGTGGCAGAACAAGCGTAAGGAGACGCCGGACGAGTACGTCATGGGCGCGAAGAAGCCGAAGGACGACGCGTATGAAGACGTTTCGTCGCAGAAGCCCACCCTGAAGCACGCGTTCGTCGCCTGGTCGCCGTTCCTGTTCATCCTCGTCATCCTGCTGCTCGTGAGCATCCCTGCCATCGGCGGGCCCCTCGGCAGCATCAAGACGGCGTTCCT
>JAFTZU010000053.1 GCA_017461005.1 Clostridia bacterium
CTGCGGCGCCCGCGCCCCGGACGGCCAGCCCTACGGCCACTCGATGGTCATCGGCCCCTATGGGGATGTCAAAGCTTCCTGCGGGGAAGAGGAGACCGTCCTCCTCTGCGACATCGACCTCACCGAAGTGGACGCGGTCCGGGCGCAAATCCCGGCTTTTACCGGCCTCCGGGAAGATGTTTATACGGTTGCAAAATAAGAAAAACCACAGCCATTGGCTGCGGTTTTATTTCGTGGGTGCAGAGGCGGGACTGCGGTGCATAAGCTCCAGAGCCAAAACAAGTTTTGGACTGTCGCTTATTGAACAAGGGAACATCCGCGTTCCAGCCTGAAAGCAGGAAGAGCTGTCCGCGTAACTACAGTTGAAACATATTCAAGTTACAGTTTTTCGTTAGAATATAAACACAAAAGATAAAGCCAAAAATCAGGAAGTCTGATTTTTGGCTTAACTGCGTGGGTGCAGAGGGGGGACTTGAACCCCCGACCTCCGGGTTATGAGCCCGACGAGCTACCAACTGCTCTACTCTGCGATATCTATGTCAAGGGGAGGGTTTCCCCGTTGACTGCTCCGATATTATAGTACAGCACCCCTGTAAATGCAAGGACTTTTTGAAAAAACTTTTGGGAAGAGGAAATAGATCGCCAACTCTTTTTCGGCGAAGCTCATTGTGAGACGTTCTGAATTATGATATATTTTAAGGTGAATTGTTTATCAAAAACTGTTGTTTCCAAAGGAGAGAAAGACTTATGGCCAACTGGAAAAACTTAGATACCCTCAAAGCGTACGATGAGCTCCTCGAGCTCTGGAACGAAGTCGAGGTCAAAGAGGTCATGGCAGGGGAGAACGGCGCGAAGCGTGTCGCCGAGTACAATGTCCCCATCGCCGCCGGCCTCACCTTCAACTATGCGGCCCGTCCCGTCGACGACAAAGTCCTCAAAACCATGCAGGACCTCGCCGATGAAGCCGAGCTTGCCGAGAAGTACAAGGAACTCTACAACGGCGCCGTCATCAACACCGGTGAGAACCGTCTCGTCCTTCATCAGCTGTGCCGCGGCCAGCTCGGTGACGATGTCATCGCCGACGGCGTGAACAAGAGAGACTTCTACGCAAAACAGCAGGCGCGCATCGCCGAGTTCGTCAAGAAGGTCCATGCCGGTGAGATCGTCAACGAAGCCGGCGAGAAGTTCACGACGGCCTGCCAGATCGGCATCGGCGGTTCCGACCTCGGTCCCCGCGCTATCTATCTCGCCCTCGAGAACTGGGCCAAAGTCAACGACTGCCTCAAGATAGACGCGAAGTTCATCTCCAACGTCGACCCGGATGACGCCTCTGCCGTTCTCTCCACCCTCGATGTTTCCAAGACCATCTTCGTCCTCGTCTCCAAGTCCGGCACCACGCTCGAGACCCTGACCAACGAGGCCTTCGTCAAGAACGCCATCCAAGAGGCCGGCCTTGACGCTTCCAAACACATGATCGCGGTCACCAGCGAGACCTCTCCGCTGGCCGGCAACCCCGACTACCTCGACTCCTTCTACATGGACGACTACATCGGCGGCCGGTACTCCTCTTCCTCCGCTGTCGGCGGCGCTATCCTGAGCCTCGCCTTCGGTCCGGAAGTCTTCGACCGCTTCCTGCAGGGTGCCGCTGCCGCTGACGCAGCCGCCAAAGAGACCGACATCAAAAAGAACGCTGCCATGCTCGACGCCCTCATCGGTGTCTACGAGCGCAACGTCCTCGGTTGCGACACCACCGCGGTCCTGCCGTACTCCCAGGCCCTCAGCCGTTTCCCGGCCCACCTCCAGCAGCTCGACATGGAGTCGAACGGCAAGAGCGTGAACCGCTTCGGCGAGCCCGTGAACTATGTGACCGGCCCCATCATCTTCGGTGAGCCCGGCACCAACGGCCAGCACTCTTTCTACCAGCTCCTGCACCAGGGCAAGACCATCGTTCCGCTGCAGTTCGTCGGTTTCAAAGACAGCCAGATGGGCAACGACGTCGTCATCGAAGGCAGCACCTCTCAGCAGAAGCTGAAGGCCAACGTCGCCGCTCAGATGGTCGCGTTCGCCTGCGGCAAGGACGACGAGAACCTCAACAAGAACTTCGACGGCAACCGCCCGTCCTCCATCATCGTCGGCGACAAGCTGACCCCGGAGGCCATCGGCGCGCTCCTTGCTCACTTCGAGAACAAGGTCATGTTCCAGGGCTTCCTCTGGAACGTCAACTCCTTCGACCAGGAAGGCGTCCAGCTCGGCAAAGTCCTCGCGAAGAAAGTCCTCGCCGGTGACACCGACGGAGCCCTCAAAGGCTACGCGGACCTCCTCGGCATCTGAGCATAACAGAATCGCTGAAAACACCCGCTTCCGGCGGGGGTTTCTTATGGTTTTTGATTCTTTTTATTTAGTGGAAAATCGTGTATACTATTGGCGTTAAATCGCCAAATGACATTTCGAAAGGATCGTGCGTCATGCAAAAGAACACTTACGAAACTCCTCTCAATTCCCGGTACGCGTCGAAAGAGATGCAGTACATCTTCTCTCCGGACTTCAAGTTCAAGACCTGGAGAAAGCTGTGGATCGCTCTGGCGGAGGCCGAACATGAACTGGGCCTGCCCGTCACCCAGGAGCAGATCGACGAACTGAAAGCGCACGCCGATGACATCAACTACGAAGTCGCCATCGAGGAAGAGAAGAAGCGCCGCCACGACGTCATGTCCCACGTCTATGCCTACGGCGTCCAGTGCCCGAACGCGAAGGGCATCATCCACCTCGGTGCCACGTCCTGCTATGTCGGCGACAACACCGACGTCATCACCATGACCGAAGGTCTGAAGCTCATCGAGAAGAAACTCGTGAACCTCCTCGACAAGCTGTCCGCCTTCGCCCTCGAGTACAAGGACCTCCCGACCCTCGGCTTCACCCATTACCAGCCGGCGCAGCCGACCACCGTCGGCAAGCGTGCCACCCTGTGGCTCCAGGACGTCCTCCTCGACTACTACGAAGTGGAACACCGCCTCGAGACCATGAGACTCCTCGGCTCCAAGGGCACCACCGGTACCCAGGCCTCCTTCATGGAACTCTTCGAGGGCGATGAAGAAAAGATCCGTCAGCTCGACCAGAAGATCGCCGACAAGATGGGCTTCGCAGCCTGCTACCCGGTCTCCGGTCAGACCTACTCGAGAAAACTCGACTACCAGGTGGTCAGTGTCCTCTCCGGCATCGCCCAGTCCGCGTCCAAGTTCGCCAACGACCTGCGTCTCCTCCAGCACATGAAGGAGATCGAGGAACCCTTCGAAAAGACCCAGATCGGCTCCTCGGCCATGGCTTACAAGCGTAACCCCATGCGTTCCGAACGCATCTGCTCGCTGGCACGCTATGTGACCTCCGACGCCCTGAACCCGGCGCTCACCGCGTCCACCCAGTGGCTCGAGAGAACCCTCGATGACTCCGCCAACAAGCGCATCTCCGTCGCGGAAGCATTCCTTGCCACCGACGCCATCCTGGAGCTCTACATCAACGTCGTCTCCGGCCTCGTCGTCTACCCGAAGATGATCGAAAAGCACCTCCTCGAGGAGCTGCCTTTCATGGCCACCGAGAACATCATGATGGAAGCCGTCAAGAAGGGTGGAGACCGTCAGGACCTCCACGAACACATCCGTGTCCACTCCATGGACGCCGGCAAAGTCGTCAAGGTCGACGGCGGCCAGAACGACCTTCTGCAGCGGATCGCCAATGACCCGGCCTTCGGCATGACCCTCGAAGAACTCGAAGCCGTCATGGAGCCGAAGAACTTCGTCGGCCGCGCTCCGAGCCAGACCCAGGAGTTCGTCGACGGTTACATCAAACCGGTCCTCGAAGAGAAGAAAGACCTCCTCGGTATCGACGTCGAGATCAACGTCTGATCACGCGGTAAATCGCGAAAACAAAGGAAAGATAAAAGATCCCCGTTCGAATGAACGAGGATCTTTTTTGTTGTTTTATGCTTCCGTCAGGTCAGCGGGATGAAGCGGCTGATGAACGGATGCGCTTCGAACCATTCCGGGTAATTCCGCTTTAAGATCTGCGGGATGTACCACGGGTTGACCATGTAGAGCACGCTGCCAAGCACCACAACAAGAGCAACTGCTACGACGGCCAGGATCCCCATGATGGCGAGGAATCCTTTAGAATGTTTTTTCTCTTCCGGAGCGGCGGTCTCGACGACCGGAGCTTCGACTTTGTTCTTCTTAGCCATTATTTGTCCTCCCTGATAACACCATCGGTGTGGTCTTCTTTTTCATAACCCTGACGGTACCAGACTTTGTCTGTGTAAGCCCAGAGTTTCTTGAGAAGGGTATTCAGTACGGGACCGAGCACGTCGGTAAGAGCGACGAGGGCTTTGGTAAGAACTTCCACGATCTTGTTTACCATTTCGCTAACCTCCCTTGTAGTTGGTATCACCCACGATTATTATACACAGATAGTTAACCTTTGGAAAGCATAAAATCGGCATTGTGAATAACTTATCAAAACTTTCGCGGAGATAAAGTATTGTATTTGACCAGTAACCTATATATAATTAATCTGTAAAAAACTATACACGAATAGAAAAAACCGATTCGCGGAAGGAGGAAGACCCTATGCGCATCGAATTCCACGGCCCGCCGATTTGCGACTTTTCCAAGTTTGAAAAGGACGGCACCATCGAAGTGCCGGACGGCCTCACGCTCAAGCAGTTCCTGAAGATCGTGAAGCTGCCAATGCTCTGGGCCAAGACCCTGCCGCTGCTCGTCAACTATGAGAAGGCAGACATGAAGCAGGTCCTCAAAGACGGAGATATCGTCAGTTCGTACACGCCTCTCGGCAGCGGCTGATCGTGTCATAAAGAAAAAAGATATTTTATGGGTGATAAAACTTAAGGGAGATGAATTAGTCTATGAAAGGCTACACTGGACAGATCCTCCAGGTCGATCTTACGACAAAAACGAGTAAGGTCATCAAGATCAAGGATGAGATCTATGAACAGCTCCTGTCGGGCGCAGGTTTAGGCGCGTGGTGGTGCTACAACCATATTCCGGCAGGCGCAGACCCCATGAGCCCCGAAAACGTCGTGTGCTTCACGACGGGCATCATGACCTGCACGGGCGCGACCATCATGGGACGCTGGATGGTCATCACGAAGTCTCCGTCCACCGGCGGTATCGGTGAGGCGAATGCGGGCGGCTCCTTTGCTTCCGGCATCAAACACTGCGGCTTCGATATGATCGCCGTCCACGGTAAGGCCGACAAACCGGTCTACCTCTACATCGACAACAAAGGCTGTCAGATCCTCGACGCGGACGGCGTCTGGGGCCTTGACTGCCACGACGCGGAAGAGGAACTCTGGAAGCGTCATTCGGCACCCGGAAAGAAACGTCCGGTCGTTGCCACCATCGGCCCCGGCGGCGAGAAGCTCGGCTGGATGGCCGGTGTCTGCAACGAGAACGGCCGTATCGCTGCCCGTCAGGGCGTCGGTGGTGTCATCGGTTCCAAGAACCTGAAGGCCATCGTCTGCCACGGCACGAAACCCGTTTCCGGTGTCCACACCGAAGAGATCAAAGCACTGGCCAAACAGTGTGCCAGCCGTCTCAACATGGCATTCCTGCCGCCTGAGATCCCGACCGGTCTTCTCAACATCACGAAAGTCCTCCCGGAACTTCAGCTGTCTCCCGACGGACTGCTCACCGCAGTTCTGATGGGTACCTGGGGTACCGCGGGCGCGTCTCAGTTCACCGGCCAGACCGGTGAAGGTCCCATCCGTAACTGGGGCGGCACACAGAAAGAGCACTTCTCCGTCCGTCAGCTGAACAAGACCGACGCGCACCAGATGCTGAAGCATCAGGTCACCCGGTACTACTGCTATTCCTGCTCCTACGGCTGCGGCGGCGAGCTCGACATTTCCAAGATCAAACACAATGACGCCGGTTACAGTATCGTCCATAAGCCGGAATACGAGTCCCAGTGGGACTACACCGCATTCCTGCTGAACGATGACAACGACGCCATGCTCTACATCAACGAGTACCTGAACCGTCAGGGCATCGACGCCATCTCCTGCGGCGGCTGTGTCGGTATGGCCATCGAGTGCGTCGAGCACGGCATCCTTACCCGTGAAGATGTCGGCGGCCTGAACCTCACCTGGGGCAACGCGGAAGCCATCATCGAGTTCGTCAAGATGATCTGCGAACAGCGCGGCATCGGCGAGGTCTTCTCCCACGGTACCCGTTACGCTGCGAAAGTCATCGGCAAGGGCTCCGAAAAATTCGCCGTCCAGGGCGGCGGCATGGAGCCTCCCATGCACGATTCTCGCCTCGACCCGCAGCAGGCCACCCTGTATGCCATCGACCCGACTCCGGCGAGACATACCTCCGGTGGTTCTCTGTACTACGGCTGCATGCATATCTGGAAGAAAGTCTCCTGGGCTCCGGCCGCCGCCATCGTCGGCGACAAGTCCGGTGAGTCCATCGCTTCCGAAGAAGAGGCTCTGAAGGTCCTCGCATGCGCTTACTACAAACGTCTCATCGACGGTGCGGGCGGATGCTACTTCGGCATGATCACCGGCGTCGGTAACTACCCGGTCTTCGAGTGGCTGAACGCGGCCACCGGCTGGACCCTTACTCCCGACGAATACATGGTCATCGGCAAGCGTATCTTCACCCTTCGTCAGATGTTCAACATCAAGCACGGCAAAATGCCGCTCGACAACCGTCCCCATGACCGTATGGTTGGCGATACACCTCACAAAGTCGGTAAGACCGCCGGCAAAACTGTCCCGATCGACGCCATGATGCGCAAGACCTGGGAGACCTGCGGCTATGACCCCGACACCGGCGTGCCCCTTGACTCCACTCTGGAGGAACTCGGCTTGCCTGCCCTGATGAATATGGCTGAGGAGGTGTCTTACGTTGGCTAACCCGAAAGTGATCCCTCAGATCGACCATACGAAGTGTTACGGCTGTAAGTGCTGCCTCTTCGACTGCCCCGTCAACGCATTCGACCTCATCCACCCGATCACCAAGCGTGGTATGAGACGTACGCTTCCGGAATTCGTCCGCAAAGAAGACTGCATCGGCTGCGGTGTCTGTGCGAAAGCCTGCCCGTTCGATGTCATCGAAATGATCCCGAACCCGGATTATAAAGCTCCTGCCAAGAAAGCGGCTCCCGCCGCTGCCGAAGGCGCTGCTGCTGCCGGTGC
>JAFTZU010000054.1 GCA_017461005.1 Clostridia bacterium
CCTTCCAGATAAGTGGGAAAATACACCCCTAGTTCCGGATGCCATTCGAGGAACTCCATAGATTCATCTGCCAGAAAGATCCCGGGATAAGAGAGGACTGTATAGGGAATATAAGCTACCATCAGAACGACGAAAGAAACCGCAAATGTGTGCTTTGTAAATACAGTTTCCTTTCGCTCATTCAACAGGAGAGCCTTATCCCAGCGGTCCATCCCGCGAAACAAATAGACGATTCCCCAAAACAAGAGAGCCCAGAGAACGAGGAATGTCACCAACGCCAAAGCTGGATTGCTTTCTTCACTTCCAAAAATCAGGTTGAAGCTGTCTGTCTCCTGAAAGCTGTATCCCACAACGCAAAACACAGACAGTAACATTGCCGTCACACAAGCGCTGACATTATTTCGAAGCAAGGTCATAGTAATCCGTCCTTTTATCGTGGATGATCGTCCTCTTAAATTCAAAGTCCCTTCGGTCAGTCTTCACAAAGTTCGCAAGAATCAGTCCCGCAAACAGTGCCAGCAGCGCCGCCAGAAACACAAAACCGCAAACAACGACCGTTGGGATTTTCTCAACCGTTCCGGTCAGAAGGAAGGTATGGAAAACAGGAATGAAGAAGGCGGCAGACAGTACCGTCAGCAGAGCTGCCCACAACCCGAAATAACCCAGTGGTTTGTAGTTTCGATAAAGCCGGGCAATGGTCCTAAGCACCTTGAACCCATCCGAATAGGTGTTCAGTTTGGAGACACTTCCATCCGGCCTGTCACGATAATCAACGATGACGTTGTCGATCTGCATGTTGTAATTCACCGCGTGGATCGTCATTTCCGTTTCGATTTCAAAGCCTTGCGACAGAACAGGGAATGTTTTCACGAAATCGTAACTGAATGCCCGGAAGCCTGTCATTATGTCCTTGATATCACAGTGCCAAAGGCGATTTATGCTGGCGCGCACTAACGTGTTTCCCAAGTTATGGAACGGGCGTTTGTTTTCTGTAAAGTATGTGGCAGACAGTCTGTCTCCGACGACCATGTCTGAACCCTCATACAATACTTTGTCCACCATTTCCGGTGCCGCTTCGATCGGATAGGTATCATCCCCATCGATCATGATGTAGCATTCCGCCTCGATTTCCCGGAACATTCGACGAATGACATTTCCTTTTCCCTGCATCCGTTCTTGCCTGACAACAGCTCCGCTTTCTCTGGCGATTTGTGCCGTCTCATCAGATGAGTTGTTATCGTAAACATAGATGGTCGCTTCCGGCAGTGCAGCCTTCGCATCCAAAACGACCTTGCGTATTGTCTGTTCCTCGTTATAACAGGGAATCAGCACAGCAATTTTATCCATTCGTTATCCTTTCTTCCGATCCAGTCCGTCTTGAGCCAGTTAACATATCTACAGTTTTTCTGAAAACGTCCTTAAAAAAACTGATATCTTTCAAAGTATATCAGTTTCTTTCTGATACTTCAATCAAATTAACCTCTATAATATGACATAGCGTCCGCCACCATCAGATAAATTATGATGTGAGGTGAACATTATGTTATATCCTGAGGAATTTGCTTTACGCCTTGCACAACTAAGGGAAAAGAAAGGTGTTTCCGCCAGAGAAATGAGTCTGGCAATCGGTCAGAACCACGGCTACATCAATTCCATCGAATCCGGCAAAAACCTTCCTACGATGAAAGGCTTTTTCTATATCTGCGATTACCTTGGAATCCAGCCGAATGAGTTTTTTAATACTGAACTCGATTATCCAGAAGCTCTGCATTCTTTGGTAGAAGAACTCAGCCGTCTAGACAAAGAGGAGTTAGATGCTTTGCACACTTTCCTCTCCGCCATCAATAAGAAAAAGAAGGCAACGACTCTATAGCAATCGTTGCCTTCTTTGGTTATTTAGAGTATTATAAAGGCACAACAAAAGAATACGGTGTTATCAATGGACAAATTGTTTTCAATCATTGATTCGCTGAGCGCCGGCGCGCGACTGACGGAAGAGCAGTTCGAGTACCTGGTGTCTCACCGGTCCGATGAGGGTGCAAGGCTGCTGCAGGAACGTGCGGCGGCGGTCCGGGACACGATTTACGGCAGAGCCATCTTCGTACGGGGGTTAGTTGAATTTTCCAACGTATGTAAGAACGACTGCTACTATTGCGGTATCCGTAAGTCGAACCCCAACCTTCAACGATACAGACTGAGTGAAGCCCAGATCATGTACTGCGTCCGCAGTGGCTATGACCTGGGCTTTCGTACGTTCGTTTTGCAGAGCGGCGAAGACGGGCATTTCACGGACGAGGTGCTCTGCGGCATCATTGAACAGATCAAAACCGAATACCCTGACTGCGCCGTCACCCTGTCCCTGGGCGAGCGGTCTTGCGAGAGCTACGCGGTCCTGAAGGCGGCCGGCGCGGACCGGTACCTCCTGCGGCACGAGACCGCCACGAAGGAGCACTACGAGAAACTCCACCCGGCGGACATGAGTTTCGAGCACCGCATGCAGTGCCTGCGCGATTTACGTGCTCTCGGCTACGCCGTCGGTGCCGGGTTCATGGTCGGCGCGCCGTACCAGACGCCCGCGGACCTTGCGAGAGACTTCGTCTTCCTGCAGGAGTTCCGGCCGGACATGGTCGGCATCGGGCCCTTCATCCCCCACCACGACACGCCCTTCAAAGACATGCCGGCGGGGACCCTCGAGGACACGCTTTACTACCTCAGCATCCTCCGGCTGATGTTGCCGGACGTGCTGCTGCCCTCGACGACGGCCCTCGGGACCATCCACCCCCTCGGGCGGGAGATGGGCTTCGACCACGGCGCGAACGTCATCATGCCGAACCTGTCCCCGGCGACGGTACGCAAACAGTACCAGCTCTATGACGGGAAGATCTGCGTGAACGACGACGCCACGAAGTGCAACGCCTGCATCGACCTGCGGCTCGAGAAATTCGGTTACCACACCGTCGTCGACCGCGGCGACCGGAAAGAATTCAAAGGAGGTGACGGCCGTGAGTGAGATCCGTAACACCAACACGCTGAACGACACGCCTTCGGGCGAGCGCGTCCACATCGGGTTCTTCGGCATCCGGAACGCCGGCAAATCCAGCGTCGTGAACGCCGTCACGAACCAGCAGCTGGCACTCGTCTCGGAGGTCCGGGGCACCACGACGGACCCGGTCCTGAAGGCGATGGAACTCCTGCCCATCGGGCCGGTGGTCATCATCGACACACCGGGCATCGACGACGAAGGGGAACTCGGCGCCATGCGCGTCGAACGGACCCGTCAGGCCCTGCGGCAGACGGACGTCGCCGTACTGGTGGCAGACGCCACGGTCGGTCTTCAGGAAGCCGACCGGGACCTGCTCCGGCTCTTCGAAGAGAAGAAGACGCCTTACATCATCGCCTTCAACAAAACGGACCTCCTCCCCGGCGGCCCCGCCTCCTGCCCGACCGGCCGTCTGCCGAAGGGCGCTACGGCGCTCCCGGTCTCGGCAAAGACCGGCGACGGCATCGAGGCCCTCAAAAAGACGCTCGGGAAACTCGCCGGCACGAAGAAAGAAAAGTACATTCTGAAAGACCTCGTGGAACCCGGCGACACCGTGGTGCTGGTCATCCCGATCGACGCGTCGGCGCCGAAGGGCAGGATCATCCTGCCTCAGCAGCAGGTGCTGCGGGAACTCCTCGACCTCCACTGCAACGCGCTCTGCGTGCAGGCTTCGGACCTGAAGCCTCTGCTGGACCGGCTCCTGCAGAACGACGCGACGAAGCCGAAGCTGGTGGTCACCGATTCCCAGGCCTTCAAGAGCGTCATGAAGGATACACCGGCGAACATCCCGGTCACGTCCTTCTCCATCCTCTTCGCGAGGTATAAGGGAGACCTCGAACAGCAGGTGCGGGGCGCGGCCGCCATCCGTTCTCTGCAGCCCGGCGACCGGGTGCTCATCTCGGAAGGCTGCACCCACCACCGGCAGTGCCAGGACATCGGGACCGTCAAACTCCCGGGCTGGCTCGAGCACTACACGGGCTTCCCTCCGCAGGTGGACTTCACCCAGGGCGGACAGTTCCCGGAGGACCTCTCCCCTTACAAACTCATCATCCACTGCGGCGGCTGCATGCTGAACGAGACCGAGATGAAGAGCCGCCTGTCCATCGCCAAAGCGGCCGGGGTCCCCATGACCAATTACGGTGTGGCCATCGCCGAATTCAACGGCACCCTCTCCCGGGCCCTCGAGCCCTTCCCGCAGTATCAGAAACTGTTAGAAAGTGAGTAACGACCATGTGTGATACCAGTAAACGCCTCGGGTTCATCGGCATCCTCGTCGAGGACATGACCTCCGTCGAGAAAGTCAACGAGACCCTCTCCGCCTACGGCACCCTCATCGTCGGCCGCATGGGCATCCCCTACCGGGACCGCGGCGTGTCCGTCATCTCCCTCGTGGTGGACGGCACGAACGACGAAGTTTCGGCCCTGACCGGCACCCTCGGGCGCATCCCGGGCATCTCGGTCAAGAGCATGCTGGAAAAAGCAAAGAAGTAAATCGCCAAACAGGAGCATATTATGATCAAGATCGCAGTTTACGGCAAAGGCGGCATCGGCAAGTCCACGATGACTTCGAACCTGTCGGCAGCCTTCGCCCACCTCGGCAAGAAGGTCATCCAGATCGGGTGCGACCCCAAAGCCGACTCCACCTTCAACCTGCTTGGGGGCGATGTACCGACCCCCGCTCTGAACTACATGCGCGAGCATGACGCCGAGCCCGGCTACGACGAACTCGTCCGCAAGGGCTTCGGCGGCGTCCTGTGCATCGAGACCGGCGGACCCACCCCGGGCCTCGGCTGTGCGGGCCGCGGCATCATCACGACGTTCAACATCATCAATGACCTCGAGCTCTTCGAGAAGGAACAGCCCGACGTCGTGCTTTTCGACGTCCTCGGCGACGTCGTCTGCGGCGGGTTCGCCGTCCCCATCCGGGAAGGCTATGCCGACGAAGTCCTCATCGTCACCTCCGGCGAGAAGATGGCGCTTTACGCCGCGAACAATATCACGACGGCGGTCAAGAACTTCGAAGACCGGAGCTACGCCAAAGTCCGTGGCATCCTCCTCAACCGTCGTAACGTGCCGGACGAAGAGGCCAAAGTGAAGGCCTTCGCCGACGAGCACGGCCTGCCCATCGTCGCCGACATCCCCCGGTGCGACGACATCAACTTCTATGAAGACCGGGGCATGACCGTCATCGAAGGCGACCCCACGCTCGAGATCTCGCCGAAGTTCCTCGACCTCGCCAGAACATTACTCGGAGAATAACATGAAACCATTTTCGATCACCGCTCAGGAACTCGTCGAGCGCGGCGCGGAGCATATTCCGGAGGAGTTCATTCCGGCGTGTCATCTCATCTATTCGTCGCCGGCGACGCTGTTCTATAACTCGCCCGGTGCCGTGGGCTTCGGCGTCAAGCGTGCGGCCCTCGTGCTGCCCGAGTCGGCCATGCTGCTCGTGGCCCCGAACGCCTGCGGGCGCAACTCCACGGTCATGAGCACCGAGGAGGGCTACGCGGACCGCATGTTCTACCTGCCGATGACCGAGACGGACCTCGTCACCGGGCGGCACCTCAACCGTATCCCGGAGGCCATCCGGGAG
>JAFTZU010000055.1 GCA_017461005.1 Clostridia bacterium
TAGTGGCCCGATAACGCGTAAAGCCAGGTGGCTAAGGTTGCCAGGGTACATCGCCTCCCTTCCGGATAATTCTGTTACAGTATAACACAAGAAGACCCCGGCCGCACTTGTGTGGGGTCGAGGCATTCCTGTTTTGCGTGAGAGGAGTTTGAAAAAAAGGAGAAAGTGAGGTTGTTATTTGAGGATGGTGAACTCGATGACCGTGCCTTCGCCGTAATCGTCGAAGAGGAGGTTGTATGCCTTGTTGGCGGTGTCTGTTTCGTCACCGTTGGACTTGGCGGTCTCGATGTCCATCTTGGAGTGTTCTGTATCGATAGAGGCTTTGCTCATGGAGTGGTGAGAGCCGAAGTAAACGGCGTGATCGTATGCCACGAGGGGCAGGGACGTCGTGGTGCTCTCGACAGTGCCCATCTTCTTGACGTTGCCGTCTTTGTCCTTCGCATAGACCGTGGCTTTTGCGGCTTCGACTTTGCCATCGAACTCGATGGGGTTCTCCGCGACGAGAAGAGCATCCTGGTCTTCTGCCATGTCGGCGAAGGCGTAAGCGGAACCCTTCGAAAGCGTGGCGATGATCTCGTTGTAGTCATCCATGGCTTTCTCGTAAGGGGAGATGACGGTAGTGTCTGCCGTCGTTCGGATGGCGTCGTCGTCCGAGAAGTCTTTGCTGCCGAAGTTGCATTTGCCCATCGTGATGAAAGTCACGAGGATGGAAAGGACCAATACGAAAGCGACGAGGAAGGGGATCTGTTTTTTCATGTTGCTTACCTCCAAAAAAGTGAATATCCAAAGCTTGCTGTAGCGTCTGCGCTGTACTAGCTGACTTACTACACCTAGATGATACCATCCGGTCTGCAGGAAGTCAACTACTTTTTTGAATTGTTTCTATTTTGTTATTGTTTCGCAATGTTTTGAAAGAAGCCTGTAAGGCTTGTTATCTTGATTTTGCCGACTCAACCAGCAGTATGTGTAACTTTCTCTCTCCGCATACTACGATGTTGGTGAAAGGAGGGCCTTTTATGGATCAAATGAAAACCGGGCGGTTCATCGCCCAATGCAGAAAAGAAAAAGGACTGACCCAGTTCCAGCTGGGCGAGGCTCTGGGCATCACAGACCGTGCCGTCTCCAAGTGGGAGCGGGGCCTGTCTCTGCCGGACGCTTCCATCATGCAGGAACTGTGTGACATCCTCGGCATCACCATCAATGAGTTATTTACAGGAGAGAGGTTAGAACACATGGATAACTATAATAAGAAAGCAGAAGAGAACCTTCTGGAATTGAAGAAAAAGGAAGAAGCGGCAAATCGCCAGCTTCTGAAGCTGACCAACGTGATCGGCGCCTTGTCGGCTGCTGTTCTTCTGATGGGCGTCATCAGCCTTGCCAGAGAGGGCCGGCTGGAGCAAATGGTCGGATGGAACCGCCAGCCCCCGACACCGGAATTCATGGTGGCGCTGGTCGCAGCTCTCGGCGGTCTGTTCTATGCCGGCGAGATCGAGCGAAAAGCCGGATACTACAAATGTGCGCACTGCGGTCATGAACAGACGGTCGGTACAGGCACTTACCTGAACAGCCTGCACATCGGTCGCACCCGTTACATGAAGTGCCCGGAATGTGGCAAAAGGTCCTGGCAGAAAAAAGTCCTCACAAAAGACGACTCAAACGAATGACGACCTGACAAAGGATAATGTGACATCCCTGCGTGAACTCGTTATTCGCACTCGCTTTCACTAAAAAAGCACCCTGCTGCGGCAGGGTGCTTTGTTGCTGTGTCTATGTCGTGTTGCTTCGATAAGGAAAAGGTGACATAATAGAAAAGGCATATCATGATCGCTTTGGAAAAGGAGAAAGAAAAATGAAGTCCATGCTGGAAATGACAAAGAAAGCGAAAGAGACCGCCTTCACCCACATCAAGAAAACGATGACGAAGAAGATGTATGTCCTCTATTATGAAAACCATAAAAATGAGATGACAAAGCAGGAGTTCGAGACAAACCTCGAACGGTCTTACAGACACCTCGATGCCTGCAAGTTCAAGGACAAGGGCTGGCCCTGCCCGACCTGTCCCGAATGCTGCTTCAAAGGAAAAGACTACGACGACATGATGACCGTCATGAACTACGCTGAGCAGTGGGCTGCCGAAAACCCGAAACAGGCCTGGAAGATCAAACCGCCGGTCGCACCCCATAAACATTAAATAAGCCAGTAAGAGCACCGCTCCTGTTGAGTGGTGCTCTTTTCTACAACCTGAAATTTCGCACACGACAACGCATTTACCGTCATAGGAATCATTTCTGGAAATAGTGACGGTAAAATAACCTCAGCCTTTCTCCGTTTTGCTCATCGATTACCGTCATGTTCTGAGGTTAAGCCCGGAGTGACCGTAATCATCGACCTGTATTTCAGGAATTATCCATTTGGATTACGGTCACATTCAGAATAATTGCCGAGTAGTGACGGTAATATCAGAAGATCCTACTCGAAATCCTTTTCGATTTTACCGTCACTTCCTCTGATTATTCGGAGGGTGACGGTAATGTATAAAAGAATGCATGATTCTCTTACCGTCACCTAAAGAGGATTTCTCCAAAGTGACGGTAAATGCCATGTGGCTGGGCTTCGTCGGAGGTTCATGGAGTCGGGGCGCATGCCCCTTGGTCCAGAACCTGCGGCGCCTCCTCGCCCCAGCTGAACTTTTCTCCTTGCTTGCCAGCGAGAAAGCCGGAAGGGGTAGGGGTCCGGGGACTGCTGTGCATGGGCCTGGAAAACTGGGCCACAAGGGGAAGGTGGCTTTCTCCCACGCTCTTCGACGCGAAGCTAGTGCTGTGCATGGCTTCCCCTTCCCCGGGAATATATCTCGACAAATTCGGAGTTGCTGAGGTAATGGGTGCGAGTGGTGCTGGAGTGTGAGCCATCAGAAAAGACCTGCGGCGAGAGCTGCAGGTCTTTAAGGTTGTGTTGAGTGGCTGGTGGGCAATGCTGATTGCCAGTGGACCAGCGGGTAGTGAGAAACTCGAAGTATTGAAGTTTCTTAAATGACGTAGTCCTGGTTGTCGGTCTGGCGGACGTCCTGGACTTCCGGGGTGTCGACGTCGGTGGCGAAGTGGAGCTCCTGGGCTTTCGCGTAGACTTTGGTGCCGGCCGGGATGGACCGGGTCAGGAAGACGTTACCGCCGACGATGGAGTCGTGGCCGATGATGGTCTCGCCGCCGAGGATGGACGCGTTCGAGTAGATGGTGACGTTGTCCTCGATGGTCGGGTGACGGCGGACGTTGAGGAGGCCGCGGCCTTCCTTCAGGGACAGAGCGCCGAGGGTGACGCCCTGGTACAGCTTGACGTGGTCGCCGATGACCGTGGTCTCACCGATGACGATACCGGTGCCGTGGTCGATGAAGAAGTACTTGCCGATCTGAGCGCCGGGGTTGATGTCGATGCCCGTCAGGGAGTGGGCATGCTCCGTCATGATGCGGGGGATGATCGGGACGTTCATCTCATAGAACTCGTGAGCCAGCCGGTAAACGGTGATGGCGTAGAGACCGGGGTAGCAGATGATGATGGCATCCGGGCTTTCGGACGCCGGGTCGCCGTCGAAGAGCGCGTGGACGTCGGTGTCGAGGTACTCGCGGATGCGGGGGATGGCCTCGAGGAACTTCACGGTCACTTCCTGGGCGCGTTCCTGGATGACGGTCTCGCACTTGTCGGCATAGTCTTCGTCGAACTTGAGCGCGAGGGCGATCTGCTTGCAGAGACGGTATGCGACATCCTCGGCCACCGTCGCGATGGTCGTGTGGATGTTATAGGTCTTGTAGGTCCGGTCGATATGGTAACCGGGGTACAGGATGCGCAGCAGCTTGTCGATGATCTCGATGATGGCATCGGTGCTCGGGATGCTGTGGACGTCGAGGTTGTCGACGATGCGCCCCTGGTCATAGTCGGCGACGATGTCGTCAACGATTTTGACAATGGAATCTTCAATGAGGTTCTTCATAGTGGAACCGCCTTTTCTCTAATAGGTTATTTGTAATTGTATCGTTTCAAGGGAATTCTTGTCAACTGATAAGGTCCTCCGGACAAAAATGTATCCCCCAGGGGGGCTTGTGACACGCTCGGGGCAGGGGCTATCATAGGAGCATATTATGATGCGTAATGGGAGAAATCAGTATGCATATTCCTGAAAATTACCTCAGCCCGGAGACCTGTGCGGTCATGGCAGCTGCCATGGTGCCCATCTGGTACAAGGCAGTCAAAAAAGTGAAAGAGACCGTCCCCAAGGAGAAAATGCCCCTGCTCGGCATTTTCGCGGCGTTCTCGTTCCTCAGCATGATGTTCAATATCCCTCTGCCCGGAGGTACCACGGGTCACGCGGTCGGAGGTACGCTCATCGCCCTCCTGTTAGGGCCGGAGGCGGCCTGTCTTTCCGTCACGATCGCTCTGTTACTGCAGGCATTGCTCTTTGGCGATGGAGGCATCCTTGCCTTTGGCGCGAACTGCTTCAACATGGCGTTCGTCCTGCCCTTCGTCGGCCACGCGATCTACCATCTGGTCAACAAGGCGATCAAACACCCCTCGGGCAAGTACATCGCCGCAGGAGTCGGTTCCTATGTGGGCATCAACGCGGCGGCCCTCTGTGCGGCCATCGAGTTCGGCATCCAGCCGTACCTCTTCCATGACGCCGCCGGCAACGCGCTCTACTGTCCCTACGGCCTGACGATCTCCATCCCGGCCATGATGCTCGGTCACCTGACCATCGCCGGTCTCGCGGAAGTCATCTTCACGGTGGCACTGTTCGCCTTCGTTCACAAGACCACTCCGGGTCTTGCCTATGCGGACAACAAACAGGCGGCGACGAAGAAGTATCTGCCGATCTACATCCTGCTCGCCGTTCTCATCGTGGCCGTTCCCCTCGGTCTCCTCGCCGAAGGCACCGCCTGGGGCGAATGGGGCGCCGATGAGATCGCGGAGGTCGTGACCGCCGGTTCTGCCCTCGGGTACACGCCCCACGCCATCGCGAACGGATTCGAACTCTCTGTTCTGTTCCCGGACTACACGATGGGCGGGATCCCGGACTGGTTTGCCTATATCCTTTCTGCTATAATAGGAGTCGCGCTGTCGATCGTGCTGTTCCGGGTCATCGGAGCCGGCATGAAATCGAAGACGGACTTCGGTCAGGGAGAAGGCCAGACCGAAATGCACACACACGTTTGACAAGACAGCAGCTTTCAGCTCCGGCCGGAAGCTGCTTTTTCGAAAGAGATAAGGAGGTGAGGACATGGTAGCGAACGTCCCGGAATGGATGTTGAAAAACGAAGAGTACATCGCGACAAAAGACTCGGACGGGTTCCTGACGAAGACCGGCCTGTCGATCCTGTCGGTGCTGTCCCGCATCCGAGAGAAGTCGTCAAAGGGCCTTGTCTGGGCGAGCCCTTCCGTCATGCTGCTGACGGTGCTCCTGCTCATCGTCCTCATGGCCGTTTCGAGAAACATGCTGTTCTCCTACGTGGTCCTGGCGGAGACACTGCTGGCCTCTCTGCTCCTCTGTAACAAGGCGCTGGCACGGAGCGTGAAGACGTCGCTGTCGGCGATGCTCCTCTCCGTCCTCATCCTGCTGCCGGCCGCCCTGCTCGGCTCGCCCCGGACCATGCTCACGGTCTCTGTGAAGGTCTTTACTTCTGTGGCGCTCCTGAACCTCGTGTCTCAGACACTGCCCTTCAACAGGATCACGGAGAGCCTCAAGGCGTTCCATGTCCCGGACCTCTTCATCTTCACCCTGGACATCACCATCAAGTACATCGTCCTGCTCGGCGATGTATGCGTCAACATGCTGAACGCCCTCAAAATGCGTTCGGTCGGGAAGAACCGGGAGAAGGGCAAGGCCCTGTCCGGCGTCCTCGGCGTCACGTTTTTGAAGTCCCGGGAGATGGCGGACGAGATGTACGGCGCCATGGCCTGCCGCGGGTTCGAAGGCGAGTATGTCAAGCCGAAGAGCCGCGGGGTCAGCTGGAAAGATGCCGTCACGGTCCTGTTCCTCGCGGGCATGGTCGCCCTGTTCATTTACACACAGCACGCCATTTCGCTGGCGTAACGATACACGGAAGGAGTCAGACGAATGACACCACTGTTTTCTCTCGACAAGGTCTGTTTTGCCTATGAGGGGCACATCGCCCTCCGGTACATCACCCTCGATGTGGCCCGGGGCGAGACCGTCGTCCTGCAGGGGCCGAACGGCTGCGGCAAGTCGACGCTGCTCAAACTGCTGAACGGCCTCGTGTATGCCGAAGAAGGGACTTACAAGTTCGACGGGGACGTCATCGACGCGAAGAGCATGAAGAACAACGTCTTCTCGAAGCAGTTCCACCAGCGGGTGGGCTTCATCTTCCAGAACTCCGACGTCCAGCTGTTCTGCAGCAACGTCGAGGAAGAGATCAGCTTCGGCCCCCGGCAGATGGGCCTCTCCGAAGAAGAGGTCAAACAGCGGACGGACGACGTCATCGCGCTCCTCGACATCGAGCACCTGCGGGAGCGGGCCCCGTACCACCTGAGCGGCGGGGAAAAGCGGAAAGTCGCCATCGCCTGTATCCTCTCGATGAACCCCGAGGCGCTGGTGCTGGACGAGCCCCTCGCCGGCCTCGACCGGAAGACCCAGGAGTGGCTCGTCGGCTTCCTGCTCGAACTGAAGAAGGCGGGGAAGACCCTCATCATCTCCACCCACAACGACGAACTGGCCCACACGCTGGCGGACCGGCTCGTGGTCATCGGCGAGGACCATTCGGTGGAGTCCGTCACGGAAAACTGAAAAAAACGACCTGTCGACCACGTGTTCCGCGGCCGGCAGGTTTTTTTGGTTGAGAAACGGGGGCCCCTTGTTATATAATACTGTCTATCTAAAGGGAAGGCATTGATGTCA
>JAFTZU010000056.1 GCA_017461005.1 Clostridia bacterium
CGCCACTTCGACATGGAGGGCGCGAAAGCCGCGGGCGTCAACGCGATCGGTGTGCTGTACGGCTACGGTACGGAAGAAGAACTCTGCCGCGCCGGTGCGGACGCTGTCTGCGAGCAGGTCGTGGACCTGAGAGGGTATCTGCTGCAGCACTGCGGGGTGGTCTGACGGGTCCGTTTCCCGTTCGGGTTTCCGGCATTCTCAACATTTTGTGGTTCATCAAAATCAGGCCACAAGTACCCCGGAAAATCTCTATTATATAAAAGCAAAAACTTGTTGACTTGCCCTTATTCATAAGTTATAATAACTCTCGCTTGATTGCACATGGCGGCGTAGCTCAGTTGGCTAGAGCAACCGGTTCATACCCGGTAGGTCAGCGGTTCAAGTCCACTCGCCGCTACCATGTGGGACGCAAATGCGTCCCACCACCCGGCCCGGTGGTCAAGCGGTTAAGACACCGCCCTTTCACGGCGGTAACACGGGTTCGATTCCCGTCCGGGTCACCAAAAGAAAAGAGAGAGCTCACAGAGCTCTCTCTTTTCTTTTGTTTCCCGCTCGTTTACCATTTGTCACCGACAAATCTAAGAGTTTGTAAACATCCTCTCCGAGCCTTTGACACCTGTATAAATCATATTATGATGAAGGTGGAATCCGAAAATCATTTGCGAAAGGAGAGTGCAGTATGTTTACGTTCTTCCATCTGCTTCAGTGGCTGAAAGTTCTGACCTGGCCGCTGCATCCGTGGACCATTTGATTTGAATGAAGAAGCCGGCAGACCCGTTGTCTGCCGGCTTCCACTAATTTTGGGGGAATCTATGCTATAATGGCGGTAATGAACTTTGAGAAAAGGAGAGTCCAACCATGAAACATAACGTCAAAGCGCTCGTTGCCGCATTGCTGACCGCCCTCATGCTGGCCACCGCCGCGGTCCCGGCCTTCGCCGCCGACGCCAAAGCCGTCCCCGGCACCGTGACCACGCAGGCGAATGCCGGGTTCGTCAACGTGACGAGCGAGTACATCGCCCTCAACGCGCTGCGCCGCGAGCCCTTCGTCTCCCAGCTCAACGCGGACAACTTCACCCGCACCTTCTACAACACGACCCCCTTCGACCAGCTCCCGGTCCTCATGTATAACGCGGATCTCGAGAAGGCCGCGAAGGTCCGTGCCAAAGAGATCGTCAAACTCTTCAGCCACACCCGTCCGAACGGACAGCGCTGCTTCACGGCGTACCCGCAGATGAGCGCCCTCGGCGAGAACATCGCCTGCGGCCAGAGCTCCGTGACGGAAGTCATGATCGCCTTCGCTGAAGCGGACAAACCCTACTCCGGTCAGGGCCACCGCCGCAACATGCTGAACCCGAACTTCAACGCGGTCGGCTGCGCCTGCTACAAGGTCGGCAACTACTGCTACTGGGTCCAGTGCTTCGGCCGGGTATAAGCCATGTAAATCACTGTCCGCAGTGACGAACCCCGCCCGACCATCCGGTCCGGCGGGGCTTCTGTTTTCCTCCGGTTGTAAAGATGTTTACTAGAACCGCGGTAAATCGCCAAAGTGTGCATACAATGAGGGTGAACGAGAACACTCGTTTTGCGCAAAACTGTTTTATGAAAAAGGAGGAAAACCCATGGGCAAATTCACGATCAAACCGACCAACACAGGCTATGTCTTCAACCTGAAAGCCGGCAACGGCGAAGTCATCGCGGTCTCGCAGGTCTACAAAGCATTGGACGGCGCGAAGAACGGCATCGCGAGCGTACAGACGAACGCTCCCATCGCACCCGTCGAGGACCAGACCGTCGAAGGATATGCGACTGAGAAGAATCCGAAGTTCGAGATCTACACCGACAAGGCCGGCGAATTCCGCTTCCGCCTCAAAGCCAAGAACGGCGAGATCATCGCAACCGGCGAGGGTTATGCCTCCAAAGCCGGCTGCAAGAACGGCATCGAGTCCATCCGCAAGAATGCGCCGGACGCCGACATCGTGGTCGAAGAATAAACCGAACCTGAAATGCCCGCTTCCTCTGGGAGCGGGCTTTTTGTTGCAAAAGCCTTTGGAAATCGAAAAGTTTCTTTTCTTGGGACAAGGTGTGTGCTACAATGGGAAAGCAAAGATTGATAAATCTTTGACAATATACTGTTCCTCATTTTCACCACAGAAAGAAGGTCATCCCATGGGCAACGTAAACCCCAGAAAAGTAGCTATGATCGGATGCGGATTCGTCGGTTCCGCCTCCTGTTTCGCGCTGATGCAAAGCGGACTGTTCTCTGAGATGGTCCTCATCGACGCCAACCAGGCGAAGGCCGAAGGAGAGGCGATGGACATCGCCCACGGTCTGCCGTTTGCCCGTCCCATGAACATCTATGCCGGCACCTACGATGACATTGCGGATGCCGCCATCATCATCGTGTCCGCCGGCGCGGCCCAGGCCCCGGGTGAGACCCGTCTGGACCTCGTCAAAAAGAACATCAAGATCTTCGGCTTCATCATGCCGGAACTGAAGAAACGCGACATCGGTGGTATTCTGGTCATCGTCGCGAACCCGGTCGATGTCCTGACATACGCTGCTATCCAGATGAGCGGCCTTCCGGAAAACCGTGTCTTCGGCACCGGCACCGTCCTCGACACCGCCCGCCTCAAGACCATGATCGGCGAATATGTCGGCGTCGACTCCCGCAACTGCCACGCCTATGTTGTCGGCGAGCACGGTGACAGCGAGATCGTCGCCTGGAGCAGCGCCAAGGTCTCCGGCCTGCCGCTCGCGGACTACTGCATGCTCAAAGACCTGGCCGATCACAAAGAACAGGAGCAGCTAATCGCCGAACGGGTCAAGAACAGCGCCTATGAGATCATCGAGCGCAAAGGTGCCACCTACTACGGCATCGCCATGTCCGTCAAGCGCGTCTGCGAAGCCATCATCCGCGACGAAAAGACCGTCCTTCCGGTCTCCCACCTCCAGCACGGCGAGTACGGCGTGAAAGATGTCGCGATGAGCACGCCCGCTCTCGTCGGCATTAACGGGATCGAGGGAGACATCCCCATCGACCTCAGCATGGACGAGCAGGAGAAACTCCTCGCTTCCGCCCGCACCCTGCGGGCTGTCCTCGACGACGCCATGCCGAAGGATTGACCGACTTTATAATCGAACGTACCAGTCGCTCCGGACCTTCCGGAGCGATTGACTTTTTTCAGCCCTGCTCTTAGAATGAATAGCAGTTATTCCAAGAGTAAAACAGACAGGAGAATTCGAGTGAACAGCTGGAAGAAATACATCGCCCTGCTGCTGGCAATGGTCATGGTGTGCGCCATGGCGCTGACCGGGTGCGCAGGGAAGAAGAGCAGCTCCGAAAACACCGCTTCGGACGAGGAACCCTACTCGAAAGACATTTTCGCGATGGACACCTACATGACGGTGTCCGCCTATGGCGATGCGGGTGAGAAAGCGGTCGACGCCGCGGTCAAAGAGATCAACCGCCTCGACGCGCTTCTGTCCACCGGCAAGGCCTCCAGTGAAGTGTCGGAACTCACCGCGAACGACGGAGGCAAACTCTCCGCCGACACGAACGCTCTGATGGACGCGGCACTGGACCTCTACGAGTCCACGGACCACGTCTTTGACATCACCATCTACCCGGTCATGAAGCTCTGGGGCTTCACGGACCAGAACTACAAGGTCCCGTCGGACGGCGACCTGAAGGCGGCGCTGAAACTGGTGGACGCCTCGACCCTCGACTATAACAAGTCGAAGAAGACCGTGGCCTTCACAGTGGACGGCACGCAGATCGACTTCGGCGGCATCGCCAAGGGCTACACCTCGGCCACGGTCGCGCAACTCTACAAGGACTACGGCGTAACGTCCGGCCTTGTGAACCTCGGTGGCAACGTCCAGACGGTCGGCTTCAAGCCGGACGGTACGGAGTGGCGGATCGGCATCCAGCACCCGGAAGATGAGAACGACATGCTCGGCGTGGTACAGACTCACGACCAGGCGGTCATCACCTCCGGCGGGTACGAGCGCAACTTCGAAGAAGACGGCGTCGTGTACCACCACATCATCGACCCCTCGACGGGCTACCCCGCGGACAGCGGTCTCATCTCGGTGACCATCGTGTCCGAAGACGGCACCCTCGCCGACGGCCTGTCCACGTCCCTGTTCATTATGGGCAAGGATAAGGCGATCGAGTACTGGAAAGCCCACAGCAAAGACTTCGACTTTGTCCTCTGCGAGGACGATGGCACTCTGGTCGTGTCGAAGGGCCTGAAAGACAAGTTCACACCGCAGGATGAGAACGCGAAAGTAGAGTACGTCTCATGAAAAAGAAAGACTTCATCATCATCGCAGTCGTGCTGCTCGTCGCGGGCATCCTGGCCCTCGTGTTCCACTTCGCCGGCGGCGACCCGGGCGGGTCAGTTCGGGTGAAGGTGGACGGAAAAGTCACCGGAACGTATGCGCTCATTGAAGAACAGCGCGTCCCGTTCGACACGAAGTACGGACACAACACACTCGTCATCGAAGGCGGCAAAGCGCATATCGAAGACGCGGACTGCCCGGACCACTACTGCGAGCAGCAGGGTGAGATCTCCAAGACCGGAGAGACCCTCGTCTGCCTGCCCCACAAGCTGGTGGCAGAAGTGGTCGCCGGCGAAGCATCCGACGTCGATATCATTGCGAAATAAGGAGGTCCCTATGGCTACTACCCGTACATCGCCAACGGGCACTCCCGGACGGCGTGTGGCACTGGACGGCATCCTCGTCGCTCTGGCGATGATCTTCTCCTACATCGAGACGTTCATCCCCTTCAACTTCGGCGTACCCGGCATCAAACTGGGCCTCGCGAACCTGGTGGTCCTCCTCGGGCTCACCTTCCTGCCGGCGGTCGACGTGCTGCTGGTCAGCGCCGTGCGCATCGTGCTCTCGAGCCTGCTCTTCGGCAATGTCATGTCCCTCTGGTACAGCCTGGCCGGCGGTCTCCTGAGCTTCCTCTGCATGTGGCTCCTCACGAGGCGGGAGGGGTACTCGATCATCGGCATCTCCATGGCCGGTGGCGTCATGCACAACGTGGGCCAGATCATCACCGCCGCCATCATCGTCAAGACCATCCAGCTCACCTGGTACCTGCCGGTCCTGCTCGTCGCGGGCCTCGTGACCGGTCTCATCATCGGCAGCCTTGCAAAGCTCCTCATGCCCCGCGTGCAGAAGGCGCTGGAGAGCTTCCACTGAACTGAAAAAAACGCACAGCCATCGGAAGAAATTTCCGGTGGCTGTTTTGTTTTGACGATCCATGGTGCAAAAGTGCAATGTCTGTATGGCGTGTTTGCTACAAAAAGGCGTGTAAAATTTTCTTGAAAATCGCCTGTCTGCGCCGTTTTTTCGTATGTCACAAAAGTTTTATCAGCCGGTTAGACATTGCTAGTTACCCTCGGCTAACTATTTCGGTATAATGTTGCGGTAACGATTCCAAAACACGTTAACGTAACAGAAAGCAGAGGGAGAACTTATGAAGAATCCTGTATTGAAAAAAGCCATCGCTCTCGCCATGGGCGCGAGCCTCGCGGTGTCTATCCCGGTCATGGCCGCCTCCGGCGATGAAGTGGTCAAAGACGGCACGTACACGAAAGTGACCAAGGTCATCAACGACGGTCGGGATGACAACGACGGAGAATGGTCCGACTATGACCTGACCGTCACGCTTTCCGTGAAAGACGGAAAGATCGAGTCCATCTCCGGCAAACCCGGCAGCACCTATGTGACGGAAAACGATGCCTACTATGACAAGGCGATGACCAAGAGAAACGGCATCAATACCAAGCTCAAGAATCAGGATGCCACGGAAAACACCGTCAAAGGCTGGGATACTGTTTCGACCGCGACTCTGACATCGGAAGCCGCCAAGCAGGCAGTCCTCGACATCATCGCCGAAGCTCCGGTCGCTGGCAAGGAAGAACCGACGCAGGACGATGCCAAAACGGAGAGTGTCTATGTCATGATGAACATCCCGTATGACGCTTTCTACAGTGCACAGGATGCCAAGAACTACGATACCGATGCCATGAGCTCCGCAACCAACAAAGTCGGCAACACCGGCTTTGCCGGCGGCGGATACCACAGTGGCCAGACCGCAAATATCAAAGAAGACGGCACCGTCGAAGCCGTTGGCGGCGAGAACGGCGCCCATATGGAAGGCGTCACCTGGCCGGTCAAGGCGGCAAGCATCGACGCGGTCAAGGCGCTCGGAGGCACAGAAGTCACTGCGGACACCAAGGTCACCGTCGCGACTGCCGGCCATGGAGCGGTCTCTTCTTCCGAACGCACCGGAGCGGACGCTCTGATGGAAGCACCGTCTTATTCCTACTATGTCCTCGCAAATGAGCCGGCTTATTATCTCGAATTGAGCGGCGACGCAAAAGCGCCCGAATTCTCCGCTCTGAAGGGAGAAGCCAGAAAGCAGGATAAACTGGACGTGGAAGCAAACTATGGTTCCCACTGGGGCGATGTAGAACTGAACCTCGGCACACTCGACGGTGTGACCGGAAAGAAAGTCAACGCCATCGTTCTGACCGCCGATGACGGCACGCAGGGCGGCCTTGTCCACCTCTATAACGTTTGGAAGAGCACGGACCTTGCCTGGGATACTGACAAAGTCACCGGCCTCGACGGAAAAAAACTCGTCAATGCCCGCTTCTACCTGACCGATACGAACAACGAGAACTTCTATGTTCTCGATTACCCGCTCGACGTCGACCTTCTTCCGGTCTACAATGACGGCGCAACAGCTGAATTGACCGACGAGAAGACCGTGGAATTCACCGGTCTCCCGGCAGACCTCAAAAACCCGAAAGCGGTCGTCTCCATCACGGAAGGTTCTAAGGGCGACCGGAAGACCACTTACCTGACCTCGACTTACATCGACCCTGCAGACAACGATACCGAGCCGAACCAGGACCCGGTCAAAGACAATAAAGTGGCACTGACCACGGCGGCCGAGGAAGGCAAGACGTATACGATCTCGATTTCCTCGGACAACTATGCGCCGATCACCCTCAGCGCAAGGATCTTCAACGGCGGCTATGTCCTCATGAACGTCCCCTATGATGCGTTCTACGGCTCGGCCGGTACCTCGAACCTCGACGCGGACGCCATGAGTTCTGCGACCAACAAGGTCGGTAATGTCGGCAAGGCCGGCGGCGGCTACCACTCCATCGCCACAGCGAAGAAGAATGAGGATGGCACTTACACGGCAGTTGGCGGCGAGAACGGCGCTCACATGGAAGGCGTCACCTGGCCCGTCAAGGTCGGTTCGCTCGCAGACCTCAAAGCGCTGAAGGGCAACGTCGTCACGGACGACTCCAAAGTCACGGTTGCCACCCTCGGCAGAGGTGCGACCAGCTCCACCGTTGTCGAAGGTGCCGGGGCGCTCATGGAAGCTCCGAGCTACTCCTACTATGCGCTCAGCGCAGAGCCGGCTCAGTACCTGGAGCTGACGGTCAAGGACGGCAAGGCCTCCTTCTCCGGGAACAAGGGTGAGGTCACGACCCTCGACAAGCTGGATGTCAACGTCTCCTACGGCACCAACTGGGGCGATGTACAGTTCGATTTCGATCAGCCGGAGGCGATCAACGGTAAACAGCTGAACGCCATGGTCATCACCGCGGAAGACGGCAAGAACGCCGGTATGATCCACCTCTACAACGCATGGTCCAACAACTCGATCGCCTGGAAGGTCGCGAATGTCAAAGACCTCGACGGCAAAAAGATCACGAAACTGACGTTCTACATGAACGACAAGGCTGGTAACTACTTCGTCTATGACGTCCCGGTCGATGTCACCATCGTCCCGGTCTACACCGGCGAAGTCACGGCAGCGTTCGATGATGAGAAGACCGTTTCGGTCACCGGCCTCCCGACCGACATCGCCAACGCCCGTGCCAAGGTCTACCTGAAGGGCCAGGGCAGGGGTGCCAAGAACACCTACCTGACGGCCGAGGAACTTGACCCGGCAGATGGTGATATCGATCCCGTCGATGTGGCGATGGACGGCAACAAGATCACTCTGAACCACGAGACCAACAAGCCGGAAGACGGCACCACCTACACCGTGGTCGTCGCCTCCGACAACTACGCGCCGATCACCACGACGGCAGAGTACAAGGCAGCCGCCGAAGAGCCGAAGCAGGACGAACCGAAGCAGGACGAGCCGAAACAGGACGAGCCGAAGCAGGACGAACCCAAACAGGACGAACCTGCAGAGGTCCTGAACGGCCTGGTCCAGGGTCCCGACGGCAAGTGGGCGATGTACAAAGACGGCAAAGTAGACACCTCCGCGACCGGCGTGTTCCAGAATGTCCACGGCTGGTGGAGAGTCGAAAACGGCTACGTCAACTTTGACGCTCAGGGCATCTACCAGAACCAGTATGGCTGGTGGAAGACGACGGATGGCAAGGTCACGTTCGAAGAGACCGGTGTGTTCCAGAACGAGAACGGCTGGTGGAGAGTCGAAGACTCGAAGGTCAACTTCGATGCCCAGGGCATCTACCAGAACCAGTATGGCTGGTGGAAGACCACGAACGGTAAAGTCACCTTCAAAGAAGACGGCGTCTATCAGAACGAAAACGGCTGGTGGAAGACGAAAGACTCCAAGGTCGACTTCAGCTTCACCGGCGTTGCCTCCAACAAGTACGGCACCTGGTACATCAAAAACGGCAAAGTGGACTTCTCCAAGAACGGGAAGGTCACAGTGAACGGAAAGACCTATACCGTGAAGAACGGTAAAGTCGTGAAATAAGCAGGAGTGAACGAACGACTGTGAAAGTCAAAAAGGTCTCTGCGAAACCGGCAGAGAAATCCATCTACGAAAAAATCATCTCCTATGGCCCGTTGCTCCCCTGTCTTGCAGTGGCGGTGCTGGTGACCTCCGGTCTGTCCGGATACCGCGCCCCCGCTGCTGCCATGGGCAACACCTCGCAAAACACAGCCGTATCCGCCTCCGCGGGTACGGCCGGCGACGTTTCCGGCTCCACGACGGCGGCCATCCAGCGAAGCACGACGGTCAGCCGGTCGAACCCGGTCAGGACGAACGCCACCGCGGCGGCCGGAGCACAGAAGTCGCTCGGCAGCGTGAGTGAGTCCGGAACCTGGAAAGACGGCACCTATACCGGTACCGCCACCGGCTTCGTCGGCCCCATCACGGTCCGGGTGACGGTCTCCGGCGGGAAAATCACCGCGATCACGGTCACGAACTCGACCGACAACGAGCCTTACCTCACCAACGCGAAGGGCGTCATCCAGAAGATCCTGAACGGGCAGACGACCAATGTGGACGTCGTGTCCGGCGCCACCTACAGTTCCAACGGCATCATCGGTGCTGTCCGGAACGCGCTGGCCAAAGCAGCGGTCAGCGGCAGCGCGAACGCGGCACAGGGCAGTGGATCCTCTGCGACCGCTCCGTCGACGACCACGACGACCCGCAAACCGGTCAGCGCCGGGCAGGCGGGACAGTTCCCGTACCCGGACGGCACCTATGAAGGGGAGGGCGAAGGCCGGAACGATATCATCCGCCTGGCGGTCACGCTGAAGGACGGGTCGATCACCGACATCAGCGTCCTCGAGCACTACGAGGATGAGGAACCGTACTTCCGCAACGCGAGACAGCTGCTCGAGGACGTGAAGACGGCCCAGAGTCTGAATGTCGATACCGTCTCCGGCGCCACGCTGTCCTCCAACGGTCTCCTGGAAGCGCTGAACGACGCGCTCGGCAAGGCGAAGGCCGCGGGCAGCGCCGCCTCCTCGACGGAGCCGGAGAGCACGACCCGTACATCGCCACAGGAAGAGAGCACCACAACAACGACGGACGCCACGAGTTCCGCCCAGCCGGAGAACCCGGCGACCGCAGAGGGCACCGTTTACCGCAACGGAGAGTACTTCGTGTCCGTCACCTGCGAGCCGGATGAGGACGAGGACTTCGACCCCTACACGCTCACACTGAAGGTGACCATTCGCGCGGACAAGATCACGAACATCACCGACGTCTCCGGCGACGGCGCGTCCTCGAACCAGAGTTACATCAACAAGGCGGTGAACGGGACGTCGAAGAAGGCCGGGGTCGTGAGCCAGATCACGGCGAAGGGCGATCCTGCCGGCATCGACGCGGTCTCCGGCGCCACTTGCACGTCGGATGCCATAGTGAAAGCGTGTGAAGACGCTCTGGCGCAGGCCCGTGTGGTATAATGTCCACTATGAAACGGAAACATAAGTCTTTTGTGCTGCGGCTCGTGAGCCTCGTGGTCATCGTCGCGGCACTTCTTACGTACAATCTCATCACTCAGAACCGGCTCGACGCGGAGGCGGAGGCCCGGGCAGCGGCGGAAGCCGTCACGGTCTACGACCCTCTGGCAGGCGATGTACTGACCGAAGCGTCTGACGCGTCCGCGGACACCTCTGTCGGAGCGGGTTCCTGGAAGGACGGCACCTGGGAAGGGGAGGCCACCGGCTACGGCGGTCCCATCCGGGTCAGTGTCGTCGTGTCCGGCGGGAAGATCACCTCCGTCGGGGTCCTGTCACACGACCTCGAGGATGACGCCTACTACAGCATGGCGGAAGCTGTCATCCCGGAGGTCATCGACGCCCAGTCCACCGCGGTGGATACGGTCAGCGGCGCCACGTTCTCCTCGAACGGCATCCTCGGCGCGGTCGACAAGGCACTGGAAGGGGCGGTGAACTGATATGGCACAGAATCTGAAACCGGTCGCTCCTCCGAAGAACAACGTCCTTGAAAAGTGGAAGCGTAACCCGAACTGGGAGCCGGAAGTCGTCAAAGACTACCTGAACTTTGAAGAGCAGTACCCGAAAAAGCAGCAGCGTCAGCTTCGCTCGTGGGTGCGGACCGTCATCCAGGTCCTCTTCTTCCTGTTCCTGCCCTCGGCCTACTCGGCCGCCTTCAACGGTGTCAAATACATCTTCACCCAGGTGGGGAAGGGAGCCGCCATCCAGTGGACGCCCTTCGTGGCCATCCTCGTGGTGCTGCTCGCTTACACCATCGTGTTCGGACGGTTCTTCTGCGGCTATGCCTGCGCGTTCGGTTCCCTCGGGGACTGGCTGTTCGCGCTTCAGAAGTATATCGCCAAAAAGACCGGGAAGAAGCCAAAGGCTCTGCCCCGGGACACGGCAAAAGCGCTGAGCGGTGTGAAGTATGTGGTCCTGACAGCCATCATCGTCCTGTGCTTTACCGGCCTCTACGCAAAGCTCACCGGCTGGAACCCCTGGGACGCGTTCTCCATGCTCCACGCACGGAATTTCGCGCTGGGCAAGCACATCGCGGCCGTCGTCATCCTGGTCGTCCTCATGGTCGGCATGGCTTTCGAAGAGCGGTTCTTCTGCAAGTTCCTGTGCCCCATGGGCGCGGTGTTCTCGCTGATGCCCACGCTGCCGTTCTTCTCCCTGCACCGCACCCGGAAGGACTGCCTCACGGGTTGCAGCGCCTGCACGAAGACCTGTCCCGCGGACCTGGACCTGCCGGAGAGCGGCACCCTGTCCGTCCGGGGAGACTGCTTCCAGTGCGGGAAGTGTGTCGGGAACTGCCCGAAGACGAACATCCACTGTGGTGTGTCAGACCGGGCCGCCGGCGGCGGGAAGCGCAGTCTTCGCGGCAATGAATTGTGGTTCGTCCTGTTACGGGCCGCCATACTGCTCGGCCTGTTCATCTGGCTCGGAGTTTAAGGGCGCCTGCCTCAAAATCGAACAGAACTACGTAAAATCGTCCCTTACAAAGGGACGATTTTTTAGATTTGCACAGTAATAATGACGATTTTGTACAAATAGTGCCACGGTTGTACGACCTTTTTCAAAAGAAATTCATACACGACCAATATTTTGTTGTATAATGTAGTTGTCAAAATAGTCTTTTTCTTAAAAAGATTAAGAAGGTAAACGACAAGAAAGCAAGAGGTGAATTTTATGGATGAAAAAATCTTGACCATTGCCAAGAGAGTCATCGCGGCCCTGCGTGGAGATACCGATTCGTACAAAGTCCTGTTCGAAGAGGCGGCTCCTTATGTCTGGGAGATCTGCAAAAAGTACTTCGCAGATGACGACGACGCAAAGACGGCTCTGGAGACCACGTTCGGAACGGTCGCGGAGAAATTCGCGGACCAGAAAGATCCGACGGACTTCCTGGGCTGGGTCAAACGCATCGCCCACCTGACCTGTGCCGAACAGGCTGCCAAAGTCGGCGGTCTGGCAGACGCAGAAGTCAAAGACCTCGCTCTCCTCACTCTTTCCGACTACAAGAAAGAGAAGAAAGACGGCGTCCTGACCTTCGCTACTGTCAAAGACCTCACCGAAAAGATCCTGGCGGTCCTCCCGCAGCGTCAGAAGACCGAACTCCTTCTCTGGAACGAAGGCTATTCGGTCGCGGAGATCGCGAAGAAACTCGCCATCTCTCCCGGCTCCGTCGTCGGCGGCCTGAACATCGCGAAGGGCAAAGTCGAAGAGGAGACCGCGAAGTGGGAAGCCGACGGCTTCGACTACACGAAGTATGCCGCTTCTCCGATGAGCTTCTTCACCCGTCTGATGCGTGAGAAGTTCGACGGCGACTATGTCTATGCACTGCCCGAGGACAAGGGCTGGTCCTGGACCTCCATCTGGGATGGCCTCTCCGGCAAACTCAAATGGCCGGCACTCGGCATCGGCGCAGCCGCTGCCACCGGTCTCGTCTCCAAGTTCGGCGACCTCGACCTCGACCTTCCGGGCTTCGACTGGAAAGCGAAACTCGCCGACGCGAAGATCGACCTTCCCGACGTCGACCTCAAGGCCAAACTGCCGGATGTCGACCTCCCCAAAGTCGACGTGGACGCGAAACTGCCGGATGTCGACCTGCCCAAAGTCGACGTAGACGCGAAACTCCCCGATGTCGACCTCCCGAAAGTGGATCTCGACGTCAAGGCCCCCGATGTGGACCTCCCGAAAGTCGATGTGGACGCGAAGCTTCCTGACGTTGACGTAGACGTCAAGAAACCCGACATCGACCTCGGTAAAGTCGGCGCAGGCGTTGCAGCCGGTGCCGCAGCTGTCGGCGCTGCCGCAGCCAAGCTGAAGGATGTTGATATAGACGCGAAACTTCCGGACGTCGACCTTCCCGATGTCGACCTCAAGGCGAAAGCCGCCGACATCAAGGCAGACATCGACGCGAAACTTCCGGATATCGATCTCAAGAAAGACGACGATGACGACAAAGCGGCTGCTGTTGCCGCTGCCGCAGGTAAGAAGAAAGGCCTCGCAGGCTTCTGGAAGTGGCTCCTTCCGCTGCTGCTCCTCCTTCTCCTCCTCGGTCTCATCTTCGGTGGCCTCAAGGGCTGCAACACCGGTGCTTCCGGCTGCAACACCGGTGCTTCCGGCTGCAGCACGGGTGCTTCGGGCTGTGCCAAGGGCGATGCAGACATCCAGGCTCCGACCGTCACCGCCAACACGGACGAGTTTGCTGTTGAGACCGTCGAGTCCGGCGACCTCAATGACTATGTCATCGACGCCAACGTCAAGACCAAGACGGTCCCCGTCTCTGTGGACGGTTCCATCCTCGACATCAACACGAACGATGTCGGCAGATTCCTGACCGGTCTGAACGTTATCAACACGAACCCGGTCGCATACGTCATTGCTCAGACCAGCGACGCGAAGTCTCTCGTTGAAAAGTATGCCTACGTCTTCCCGGCCATCGCCGAGATCAATGACGGCACACTCACGGAACTGAAGTTCACCGACACCCTTGGTGCCAAGAAGTCCTTCCAGTTCGAGACCAAGGACGATGTCCTCACCAAGGTCACTCTGGCTGACAAGGACGGCGCCATCGAAACTGCGACCTACAACTGGGATGCCGGTACTCTGAAGACCATCACCGTCGGCGACAAGACCCTTGACTATCTCAAGGACGTCACCCCGACCAAGACGGAAAAAGATGAAGCCAACGGCCTCACCAAGGTCTACTTCGGCGACAACTGGATCACCTGCCGCGCTCTGAATGAAGAGGCAGTCGACCTCGTCACCTATGAGTGGGACAACCACACCGGTGCCCGCGCATTCGCGTATGACGACAACGGCGCTCTCAAGACCTATCAGAGCTTCCAGAGCATCATGAAGTAAATCGCCACGGCGATTTACCGCGTAACGCGAAAACTGCCCTCCGGGACATCCCGGAGGGCTTTTTTTGTACGGAAAAAAGGGATATAATAAAACAGAATCCAGCAAGACCCGCCGAGGGAGAGAGTTTTATGAGCGAAGCCAACAAGATCGACTATACCGGCGTCATCAGCGCGGCCCGCAAGGGCGACGAGGACGCTTACGAGTTCCTGTACAACGACAGTGTCCAGAAGTGCCGTGCCATCTGCATGAAGTACTTCGACCCCGCCACGGCGGAGGGACGGCAGAAGACCGACGAAGCGGTCCGGGAGGTCTATGTGCGGATGTATGACCGCCTCAAGACCCTCTATGACCCGGCGGACTTCCCGATCCTCGGCCGGAGCCTGACCCGCGAGGTCTGTCTCAAGAAGCGCAAACTGGAGTCTGTCCAGCTGGAGTCGGAGGCATACATCGGTGTGGCCGATGCCCCGCAGGAGGACGCCCCGGCTCTGGTCACCGCCGAGGAGTGCCGGAACGAAGTCCGCAGTGACGCCGTTCCGGAAAACGAGACCATCGGTACCCTGGTGCTGGCGGTCCTGCACCGGATGACCCCGGCCCAGCGCCTTGCCATCGTCAACTGGAACGAAAACGACGACCGGGCCCTGAAACAGGAGGACGTGCTCCGGGAGGCCTTCATCTGCGCGGAGAAGACCGTCATGGAACTGGAACCGGAAGTCGGCATCCGCGCGCGGGACTACGCGAAGTCCCGTCTCGCGTTCTTCAACCGGCTCCTCGACCTCTATAACCGCTTCTATGAAGCCTCCACGAAGGACTGGAACGGCGCCGCCGAGCCGGCGTATTCCGTTGCGTTCTCGGGCGATGTACCGGAAGAAACAGAACAGACTGTCTCCTTCCGTTCCATCTGGTCGGAGATCCGCCAGCAGTTCTACATCACCAATACGATCCAGCTCCCGAAGGGGATGAAAGCCCTGACGGAAGAGGACGACGATGAACTCGACGCCGAGGGCCTCTCCGGCTACCTCGAGGAGGAAGGGCCGGAAAACGGCGAAGCTGCGTCCGACGAGCGGACCGTGAAAAAACCGGCACCGAAAAAGGGGTTCCTCGGGACCTGGTGGGGACGGCTCCTCGTCGGTCTCCTGATCATCATCCTGGTCCTGGCCGCGGTCATTGCAACAGCCGGGCAACATACCTCTCACGCGCTGACCCCGGCGTTTATGCAATTTGCTGATTTCGCGTTCGAACAAGCGTGCGGATTCAACATTTCGTAATGGGCGGCTGTCAAGTAAAAACTTTTGTGTGGAATCTTTACAAACCGTGAAACGCCCTATATTACGTGGATGAACAAAAATGTTTTAAACCTTTCCGCACCGTTTTTCACAATTTTAGCCTGCGAAAATATACAAATCGTAATAAATAACAAATGTCAAGCCCGTTTTCCGCAAGAAAACGGGCTTGACATCTACAATCAGCAATATGTCTAAAAATCCTTTACTTTTCGCCTTTGATTTTCTCCCAATAGGCCTTTGCGGCCTGTTCGTTCTTGTTGGGACCGGGCTCGTAGTACTGCGTCCCCACGAGGGCGTCGGGCAGGTACTGCTGGTACGTCCAGTGGTTCGGATAGTCGTGGGGATAGATGTAGAACTGTCCCTTGACCTCCTGGTCCTCGCCGTCGAAGTGCTTGTTCTGGAGCTGGCGGGGGATGGGGCCGGAGTGTCCGGCTGCAAGGTCTGACATGGCCTTCGTGATGGCCTGGTCCCCGGAGTTGGACTTCGGCGATGTAGCGACCAGGATGACGGCGTCCGCCAGCGGGATCTTCGCTTCCGGCAGACCCACCTGCAGCGCGATGTCGCAGGCGGCCTTGACGATCGGGATGATCTGCGGATACGCGAGGCCCACGTCCTCGCAGGCGCAGACGAGCAGCCGCCGGATGGCCGAGGGCAGGTCGCCGGCCTCGAGCAGACGGGCGAGGTAATGGAGCGCGGCGTCCGGGTCGGAGCCCCGCATGGATTTCTGGTAGGCGGAGACGATGTCGTAGTGGTCGTCTCCGGCGCGGTCGTAGCGCATGGCGGACTTCGCCGTGATCTGCTCGATGAGCTCCGCTCCGACCGGGACGACCGGCGGGTCTCCCTCGCCGGCACCGGCGGCCATGGAACACAGTTCGACCGTGGTGATGGCTTTCCGTACATCGCCACCGGCGGCCTGGGCAATGGCGAACGCCACGTCCTCCGGCACGTCATAGGTGACGCCGTTCTCTTCGCCGACGACGGAGAAAGCCCTCTGGACCGCCGGCACGATGTCCTCCGCGGACACGCTCTTGAACTCGAAGACCGTGCAGCGGGAGATGACGGCGTTGTAGACATAGAAGTACGGGTTCTCGGTCGTGGAGGCGATCATCGTGATGTCGCCGCTCTCGAGGTACTCGAGAAGGCTCTGCTGCTGTTTTTTGTTGAAGTACTGGATCTCATCGAGGTACAGAAGGATGCCGTTGGGCGCGGCAAGGGTGCCCACGTCCGCCACCATGTCCTTGATGTCGGCGATGCCGGAGGTGGTGGCGTTGAGCCGGTACAGCTTTTTATTGGTCTTCTCGGCGATGATGTTCGCAAGGGTCGTCTTGCCGATGCCGGAGGGGCCGTAGAAGATGAGGTTCGGGATGTTGCCGGACTCCACGATGTTGCGAAGGGCGCAGCCGGGCGCCAGGAGGTGGCGCTGGCCGACCATCTCATCGAGGGTCCGCGGGCGGATCCGGTCCGCCAGAGGTCTTGACATAGGAGTGCTCCTTTGTTTTAGTACTTATACATTATATATACTGAGTTTCGCTCTCGCAACCGGGGAGCATATTTAGTGCAGTTTTTCCTGAAATATACCATATTTAGACCCCTTGTGAAAAGCGCCGAAAATTCCCAAAAAAGTTTGTAAAAAAAGCTGAAATTTTCCTTGCAATGCCCCTATTAATATGATAATATCTCTAGGCACGTGAAAAGGGGCGTGTTGCGCCCATTTTCCGTAGAGATATGCGATGATGCGGGAGGTGGCCGTCCTCTGAGACGGGAAATTTCCGCGGAGTATGTCCGATTTTAAACCGGGCGAAACTAATATTGTGTACGTAGACACCCCCGTAGGGTTGCAAGACGGGAGAACTATGTGCCAAGCTGTTTGTGCCACCCGGAGGCCGAAAGGCCGCCAGGTTTTTTCAATACTGAAAAGGGAAACACCCGGCAGAGTGTTGAAAATTTTCCACTGGTGTGGAAAACAGCGTGCCCGCCATTACAACCTTTAGGAGGAATCTAACAATGGCAACACAGAACAAAGCAGCAAAAGAAAAGGTTCGTATCAGACTGAAAGGTTACGACCACAACCTCGTCGACACCGCCGCTGAGAAGATCGTTGAGACCGCGAAGCGCACCGGTGCCAAGGTGTCCGGCCCCGTGCCGCTGCCGACCGAGAAGGAAGTCGTCACCATCCTGCGCGCCGTCCACAAGTACAAGGACAGCCGTGAGCAGTTTGAGCAGAGCACCCACAAGAGACTCATCGACGTGATCAGACCTTCGGCCAAAACGATCGAAGCCCTGACCGGTCTTGAGCTTCCCGCCGGTGTTGACATCGAGATCAAGCTCTAAGCCATCTCAAAGGAAACACTGAACGGTCATGTTGGTGGAAGCATCCATCAACCAATAACCAAAGGAGGAAAACAATATGCAGAAAGGTCTTATCGGTAAGAAAATCGGTATGACACAGCTCTTTGACGAAGTCGGAAACGTCATCCCCGTCACCGTCATCGAAGCAGGTCCGTGCCCCGTCGTCCAGAAGAAGACCATCGAGAACGATGGTTACGAAGCTGTCCAGCTTGGTTTTGGCGATGTGAAGGTCACACGCGTCAACAAACCCGAAAAGGGTCATTTCGACAAGGCAGACGTTGCCCCGAAGAAAGTTCTTCGTGAGTTCCGCCTCGCCGACACCTCCGCACTGAACGTCGGAGACATCGTCAAGGTTGACACATTCGCAGCTGGTGACAAAGTCGATGTCATCGGTACGAGCAAAGGTAAAGGTACTGCAGGTGCCATCAAGCGCTGGAACTTCCATCGCCTGAAAGAGTCCCACGGTACCGGTCCTAACGCAAGACACGCCGGCTCTCTGGGCGCATGCTCCGATCCGTCCCGCGTCTTCAAAGGCAAGAAGCTCGCCGGTCATCTTGGTCACGAGCGCGTCACCATCCAGAATCTCGATGTTGTCAAGGTCGATGCCGAGAACAACCTCATCGCCATCAAGGGCGCCGTTCCGGGCCCGAAGGGCGGAATCGTCATTCTGAAAGATACAGTCAAAGCGTAAGGAGGAGTAAGACATGCCTAGCGTTAAAGTTTACAGCTTTGCCGGTAAAGAGACCGGAGCCATGGAGCTGAACGACAGCATCTTCGGCATCGAGCCGAACACGTCTGCTATGCACCTGGTCGTGGTCAACTACCTGGCAAACCAGCGTCAGGGTACTCAGTCCACCCTTACACGCGCAGAAGTCAGAGGCGGCGGCCGCAAGCCCTGGAGACAGAAAGGCACCGGCCACGCAAGACAGGGTTCCACCCGCTCTCCGCAGTGGAGACACGGTGGTGTCGCCCTTGGTCCGAAGCCCCGCAGCTACGGCTTCGACATCAACAAGAAGGTCAGAAAGCTCGCGATGAAGTCCGCGCTGTCTGACAAAGTCGCAAATGAAGCTTTCGTCATCGTCGACGATCTCAAGATGGACGCCATCAAGACCAAAGACATGGTCGCAGCTCTCGACAAGCTCAGCGCTGCCAAGAAGACGCTCATCGTCACCGCCGAGAAGGACGAAGTCATCTACAAGAGCGCAAGAAACATTGCCGGCGTCAAAGTCAGCCCGGTCAATGCCATCAACGTCTACGACCTGCTCAATGCCGACAAAGTCGTCATTGCGAAGGCTGCCGTAGAGAAGCTTGAGGAGGTATATGCATGAGTAAGACAGCACAGGACATCATCCTCCGCCCCATCATCACCGAGGAAAGCATGGGCAACACCGCAATGAAGAAGTACACCTTCGCCGTTGCGAAAGACGCCAACAAGGTCGAGATCAAAAAGGCCTGTGAAGAGCTCTTCGGTGTCGAAGTTCAGAAAGTCAACACCATGAACGTCCGTGGTCAGAAACGCCGCTATGGCCGTTTCGAAGGCTACAAGGCTTCCTGGAAGAAAGCGATCGTGACCCTTACCGAAGACTCCAAGACCATCGAGTTCTTCGAAGGCATGGTATAAGGAGTGTGAATCTAAATGGCGATCAGAGTTATTAAGCCGACCACCAACGGCACCAGAAACATGTCTGTCACCGATTACTCCGAACTGTCCAAGGTTGCTCCTGAGAGAAGCCTTCTGGAACCGATGAACAAGCATTCCGGTCGTAACAGTTACGGAAGAATCACCGTCCGCCACAGAGGCGGCGGAAACCGCAGAAAATACAGAATCATCGACTTCAAGCGCGACAAGTTCGACTGCCCGGCAACGGTCCTCACCCTTGAGTACGACCCGAACCGCTCCGCGAACATCGCTCTCGTCCAGTACGAGGACGGCGAGAAGAGATACATCCTCGCTCCCGTCGGCCTGAAAGTCGGTTACACCATCGAGAACGGCCCGGACGCCGACATCAAGCCCGGCAACGCGCTTCCGCTCGTCAACATCCCGGTCGGTACCTTCGTCCACAACGTCGAACTCTACCCCGGCCGCGGCGGCCAGTTCGCCCGTTCCGCTGGTAACGCAGCACAGCTCATGGCTCGTGAGAACGGCTACGCCCTTCTCCGTATGCCCTCCGGCGAGCTTCGCAACGTCCCCGAGATCTGCATGGCCTCCATCGGCCAGGTCGGTAACGCGGACCACGCGAACGTCAAGATCGGTAAGGCAGGCCGCACCCGTCACATGGGTATCCGCCCGACCGTCCGTGGTTCTGTCATGAACCCGAACGACCACCCGCACGGCGGTGGTGAAGGTAAATCGCCCATCGGTAGACCCGGCCCTGTTACCCCGTGGGGTAAACCCGCTCTTGGTTACAAGACCCGGAAACACAATAAGAAGTCCGATAAGATGATCGTCAGACGTCGTAACGGCAAGTAATCGTGAAAGGAGATAAGGATCATGAGCAGAAGTCTTAAGAAAGGCCCCTATGTAGAACCCAAACTCCTGGCCCGCGTTCAGAAGATGAACGAGACCGGTGACAAGCAGGTCCTGAAGACCTGGAGCCGTTCTTCCACCATTTTCCCCGATTTCGTTGGTCATACCTTCGCAGTTCACGATGGCCGCAAACATGTCCCGGTTTATGTAACGGAGGACATGGTCGGACACAAACTTGGCGAATTCGCACCGACTCGGACCTTCAGAGGTCACTCGGGTTCCAAATCAGGCTAACAAAGGAGTGTGTAACTAATGGAAGCTAAAGCATCCGCTACTTTCGTAAGAATCGCGCCCCGTAAGGTCCAGATCGTTCTCGACCTGATCCGTGGCGAAGATGCAGAAAAAGCGATGGCCATCCTCAAGCACACACCGAAAGCCGCGTGTGAAGTCCTTGAGAAGGTCCTCAAATCAGCAATGGCAAACGCTGAGGTCAAAAACATGGACACCTCGAAACTTTACGTTGCCGAGTGCTTCGTAAACCAGGGTCCGACCCTCAAGCGTATCCGTCCGAGAGCACAGGGCAGAGCTTACATCATTCGTAAGAGAACTTCCCACATCACGATCGTGCTCAAGGAAGCAGAATAACCAACGGAGGAGGAAAAAACATGGGACAGAAAGTAAACCCCACCGGACTTCGTGTCGGCGTCATCAAAGACTGGGAATCTCGCTGGTATGCAGATGACAAAGATTTCGGCGCGACTCTTGTGGAAGACTACAAGCTCAGAAAGTTCCTTCTTGACCGTCTGAAAGCAGCCGGTGTTCCGAAGGTTGAAATCGAGCGTGATAACAAACGTGTCAGAATCAACGTATTCTGCGCAAAGCCCGGCATCGTGATCGGCCGTGGCGGTTCCGAAATCGAAAAGCTCAAGGGTGAAGTCGAAAAGATGCTCGGCAAGCCGGTCTCCATCAACATCGTGGAGATCAAACAGCCGGACCTCGACGCTACTCTTGTTGCTGAAAACATCGCCGGCCAGCTCGAGAGACGTGTCTCTTACAGAAGAGCGGTCAAGCAGGCGATCGGTAGAACAATGAGACTTGGAGCAAAGGGTATCAAAGTCCAGGTATCCGGCCGTCTGGGCGGCGCTGAGATCGCCCGCTCGGAGAGCTACCATGAAGGCACCATCCCGCTTCAGACGATCAGAGCTGACATTGACTACGGCTTTGTTGAAGCAGCTACCACTTACGGTAGAATCGGAGTAAAAGTGTGGATCTACAAAGGTGAGGTCCTTCACGAGAACACGAACAACACTCGTGAGCGTGAGAACAGAAGACCTCGCAGAAACCGTAACAACAAGGAAGGGGGAGCTAAATAATGTTGATGCCGAAAAGAGTTAAACACAGAAAACAGCAGCGTGGCCGCATGAAAGGTAAAGCTACCAGAGGTAATAAGGTCACTTATGGTCAGTATGGTCTTGTCGCCCTTGAGCCGGCATGGATCACTTCCGCTCAGATCGAAGCAGCCCGTGTTGCTATGACCCGTTACATCAAGCGTGGCGGTCAGGTCTGGATCAAGATCTTCCCTGACAAACCCATCACCAAGACCCCGGCCGAGACCCGAATGGGTAAAGGTAAGGGCGCCGTTGAATACTGGGTCGCCGTTGTCAAACCGGGCAGAGTCATGTTTGAACTCGCCGGCGTCGACGAAGAAGTTGCCCGTGAGGCCATGCGCCTTGCCGCCAACAAGCTTCCCATCAAATGTAAGTTCGTAGTCAAAGACCAGGAGGATGGTGAACAGTAATGAAAGCTCAGGAACTTAGAGAGCTGTCTGCTGCAGAGCTTGACGCAAAGCTTTCCGAGCTCAAAGACGAGCTGTTCAAACTTCGTTTCCAGCAGGCCATCAACCAGCTGGAGAATCCCACCCGCATTCGTGCCGTCAAGAAAGACATCGCCCGCATCAAGACCATTCAGCGCGATATCGAACTCCACGGCACTGAAGCCTAAGGAAGGAGAGGTTTGATAGCATGAGCGAAAGAAATCTTAGAAAGACACGCGTCGGCGTTGTCAGCAGCGATAAAATGGATAAAACGGTCGTCGTGACCGTTAGAGACAGGGTCCAGCACCCGCTTTATAAGAAGATCGTCAACCGCACTGTCAAGTACAAAGCGCATGACGAAAACAACGAGTGCCGCGTAGGCGACCGCGTTCTCCTGATGGAGACCCGCCCGATGTCCAAGGACAAGAGATGGCGCGTGGTCGAAATCATTGAGAAGGCCAAGTAAATAAGGAGGAATTACTGTGATTCAGCAGCAGACTCTCCTCAAGGTTGCCGACAACTCTGGTGCCAAGGAAATCATGTGCATCAAAGTGCTTGGCGGCACGAACAGGAGATACGCCAACATCGGCGACGTCATCGTTGCTTCTGTCAAAAAAGCAACACCCGGCGGCGCTGTCAAAAAAGGCGAAGTAGTTAAAGCAGTTGTTGTCAGAACTGTCAACGGCGTGCGCAGAGACGATGGTACCTACATCCGTTTCGATGAAAACGCAGCCGTTCTTATCAAAGACGATAAGAGCCCGAGAGGAACACGTATTTTCGGGCCTGTGGCAAGAGAACTGAGAGGCAAGGACTTCACCAAGATCCTCTCCCTTGCTCCCGAAGTACTGTAATCGGAGGTAGCTAGACAATGAATAAAGTTCATGTAAAAACCGGCGATGAAGTTGTTGTCATCAATGGCAAGTACCATGGCCAGAAAGGCAAAGTCCTTGCTGTCTCTCCCGCAGAGGGCAAGGTCATCGTCGAAGGCATCAACATCATCACGAAACATGTCAAGCCCCGCAGAATGGGCGAGACCGGCGGTCTCGTAAAGGCAGAATCCGCTCTTTACGCTGACAAAGTCCAGCTCGTCTGCCCGGAATGCGGCAAGGCGACCCGCGTTGGTCACGTTGTGGAAGACGGTAAGAAACTCCGTGTCTGCAAAAAGTGCGGCGCGAAATTCGAATAAGGAGGGCAAGTGAACATGGCTAGAATGAAAGACGTTTACGTTAGCGAAGTCGCACCTGCTCTTATGGAAAAATTCGGCTACAAGAGCGTCATGCAGATCCCGAAACTCGACAAGATCGTGGTCAATGTCGCCTGTGGCGAAGCGAAAGAGAACCCGAAAGTCCTGGACGCGGTCGTCAAAGACCTGTCCACCATCACCGGCCAGAAGCCCGTTCTCATCAAGGCCAAGAAGTCCGTCGCGAACTTCAAACTTCGTGAAGGCATGACCATTGCTGCGAAGGTCACTCTTCGCGGCGACAGAATGTATGAGTTCCTCGACCGGTTCTTCAACCTCGCGCTCCCGCGCGTTCGTGACTTCCGCGGTATCAACCCGAACTCCTTCGATGGACGCGGCAACTACTCCATGGGTATTCGGGAACAGCTGATCTTCCCGGAGATCGAGTACGACAAGATCGACGCGATTCGCGGCATGGACATTGCGTTCATCACCACCGCGAAGACCGATGAAGAAGCAAAAGAACTGCTGACCCTTATGGGCGCACCGTTTGCGAGAGAATAAGGAGGTTTTCAGAAATGGCTAAAACATCGATGAAAGTCAAAGCTGCCAGAGAGCCGAAGTATTCGACCAGACAGCACAACAGATGCCAGATCTGCGGCAGACCTCACGCATACCTTCGTAAATACGGTGTATGCAGAGTTTGCTTCAGAGAACTCGCACACAAGGGTCAGATCCCTGGTGTCAAAAAAGCCAGCTGGTAAATTTGAGCAAGGAGGAAACATAACATGCAGGTTACAGACTCTGTAGCAGATATGCTTACAAGAATCAGAAATGCTAACGCAGCAAAGCATGATACAGTTGAAGTTCCCGCATCAAACATGAAGAAAGCCATTGCTCAGATTCTGGTTGATGAAGGATACATCAAGAGCTTCACTGTCGAAGAAGACGGGAAGCAGGGTATCATTACGATCACGCTCAAATACGGTCCGAACAAGTCCCCGGTCATCACCGGACTCAGAAGAGTCTCCAAGCCGGGCCTCCGGATCTACACGAGCTGTGAGGATATGCCGAGGGTCATGAAGGGCCTTGGCGTTGCCATCCTCTCGACTCCGAAGGGCGTTATGACAGATAAAGAGGCTCGCAAAGCCAACGTCGGCGGCGAAGTCCTCGCATTCGTTTGGTAAGGGAGGAAACAGTACATGTCTCGTATCGGCAAAAAGCCCATCGCCATCCCGGCGGGGGTCGAAGTCAAAATCGACGGTTGCACTGTTACCGTAAAGGGCCCGAAGGCTACTCTTACCAGAGATGTGCATCCGAATATGACTGTGAAGGTCGAAGGCGCTGAAGTCATCGTCGAGCGTCCGAACGACCAGAAGCAGAACAGAGCACTCCACGGTCTGACCCGCTCGCTCATCGCCAACATGGTCGAGGGCGTCAGCAACGGTTTCAGCAAGGTGCTCGAAGTCAATGGTGTCGGTTACCGTGCCGCAGTCCAGGGCAACAAGCTCAACCTGACCGTCGGATATTCTCATCCGGTCGAGATGGATGTTCCGGAAGGCCTGACTGCTGAAGTCAACGGCAACAAGATCACCATCTCCGGCGCCGACAAACAGAAGGTCGGCCAGTTCGCTGCAGAAGTTCGCGAGAAGCGTCCGCCGGAACCCTACAAGGGCAAGGGCATCAAGTATGCAGACGAACACATCCGCCGCAAGGAAGGTAAAGCCGGTAAGGGCGGTAAGTAAGAAAAGGAGTGAATCGGAATGGTTACTAAACCAGATAGCAATAAAGCTCGTCTTAAGCGTCATAAGAGAGTTCGCGGTAAGATCTCCGGTACTGCCGAAAGACCGCGCCTCTGCGTTTACCGCTCCCTGAACAACATCTATGCTCAGATCATTGACGACGTCACCGGCAACACGCTGGTCTCTGCGTCCTCCAATGAGAAGACTTTCAAGGAATACGGCGGAAATAAAGACGCCGCACGCGAAGTCGGCAAAGTCCTTGCCGAGCGTGCAGTCAAGAAAGACATCAAAACAGTAGTGTTCGACCGCGGTGGCTATGTCTACCAGGGCCGCGTGGCTGAACTTGCAGAAGGTGCCCGTGAGGGCGGCCTCGAATTCTAAGGGAGGAGGAAGACTTTTGGCTAAAATCGATGCATCTAATTTAGAGCTTCAGGAGCGCGTCATCACCATCAACCGCGTTTCCAAAACCGTCAAGGGTGGTCGTATCTATAAGTTCGCTGCTCTTGTTGTTGTCGGTGACGGCAACGGCCTTGTCGGCTTCGGCCTTGGTAAATCCGGCGAAGTCCCGGATGCCATCCGCAAGGGTATTGAAGACGCCAAGAAGAACCTGATCAGAGTTTCTCTGAAGGGGACCACCATCCCTCACGAGGTCATTGGCAAATACGGCGCAGGCGTCGTCCTGCTGAAACCCGCCGCACCCGGTACCGGCGTCATCGCCGGCGGTCCCGTCCGTGCCGTTGTCGAAACGGTCGGCATCCAGGACATCCGGTCCAAGGCACTTCGTTCCAACAACCCCTGCAACGTTGTCCGGGCTACCCTCGATGGTCTGTCCCAGCTTCGCAATGTTGAAGAAGTTGCTGAGATCCGCGGCAAATCCGTCAACGAAATCTTAGGCTAAGGAGAGTGGCTACAATGGCAGAAAAAACTGTACAGGTCAAGCTCGTCCGCAGCCTGATCGGAAACAAGAAAGACCAGATCGCTACTGCATATTCTCTTGGTCTTCGCAAAATCGGCGATGTCAGCACTCAGCCTGACAACGCTCAGACGGCCGGCAAGATCCGCAAGATCGCGCATCTCGTCGAAGTCGTCAACGAAGCTTGAGGGAGGTGCGACGAATGAAATTACACGAACTTTCCCCTGCAAAGGGTTCCAAGAAAGACGTCAAGAGAATCGGCCGTGGTACCGCTTCCGGACAGGGCAAGACCGCCGGTAAGGGCCACAAGGGTCAGAAGGCGAGAGCCGGTTATTCCCAGCGCGCCGGTTTCGAAGGCGGCCAGATGCCCCTTCAGAGACGTCTTCCGAAGAGAGGCTTCAACAACATCTTCGCCAAAGAGATCGTGACCGTCAATGTCTCTGATCTGGAAGCTCGCTTCAACGACGGTGACGTCGTCGATGCAGAGGCCCTCATCAAAGTCGGTCTCATCAAGAAGGCGAAAGACGGTGTCAAAGTCCTCGGTAACGGTGACCTCACCAAGAAACTCACCGTCAAGGTGAATGCCTATAGTAAGACTGCAAAGGAGAAGATCGAAGCAGTCGGCGGAAGTGCCGAGGAGGTATAAGATGCTCCAGACGCTTGTCAATGCTCTTAAGACCCCGGAACTTCGCAAGAAGATCCTCTACACTGCGTTCATCATCCTGATTTTCCGGATCGGCGCAGCCATTTCCGTTCCGTTCACGAACGCTGCCCAGGGTATCATCGACGATACCACCTCTGCGGGCAACTTCATGAACTATCTCAACATGATGACCGGTGACGCGTTCAACTATTCGACGCTGTTCGCCATGTCCATCACCCCGTACATCAACGCATCCATCATCATGCAGCTGCTCGGTGTCGCGATCCCGGCACTCGAACGTCTCTCCAAAGAGGGCGACGTCGGCAGAAAGAAACTGCAGCGGATCACCCGAGTCGTCGCGGTCGTCATCGCGGCTCTCCAGTCCACCGCATACTTCTTCTATCTGCGCAGCGGCGGATACCTCGCCACCGACGCGAACGGTCTGGCCTTCACCGGCTTCTCCGCGGTCCTTCAGGCTCTGGTCGTCATCATCACCCTCATCGCCGGCTCTGCCATCATGATGTGGCTCGGTGAGCAGATCAACGCCAAGGGCATCGGTAACGGTATCTCCATCCTCCTGTTCGCGGGTATCGTATCCCGCATCCCGCAGGACGTCATCATGATGTGGGAAGCCTTCAAGCGCGGCGGTCTGTACTATGCGTACGCTCCGCTTGCCGCCATCCTGATCATCGCGAGCATCCTGTTCATCGTCTGGGTGGACAACTCCGAGAGACGGATCCCCGTCGTCTACGCAAAACGCGTGGTCGGCCGGAAAATGTACGGCGGACAGAACACCAACCTGCCCATCAAGGTCAACATCTCCGGTGTTATGTCCATCATCTTCGCCAGCTCCATCCTTTCTCTGCCGCCGACGATCCGTATGTTTGTCGACAGCAAGATCGAGGACGGCAGCGGCTGGGATAAATTCTTCGACATGTTCGACGCAGAGAGATGGTTCTACGGGATCATGTATTTCATCCTCATCATCTTCTTTGCTTACTTCTATTCTTCGATCCAGTACAATCCCGTGGAAATGGCGAACAACCTTCGCCGCAACAACGGCACCATCCCGGGCATCCGCCCCGGTAAGCCCACCTCGGAGTACTTACAGAAGGTCCTGAATCGCATCGTCCTGATCGGCTCCCTGCTCATCAGCGTCGTTGCCATTCTTCCCATTGTTTATTCGCAGATCACGAACGCCACCGGATCCCAGATGAACATCGCCCTCGGCGGTACGTCTGTCATCATCCTTGTCGGCGTCGCGCTCGAAACCGTTCGTCAGCTCGAATCTCAGCTGATGGTCCGTCAGTATAAGGGCTTCCTGAGCTAAGGACCCTTTAGAAAAGGAGAATTACGCATGAATATCATTTTCCTTGGAGCACCTGGCGCCGGCAAAGGCACTCAGGCCGAAAAAGTCGCAGATGCTTATGCCATCCCGACGGTCTCGACCGGCAACATGATCCGTGAGGCGCTGAAAAACGGCACCGAAATGGGACTGAAAGCCAAAGCGTTCATCGAATCCGGCGCACTTGTCCCGGACGATGTCGTCATTGGCATCATCAAAGAACGTCTTGCAAAAGACGACTGCGCGAAGGGATTCATCCTCGATGGATTCCCCCGCACCATCCCTCAGGCTGAGGCGCTGGACGCCATGGGCATCGTCATCGACAAAGTCGTCGACATCGAGGTCCCGGACGAAGCCATCACCGAAAGAATGAGCGGACGTCGTGTCTGCCCGGACTGCGGTTCTTCGTTCCACATCGTCACCAAGCAGCCGAAAGTCGAGGGCATCTGCGACCGCTGCGGAGCAGAACTCGTCCAGCGTAAGGACGACAAACCGGAAACGGTCGCTGACCGCTTAAAGGTTTACCACGATCAGACCGAGCCGCTGAAAGGTTACTATGAAGCGGCCGGAAAGCTCTCTGAAGTGGACGGCATCGGCACCGTCGAAGAGATCTTCGACCGCGTCAAAGCCGCACTGGAGGCTTAAAGTATGATCGTTTTGAAATCTGCCAGGGAACTGGAGATCATGAAGGAAGCCGGCAGGATCTCTGCCGGAGCCCTCATGGAAGTCGGCAAATACGTCCGCCCGGGCGTTTCCACACTGGAACTCGATGAAGTCTGTTACAACTACATCAAGAGCCAGGGCGCCGAGCCGAACTTCCTGCATCTCTACGATTTTCCCAACACGGCATGCATATCCGTGAACGACGAGATCATCCACGGTATTCCCAGCAAGAACCGGATCCTGAAAGAAGGAGACATCGTCTCCGTGGACACCGGAGCCAAGATCGATGGCTACAATGGCGACAACGCCTATACGTTCTATGTCGGAGAAGTTTCTCCTGAAGTGCAGCGGCTGTGCGAGACCACCAGAGAAGCGCTTCTCATCGGCATCCAGCAGGCGGTCCCGGGCAACCGGGTCGGAGACATTGGAGCGGCCATCCAGGAATACTGCGAGAGTCGCGGTTACGGTGTCGTTCGTGAATACGAAGGACACGGCATCGGGACCAAACTCCATGAGGAGCCGGGAGTTCCCAATTTCGGACGTCCCCACAAAGGCGTTCGGCTGCTCCCCGGCATGACCATTGCCATCGAGCCCATGATCAACCTGGGTACGGCAAAGATCAAACAGCTGCCCGGCGATGAATGGACTGTTTTCACCGCGGACGGAAAACCCTCCGCCCATTACGAACATTCCATCGCCATCACCGAAGACGGACCGGTCATTCTGACCCCGCGTCCGACACTGGACTGACCCAGAGGAGGGAAACTCATGTCGAAACAGGATATGATCGAAATCGAAGGTACCGTCGTCGAAGCACTCCCGAACACCATGTTCAAAGTGGAGCTCGAGAACGGACATCAGATACTGGCCCACATTTCCGGCAAGCTGCGCATGAACTTCATCCGCATCCTTCCGGGCGATAAAGTAACGGTCGAAATGTCGCCGTACGACCTTACTCGCGGCCGTATTACATGGCGATCGAAGTAATTATTAGGAGGTAACACAATGAAAGTCAGACCTTCTGTCAAAAAAATGTGCGAAAAGTGCAAGATCATCAAGCGCAAGGGTAAAGTCATGGTCATCTGTGAGAACCCGAAGCACAAACAGCGTCAGGGCTAAAGCCTGACCAGTAACACTTAATGGAGGTGCCTACATGGCTCGTTTATCAGGTGTCGACCTGCCGAGAGACAAGAGAATCGAAATCGCTCTCACCTATATCCATGGCATCGGCAGAAAGACTGCAGACGATATCATCAAAGCTACCGGCGTCAACCCCGATACTCGCGTAAAAGATCTTACCGAGCAGGATGTTGCCAAGCTTCGTGACTACATTGACCACAACCTTAAGGTCGAAGGTGATCTTCGTCGGGAAACCGCTCTGAACATCAAGAGACTTATCGAAATCGGTTCTTACCGTGGCGTTCGCCATAGAAAAGGTCTCCCCGTCAGAGGTCAGCGTTCCAAGACGAATGCCCGTACACGCAAAGGTCCGAAAAAGACCATCGCTAACAAGAAGAAGTAATTTAAGGGGGATAACACTTTGGCTAAACAAGGTTCCAAGAAGAACACTTCTACCCGCAGACGCCGCGACCGCAAAGTCGTCGAACGTGGTTCTGCGCATATCCAGTCCACCTTCAACAACACCATCGTCACCATCACGGACACTCAGGGCAACGCTGTTTCCTGGGCAAGTGCCGGTGAAATGGGCTTCCGTGGTTCCAAAAAATCCACTCCCTTCGCAGCTCAGACCGCAGCAGAGACTGCCGCGAAAGTTGCTGTCGACCGTGGAATGAAGACCATCGAAGTCTACGTCAAAGGCCCGGGCGCCGGCCGTGAAGCCGCCATCCGTGCACTGCAGACCGCAGGTCTCGAAGTCACCATGATCAAAGACGTGACTCCGATCCCGCACAACGGATGCCGTCCGCCGAAAAGACGTCGTGTCTGATCGTTAAAGGAGGATAAACCACTATGGCTAGAAATAGACAGCCCATCGCCAAGAAGGCGAAGAGCCTTGACTTCTCTCCGGCAACCATGGGTTATGCCGGCAAGGACACCCGTCGCAAACCGAAGGGCAACATGAGAAGAAAACAGTCCGAGTACGCCACTCAGCTCAACGAGAAGCAGAAGGTGAAGTTCATCTACGGCGTACAGGAAAAGCAGTTCCGTTCCTATTATGAAAAGGCAGCCAAGATGCAGGGTAAGACCGGTGAAAACCTTCTCATCCTCTGCGAACGCCGTCTGGACAACGTTGTGTTCCACCTCGGCTTTGCGACCACTCGTCGTCAGGCTCGCCAGCTTGTAACTCACGGTCATTTCACCGTAGATGGCAAGAAAGTAGACGTCCCGTCCTACCAGGTCAAACCCGGCCAGGTCGTTGCCGTTAAGGAAAAGAGCCGTTCTTCCGCAGTCTTCGCAAGACTGACCGGTGAAGATGCTCCCCTCATCACGACCCCCGCATGGCTGGAACTGGATAAGGCGAACTTTGCCGGTACTGTGACCAGAGTCCCCACTCGTGAAGATGTGGACTTCCCGGTCGAAGAGCACCTCATCGTCGAGTTCTACTCCAAGTAATGCCACTGCTCACTAACCCGCAATCCACTTTTTTACCATTCAAGGAGGGTTAACGAATGATCGGTATTGAGAAGCCTAATATCGAAGTATTCAACCAGGAAGAGAACAGCACTTACGGCAAGTTCACTCTCGAGCCTCTCGAAAGAGGATTTGGCACGACTCTCGGCAACAGCATGAGACGCGTTCTGCTTTCTTCCCTTCCGGGATACGCCATCACCTCCGTCAAGATCGACGGCAAAGTCCATGAGTTCGATACCATCCCCGGTGTCAAGGAAGACATCACGGAGATCGTCCTGAACCTCAAGAGCGTCATCATCAAGATCAACGGTGACGGCCCCAAGACCGTATACATCGATGCAACCGGAGAAGGCGAAGTCACCGCCGGTGACATCAAGGGAGATTCCGAAATCGAGATCTTCAATCCGGAGCTTCACATCGCATCCCTCGACAAGGATGCCAAGCTGTCCATGGAGATGACAGTGGACAATGGCAGAGGCTATGTTTCTGCTGACAGAAACAAGGAAAAGCTTCAGCCGCCGACAGGCGTCATTGCCATCGACTCCATCTACTCACCCGTTCTGAAGGTCAACTTCACTGTAGAAAACACCCGTGTCGGCCAGCGCATCGACTACGATAAGCTGACGCTCGAAGTGTGGACCAACGGTACGCTGTCTGCCAAAGACGCGGTATCGCTGGCAGCCAAGATCCTCAACGATCACCTCAAGTTGTTCATCGACTTGTCTGAATCTGAATTCATGACAGACGTGCTCGTGGAGAAGGACGACAACTCTCGCGAGAAGGTCTTAGAGATGACCATTGAAGAACTTGATTTGTCTGTTCGTTCCTTTAACTGCTTGAAGAGAGCAGGCATCAACACAGTAGAAGACCTCACGAACAAATCCGAAGACGATATGATGAAGGTCCGCAACCTCGGTACGAAGTCTCTTGCCGAAGTCATCGCGAAGCTGGATTCCCTCGGATTCTCTCTCCGTAAGGACGACGAATAAGACAAAGGAGGAAGTACCCAATGCCTGGTACCAGAAAACTCGGCAGAGCCAGCGACCACCGCAAAGCGATGCTGCGCGCAATGGTCACGTTCCTGCTTGAAAACGGCAAAATCGAAACGACCGTTACCCGTGCGAAGGAAGTTCGCGCGATGACCGAAAAGATGATCACCATCGCCAAGAAGGACGATCTTGCTGCCAAGAGACAGGTCCTTGCCTATGTCACCAAGGAAGATGTCGCGAAGAAGCTCTTCGACGAGATCGCTCCGAAGTATGCTGACGTCAACGGCGGTTACACCCGGATCACCAAGACCGGCCCGCGTCGCGGAGATGCCGCAGAAATGTGCATCATCGAGCTCCTGTAAGTTCGACTGACAACACAATAGAAACAGAGCCCTGTGCCTCCGGCACGGGGCTTTTTTTGCGCGATTTGCCCCTTTTTAGAACAGAAACGGCGAATCGTGTAGTGTTTTTCTTTTAACAGGGGAGGGCGGATTGACATGTTATTGTCACGACGAACTAGACAAAATAACGCATTTGTATAAACGAATTGTACGTCAGTTGACATAATGGGCTTTATGACTAAAATATATATTGCAGCTTGTTAATAAAATAACAATAAACAAAAACTGCGAATGATGACAATCGTTTGACAAGCAGAAAATGTATCGCCCAAAAGTGGCGAAACGACGCGAAAAAATGCACGGCAGTCCTCCCGCTGTCTGACAAGTGTCACTCTCGTCAAGTTGAACAAAAAATGTCAGGCAAGCAGTCTTTTTTTATGTTATGCTGTATATGAAATTACATGAACGCGCGGTCTTATGCGAAAAACGGGACATCGCGATCAGGCAATATTATGACTTATTGAAGGAGGTAGTTTATGGAAACGAAAACCAAAGTGGCATTCCTCGGCACCGCGGAACAGGAAGCGGAGCTGCTGGCCGCCATTGAGGAAATGAAAGACCTCCCTGGCGCTCTCATGCCCGTCATGCAGAAAGCCCAGGAGATCTATGGTTACCTGCCCATCGAGGTCCAGACCATCATTTCCGACGCAATGGACGTCCCGATCGAAAAGATCTACGGAGTCGCCACCTTCTATGCGCAGTTTGCGCTGGCCCCCAAGGGAGAACACGAAGTTTCGGTGTGCCTCGGCACCGCCTGCTACGTGAAGGGGTCTCAGGCGATCTACGACAAGATCTCGGAAGTCCTGGATATCGGAGAGGGCGAATGCACACCTGACCGGAAATTCTCTCTGGTTTCCTGCCGTTGCGTCGGCGCATGCGGTCTGGCTCCCGTCATGATGGTCGGAGAAGACGTCTACGGACGAATGACTCCGGACCAGGTCGAAAATGTTTTGAATAAGTACCGGTAAGATCCTGGGGTGGTATTTTGAAGATCCAAGAAATCGTCAGCCTGTTGAACGCAGATGTCCAGTCCGGTGCCGATAAGCTCGACGAGGAAGTCTCCTCGGCCTTCGGCTCCGACATGATGAGCGAGGTCCTCGCCTATGTACAGGACCAGGGTGTTTTGCTCACCGGCCTCGTCAATGAACAGATCGTCCGCACGGCAGCCATGATGAACATGTACTGCATCATCATGGTCCGCGGCAAACAGCCGACCGATAACATGAAAGAAATGGCAGAGGACAACGACCTCGTTCTGCTGACCACAGAACTCACGATGTACGAGACCAGTGGTATCCTGTACACGAACGGTCTGAACCCTGCAGGGCATTCCTATGTCTGAACTTGTCAAACTCCATTACGACGTTGACGGAAACGACTTCGCGGCGGCCGGAGAGGCCTCCATGAAGATCAAGAAAGAGCTTCGTAATCTGGGCTTCCCGCAGGACATCATACGGCGTATCGCGATCGCTGTATATGAGGGAGAGATCAACATGGTCATCCATGCTGACGGCGGGACCGCGGATGTAAGTGTGGGACTCGACGAAATAGACATTACACTGGCCGACAAAGGTCCGGGCATCCCGGACGTCGAGAAGGCCATGCAGAAAGGATGGTCCACGGCTTCGGAAGAAGTCCGCTCGGCCGGTTTCGGTGCCGGTATGGGCCTGCCCAATATGAAGAAAAACACCGATGAAATGGAGATCGAGACCGAAGTAGGCGTCGGGACGACCATCCATATGAAAGTGTACGTAGCGTAAGGCATATTGGAAGGAGGCATGCGATATGGCAAACGTACGTCATTCTGTCGCACTGACTCTGGAAAAGTGTAAAGGGTGTACCCACTGTCTGCAGCGCTGCCCGACGGAAGCCATCCGCATCCGGGACGGACACGCGCAGATCACGACGACACTCTGCATCGACTGCGGCGAATGCATCCGGACCTGCGGGTACCAGGCGAAACATGCCGAAGCGGACCCCTTCGAATGCATTCAGGACTACAAATTCAAGATCGCGCTGCCCGCCCCGGCACTCTATGGGCAGTTCGACCATCTCGATGACATCAACTATGTGCTGGAAGGCCTTTTGAAGATCGGCTTCGATGACATTTTCGAAGTGGCGCAGGCAGCCGAACTGGTCTCCGGATATTCCCGCCGCTACATCATGCGGGAGGACGTTCCGAAACCGGTCATCAGCTCCGCCTGTCCCGTCATCGGACGGCTCATCTCCATCCGCTATCCGGACCTCGTGGACAACGTCATGCCGCTCCACCCGCCGGTGGATATGGCGGCAAAACTGGCCCGGATCGTGGCATTGAAGGAACACCCGGAACTGACGGACGAAGACATCGGCATCTTCTTCATCTCGCCCTGTCCCGCCAAGGTCTCGTACCTGAAGCAGGAGGCCGAGGAAGACCGGAAACTGGTGGACGGCGTCCTCAGCATGACGGACATCTACAAACGCCTCGTGCAGGTCATGAAGCGTGGCGATGTACCGCCTCCCCGTTCCAAAACCGGCCGCGTCGGCATCCGCTGGGCGGGCTCCGGAGGAGAGGCGAAAGCCCTCTCGAAGCACCGTCACCTGGCAGCCTCCGGCATCGAGAATGTCATCAAAGTACTCGACAGTATCGACAACGACACCTTACCGGACCTCGACTTCATCGAACTGAACGCGTGTCCGGGCGGATGTGTCGGCGGAGTGCTGGCCGTGGAGAACCCCTTCGTGGCCCGGTCCCGTCTCCTCTATGTGGAACGGACCATGCCGGAGTCCAGAAACTGGGACTTCTCCAAAAAGCAGGACAGCACGTTCATCCCGGGAGACTATTTCCTGGAAGAGTCGCTGCTGTACGACCCGCCGGAAGCCCTGGACCCCGACCGCCGTCAGGCCCTCCTGAAACGGATGGAGCTCGAACGGATCGCAGGGGAGCTCCCGTCGCTGGACTGCGGCGCCTGCGGAGCCCCGACCTGCCGGGCACTGGCAGAGGACATCGTCCGTGGCACCGCCACGATCAAAGACTGTCTGCTGCTGGACAGGGTCCGGAGCAACCAGACAAAGGAGGATGAGACATGACCGTACAGGAACTCGTCGATCGCCTCGGGCTCGACCCGGTGGCGCTCCCGCACCCGGAATACGAAGTCACCTCCGGCTATGTGGGCGATATGCCCTCGTGGGTCATGGGCAATGCCACGGAAGGCTGCGCCTGGGTGACCATCCTCAACAACCGTAACATTGCGGCGGTGGCCGTGCTGATCGAAATGGCATGCGTCATCGTCACGGAAGGTGCCGGAGTCTCGGAGGAAGTGGCGCAGGTCGCCATGGAGCAGGAAGTGAACCTTCTCTGCACCGAAAAGAGCTCCTTCGACACCGTAGCAAGAATGGCGGAATTTTTATGAGAACGGTTTTTGTCGATCTGCACAACCACTCCTGCCTGTCTCCCTGCGGGGAAGACGAGATGGTGCCCGCGCTGGTGGCGGGGCTCCACAAACTGGCGGGCGTGGACGTCGCGGCTCTGACGGACCATAACACGACCCGGAACTGCCCGGCGTTCTTCGAGGCGGCAGAGGCCTACGGCCTGTCTCCGCTGGCGGGGATGGAACTGACGACCGCGGAGGACATCCATGTCATCTGCCTGTTCCTCACCTGTGAAGAGGCGGCAGCCTTTGAAGAAAAGGTATACGAGCACCGGGTACTCATCAAAAACAAAGTCAATATTTTCGGAAACCAACTCATCGTCGACGCGAACGACAAGGTCATCGGGGAAGACCCGTACTACCTGCCGAACGCGACGACCCTGACACTGGAAGAGGCCTATGACCTGGCGACCTCCATGGGAGGTGTCTGTCACCCGGCCCACGTCGATCGCCCTTCGAACGGACTCATCGCGGTCCTCGGCGACGTCCCGGAACATCCGGCTTACCGTTTCGCGGAGTACAACGACCCCGCGAACATCGAGCCCTACCGGGAGAAGTACCCGAGGCTTCGCGACATGCAGGTCATCTATGGTTCAGACGCCCACCGGCCGGACGCGGTTCCGGAGGAGGCTGTCTTTTCCATCGAAGTGGACGACGAAGGGACCCCCGCGGAAGCGGTCTTCCGTTATCTGAAGGGGGAATGAGACGTGCAGGAACTTTCTCTGAACATCCTGGACATCACGATGAACGGCATCGCCGCGGGCGCCGACACGATGCGCATCAGCATCGAGGAAGCTTACCCGGCCATGACCATCAGCATCCGGGACAACGGGTGCGGTCTCTCCGAAGAGACGCTGGAAAAACTCCGCGACCCGTTTTTCACGAGCCGGACTACCCGCAAAGTCGGGATGGGCGTCCCGCTCTTTGAGATGCAGGCCGAGATGACCGGCGGGAATCTCGAGATCTCGTCGGTGGAAGAACCGGCCGAGGGGCACGGGACCACCTTCAAAGCCCTGTTCTACATGCACAACATCAACTTTGTGCCGCTGGGCGATATGGTCTCCACGCTCATCACCCTCATCCAGGGCAATCCGAACATCGATTTCATCTATCATCACCACACAGCGAATGGGGACGTCGACCTTGACATGCGCGAAGTTAGGGAGACTTTGGGCGATGTACCGGTCAACGAACCCGACATCCTGCTGTGGCTGCAATCTTTCTTAGAAGAACAGTATGAAGCTATCAAGGAAGGAGAACGCTTATGAAGAGTTTGGAAGAACTCGCTCGTATCCGTGAACAAACAAAAGCGAAGATCGCTCTCCGTGAAAAGGAAGGCGCCGTACGCGTTGTCGTCGGCATGGCGACCTGCGGCATCGCCGCCGGTGCGCGTCCGGTCCTGTCCACTTTCGTGGAAGAAGTCAACGGCTCCGGCATCGGCGACAAAGTCAGCGTCGAACAGACCGGCTGCATCGGCATCTGCCAGTATGAGCCCGTTGTCGAGATCTTCGACGGCGATGAAAAGACGACCTACGTCAAGATGACGGCAGACAAGGCGAAACGCGTTGTCGCCGAGCACCTCGTCAAGGGCAACGTCGTCACCGAGTACACCATCGGCGCCGCGAAGGTCTGACGAACAGGAGGGCATTATTATGATAAGATCTCATGTTATGATCTGCGGCGGTTCGGGCTGTACCGCCAGCGGAAGCAAAGCATTGCAGGAGGCCATGGAGAAAGAACTGGTGGCAAAAGACCTCCAGGACGAAGTCAAAGTGGTCCAGACCGGCTGTTTCGGTCTCTGCGAACTCGGCCCCATCATGGTCGTTTACCCCGGCGATGTCTTCTACAGCCGTGTCACGGTCGATGACATCCCCGAAATCGTGGAAGAGCACCTCCTGAAGGGCCGTATCGTGGATCGCCTTGTCCACGAGGACGAAGTCCTGAAAGAGCAGGTCACCTCTCTGAATGACACGAGCTTCTACCAGGTCCAGAAGAGAGTCGCGCTCAAGAACTGCGGCCTCATCGACCCGGAGAGCATCGATGAATATCTGGCGATGGACGGTTATGTCGCCCTGCAGAAAGTCCTGCAGGAGATGACTCCGGACGACGTCATCCAGGTCATGCTCGACTCCGGCCTCCGCGGACGCGGCGGCGCCGGTTTCCCGACGGGCCTCAAGTGGAAATTCGCCAAGGGCTATGACGCACCGCAGAAGTTCGTCTGCTGTAACGCCGACGAAGGCGACCCCGGTGCCTTCATGGACCGTTCCATCCTGGAAGGCGACCCCCACGTGGTCCTCGAAGCCATGACCATCGCCGGTTACGCGATCGGCGCGAACCAGGGTTACATCTACGTCCGCGCGGAGTATCCGATCGCGGTCCAGCGTCTGAAGATCGCCCTTGACCAGGCCCATGAGTACGGCCTCCTCGGCAAGAACATCATGGAGACCGGATTCGATTTCGATATCGACATCCGCCTCGGCGCCGGCGCATTCGTCTGCGGCGAAGAGACGGCCCTCATGACCTCCATCGAAGGCAACCGCGGTGAGCCCCGTCCCCGTCCTCCGTTCCCGGCCGAAAAGGGTCTGTTCCAGAGCCCGTCCATCCTGAACAACGTTGAGACCTGGGCGAACATCCCCCAGATCATCATCAACGGTCCGGAATGGTTCGCAGCCATGGGTACCGAGAAGTCCAAGGGTACCAAGGTCTTCGCCCTCGGCGGCAAGATCAAGCACACCGGCCTCGTCGAGATCCCGATGGGTACCACCCTTCGCACCGTCATCGAAGAAGTCGGCGGCGGTATCCCGAACGGCAAGAAATTCAAAGCGGCGCAGACCGGCGGCCCGTCCGGCGGCTGTATCCCCGCATCTCACATCGACGTCCAGATGGACTATGAGCACCTCGCCGAGATCGGATCCATCATGGGTTCCGGCGGACTCATCGTCATGGACGAAGACAACTGCATGGTCGACATCGCGAAATTCTTCCTGAAGTTCACGGTCGACGAATCCTGCGGTAAATGTACGCCCTGCCGCATCGGTACCAGAAGAATGCTCGAGATCCTCGACCGCATCACCGAAGGCAAAGGCACCATGGAAGATATCGACAAGCTGGAAGAGCTCGCCTATTACATCAAGGAGAACGCACTCTGCGGCCTTGGTCAGACGGCTCCGAACCCGGTCCTGTCCACCATCCGTTTCTTCCGCGACGAGTACATCGCCCACATCCAGGACAAGAAATGTCCCGCCGGCGTATGTACCGCGCTGCTCTCCTACGTCATCGACCCGGAGAAATGTATCGGCTGCACCATGTGTCAGCGGAACTGCCCGGCCGACGCCATCTCTGTCACCGACTACGTGGCAGAAGGCCACAAGAAGCCGTCGCTCGCCATTGACACTGACAAGTGCATCAAGTGCGGCGCCTGCATGAACAATTGTAAGTTCGGCGCTATTTCGAAGCAGTAAGGAGGAACGTTCATGGATACCATTACCTTGAAAATCGATGGAGTAGAAGTGACGGTCCCCAAGGGATATACAGTTCTTCAGGCAGCTCATGAAGCGGCCATCAAGATCCCGACACTCTGCTACCTCAAAGAGATCAACGAGATCGGCGCCTGCCGCATGTGTCTCGTCGAAGTCAAAGGCTCTCCGAAACTGGCGGCTGCCTGCGTATTCCCCGCAGCGGACGGCATGGAAGTCTACACCAACACCCCGCGGATCATCGAGAACCGGAAAAAGACCCTCGAACTGATCCTTTCCAACCACAGAAAAGAATGTCTGTCCTGCGTCCGTTCCGGCAAGTGCGAGCTCCAGCAGCTCTGCCAGGAATACGGCATCGAGGACGAGAACTACTATGCGGGCGCGAACCCGGTCTTCGAGATCGACGATTCTGCCGCTCACATGGTTCGCGACAACTCCAAGTGCATCCTTTGCCGTCGCTGCGTCGCCGCCTGTACGGTGAGCCAGGGCATCGGCTGCATCGGCCCGAACAACCGCGGCTTCGACACGAACATCGGTTCTGTCTTCGATCTGCCGCTGGCTGAGACGTCCTGCATCCACTGCGGACAGTGCATCGCGGTCTGCCCGACCGGTGCCATCTATGAGAAAGACTCCGTCGACGATGTCTTTGCGGCGATCCACGATCCGAGCAAACACGTCCTCGTCCAGGTCGCTCCCGCCGTCCGTGCCGGCCTTGCCGAATGCTTCGACAAGCCCATCGGCACCGACGCCCAGGGCAAGATGGCTGCCGCCATGCGCAGACTCGGCTTCGACAAAGTCTTCGACACCGTCTTCTCCGCCGACCTCACCATCATGGAAGAGGCCAACGAGTTCATCGACCGTGTTTCGAACGGCGGCGTCCTGCCGATGATCACCTCCTGCTCGCCGGGATGGGTCAAGTTCTGTGAAACCTACTATCCGGACATGATCCCGAATCTGTCCACCTGTAAATCGCCCCAGGGTATGTTCGGCGCAGTCGCGAAGAGCTACTATGCCGAGAAAGAGGGCATCGACCCGAAAGACATCGTCATGGTCTCCATCATGCCCTGTACCGCGAAGAAGTTCGAGTATGGACGTCCCGAGATGAACATCGACGGGCTCAGAGACAACGATTACGTCCTGACCACCCGTGAGTTCGGCCGCATGATCAAACGTGCCGGCATCAACTGGGATATGCTTCCCGAAGAAGACTTCGACCTGCCGCTCGGTCTCGGTACCGGCGCCGGCGTCATCTTCGGTGCCACCGGCGGCGTCATGGAAGCGGCACTTCGTACCGCTGTCGAGACCCTCACCGGTGAGGAACTGCCGAACGTCGACTTCGAAGACGTCCGCGGTCTCAAGGACATCCGTACCGCGACCTACGAAGTGGCCGGTCTCACCGTCCGCGTCGCTGTCACCTCCGGTCTGGCGAACGCCCGCAAGCTCCTTGACATGGTCAAGGCCGGCGAGCTCGAAGTCGACTTCATCGAAGTCATGGCCTGCCCCGGCGGCTGCGTCAACGGCGGCGGTCAGCCCCAGGTCCATGCGGACATCCGCAACTTCGTCGACATCCGTGCCGAGCGCGCCAAAGTCCTCTATGCTCTGGACAAAGGCAACGCCATCCGGAAGTCCCACGAGAACCCCGCCATCAAGGAGATCTACGAGACCTTCCTCGGCGAACCCGGCTCTCACCTTGCGCACAAGCTGCTCCACACCACGTACACCGAACGCAAAGTCAACGGCAACTGGGAAAAGTAAGCAGTGCCCCGCTCAGCAGCGCAGCACACCTGCCCCGCTGAGCCTCCAACGCAAATCATCCATTCGCAATGTTTGATGCGCGAAGCCCCCGGCGCCTTCCGGCACCGGGGGCTTTCTGATGCCCTGCACTTGAAGCATGGACCCCTATACAACTCCGAATTTTGTCAAAGCTTCGCATTGGCGATTTACCCCTCACTTGCAGTGCCACTGGCAAAGCTTCCGCGGTGATATCCGCGTTCCAGCAGAGCTGTCCGCGTACTTACGCCCTCTGCTGCACTCCGGGCGTGGGTGCCACAGTGCTCCGGCGCTGTCAAGGGCGCTCCCGAGCGCCGCATTCCGTGCGGCTCAGCCCTATGACAGCCCCTCCGCCTTGCGGCACGGGGCAAACAACAGGCCAAAGGGGCACTGCGGCCCTTCGGCCTGCCAAACAATTATGGGGAAGCCATGAGTGACAGGGGAAAAGCAGTTTTTGTAGAAGTCCATACAAATCGCTTGTTTTTGTAAATTTGTATGGACTTTTTTAGGGTTTTCAGGCGTTTTTCGAAAAATCGTCCATACAAATCGAGAAAAATCAGTTATTTGTATGGACACTAACCTGAAATTCCCCGAATTTATCCATACAAATTGAAGAAAAAAGGGAATTTGTATGGATATTTTGCTTTTTTGCATATTAGTGTGCTCTACCCTACCCGGGAGAAAAGTTCAGCCCTGCTGTTGCGGCCAAAACGGAGAAGTGCTGATAACCAGATCGTAAAAGCATGTGCCGCACAGCAGGGCGTCAGTCGGTGTGCGCGTGCGCACAAATGCATCGACATATTTCAGTTTGTTGAAGTTCGGGATAGGGTTTGGGGTTTGAGAATGCACGTGATATAATGAGCATGTCGATAAGAAAAAGTTATCGAAAGATGACCTTATTTGGTATCGAAGAAAAGGAGAACTCAACTATGAAAAAAGATATTGGCGCTGCTGCCCTTGTGACCCCGATGCCCGTCTGCATCGTTGCCGCTTATGATGCCGAAGGCAAACCGAATGCCATGAACGCTGCCTGGGGCATGAACTCCGGCCGCGATGAAGTCGCGCTGTTCATCAGCAAACCCCATAAGACCACGAAGAACATCCTCGAGACCAAAGCCTTCACCGTCAGCATCGCGGACGCCGCCAACGTCGTCCCGGCAGACTATGTCGGCATCGACTCCGGTAACAAAGTCGAGAACAAGTTCGAGAAGTCCGGCCTGCATGAGACCAGGAGCAAGTTCGTCAATGCGCCGGTCATCGAAGAGTTCCCGCTCGTCATGGAATGCGAGCTCGAGGAAGTCATCGATACCGAGCACACCTTCGCCATCATCGGCAAGGTCGTGAACACACAGGCAGAGGAAGCCGTTCTTGGTGAAGACGGAAAAGTCGACATCACGAAGCTGAACGCCATTTCCTTCGACACCTTCCACTTCGGCTACTATGCCCTCGGCGAGAAAGTCGCCCAGGCATGGGATGCCGGTAAGGCACTTGTCTGATCGCATGCCAAACGTGAGGACGCAGTGAACTGAAACGCTCCGGACCCTGGTGGTTCGGAGCGTTTTCTTTGGGCGTTCCTTTACTTGACAGTGTCACCCGGACGTGCTATAACATGTGGCGAAATGCAGGAAATGCATGTAACACAGCAAACGAGGTGTTGAAATATGAAGAAGTATATCGCCAAAACGGGCAGTGTGCTGGCGGCGTTCCTGACCGCGCTGATCATGGTGCTGTCTCTGTCCGGCTGCCAGAAGGCCACCGACAAGATGGATGAGGTCGTGAATAACGGGCTCAGCAAGGTCGAGAACGCGACTAAGTCGGAGTACGGTTCGGCGCAGGAGATCGTGGACGTCTACTCCGCGAAGATGGAAAAGCAGGCCAAAGTCCTCGGTAAAGAGCTGAAGAAGGAAGCTCCGGCCCGGTACGCGAAAGACGGGACGCTGGCGGTCCTCCTCAAGGAGAAGACCGGCGTGCTGGCAAACCTTTACGGCGAAGGCAGTGCGGAAGTGTCGAACTACATCCTCTATTCTTCCGGTAACTCGAGCCAGTCGCCCACGCCCTTCGTCGACGACCTGTATGAAGCCTACACGAAAGCCACGGACCTCCTCATGGATGACTACCAGGACGCGCTGAGCGAACTGATGTAAGATGTGCAGAAACCCATAAAACGAAAACCCCGAACTTCTCTTCGGAGAAGTCCGGGGTCTTTTTTTTGTGTTAAGAGGCGTCTGGCTTTTGTGCCCGCATGTCTCTGCCGAGCTGGCGCCAGACCGTGAGCATCATCGTGGTGAAGCAGGCCGTGCCGCCGACCACGTTGGAGATGGGCTCTGCCATGAAGACGCCGTCGGTGCCGAGGCCGAAGAGGTGCGGCAGGAGGTAGGTCAGCGGAACGACAATGACCACCTTGCGGAACAGGGAGAAGAAGATGGCCTGTCGCTTCTTGTTGAGCGCCTTGAAGGTCGTCTGTCCGCAGTACTGGAGGCCCTGTCCGATGAACGCGAAGAAGTAGAGGTGCAGCGCCGGGATGGCGTCCGCCAGAATGGTCTTGTCATTCGTGAAGATGCCGATGAACCATTCGGGCTTCCACAGGATGAACAGCCAGATGGCCAGCGTGTAGGTCAGGTTGGCGGCTGTCATCAGGGCGATGGCCCGCCGCACTCTGGCCGGGCGTTCCGCACCGTAGTCGTAGCTCATGACCGGGCTGGTGCCTTCCGACACCGCGAGGGCCGGCACGTCGACGAACTGCCGCACGCTGGCGAGGATGGTCATGACCGAGACGTACAGGTCACCGCCGAAGTGGGACAGTACCGAGTTGCAGGACAGCGTGACGAGCGCGTTGGTGACCGCCATGATGAACCCGGCCGTGCCGAGAGAAGTGATGTTCCGGGCCACCGTCCCAAAATCCCTGGGGCGATGTACGGTAAGGCGGAGTTCACACCGCCGTCGGAGGTACCAGAGCACCAGGACCGCGGAAACGAACTGCGAAAGGACTGTCGCGACGGCCGCGCCGCGCGTGCCGAGTCCGAGGCCGAAGATGAAGACCGGGTCCAGTATGACGTTGAGAATGGCGCCGATGGAAACGGTCAGCATACCGAACCCCGTATACCCCTGCGCGTTGATGAAGGGGTTCATGCCTGTGACGACCATCGAGAAGAAGGTGCCGAGCAGGTAGATGCGCAGGTAGGGGAGCGCATAGGGAAGGGTGGCTTCCGACGCGCCGAACAGCATCAGGAACGGGCGGCTGAAGAGGAGCCCGACCGCCATGATGATCAGCGCCGCACCGGACAGCAGCAGGAACGCCGTCGTCTGGATGTGCCGCGCGCCTTCCCGGTCCTTCGCTCCGAGAGCGATGGAGAAGAGCGGCGCGCCGCCGGTGCCGAACAGGTTCGCGAAGCCGATGGTCAGGATGACCAGCGGGAAGCAGAGCCCCACACCGGCCAGGGCCATGGTGCCTTCTCCCGGGATGCGCCCGAGGAAGATCCGGTCCACGATGTTGTAGAGAAGGGCGAACAGCTGCGCTACCAGCATGGGCAGGGCAGACTGGATCATATTGCGGCCTACGGAGCCGTGTTCAAAGTCGACCTGGCGCATCGCGTCCCCTCCTCTCAGGAAATATTGGGACTATTATACACCTATTTCATTCCTTCGCAAGGAGCCGGAGCCCGGTGACCCCGATGACGATCAGCGCCACGCAGAGCACCTGGGGCACCGACAGCTTCTCCTGGAACAGGAACACACCGAGGACGGACGTGCCGACGATGCCGAACCCGGTCCACATGGCGTAGGCCGTGCCGAGGTTCAGGTCCTTCAGCGAGAAGGACAGGAACACGGCGCTCAGGATGTAGGTGACCGCGGTGATCAGACTGGGCCACAGGACCGTGAAACCGTTCGAATACTTCATCGCCACCGCCCAGGTGACTTCGAACACAGCGGCGAGCAACAGGTAAAACCAGGACATAAGAAAACCTCCAAAACAAAACACGTCATCTCCAGTCCCTTCTAAGACCTAACGGGAATGGAAATGACGTGCTTCCTGCTACCCGGTGGCAGCAGGCGTCGTTCAAATTGTTGGCAACAGCATAGCGGAAAATGCCCGCGCTGTCAATGGGTGCGTTCAGCGGGTGCCGCTTGGACCGAGGAACACCGCCATTTTGTCGCGGTACATGCGGCCGGAGTAGCTTTCCGACGGCACGTCGTGGAATTCCTTGGGCGATGTACCCTCCAGGCTCCCGGCCGGCAGCAGGTTCCGGTACAGCGGGTCCGCATAGATGACGTCCGCTGCCGCAAGGGCCGCCTTGATGACCGGCTCCCGCCAGCTCTGCAGGTCCGTGTCTCTCAGACACCCGCAGGGGTCTTCGAGGGGGCAGAGGACCTGAACATCCAACGCGGGTCCTGTGGCCGGGCCGGTCAGTGCGCAGGACGCGCCCTGCTCCAGCACCCATCGCAGGCTCGCCGCGTACACCGGCTCGCCGATGAGGAGTGTGTGTGGAACGGGAGAGACCGTCTGGCTGTCGGACGAAGACGCAACAGAAGCGTCTGCCTGAGCGGACTCGCCCCAAAGGCTCTTGTTCTCTCCGGTCAGCGCCGCTTCCTTCAGAAGGTCCGCCATCCGTGCACAGGCATCGTCGCCCATCGGCAGACCGACCACATACGGAGTGCCAAAGCGTTCCTGAAGCACTTTGGCGGCGTCCAGCGCGGTGGAGGAGAGGACGAGGTTCACGTCCGCCTCCGCGGAGCGGGCGATGGAGCCGAGCGAAGCGAGGTCTCCGCCGTCGCGGGGGTTCATCGCCCAGGAGGACACCACATCGAAGTGGTTGTCAGAGCACCAGTCGAGCAGCGCTTCCACGTTCCCGACGACCGAGAAGTCCAGGGGCGTCAGACCGAGGAGGTTCACCTTCCAGTGGGGCTCGGAGCGTTTCTGTTTCTGCTCTTCCAGGATACGCGTCGCCATGACGTCGTAGGGACAGCGGCCCTGATTGCAGTCGAAGTCCATGTCTCGGTGGTCCGTGACCGGCTCCGGCTTCTCGTCGACGAACCGCTCCGCCAGCGCGCGGAACGCCTGGCGCATGCCGGCCTGGTACGTGTGCATGCCGGACGTGTCGAAGTGCAGGGTCGGGATGCCGGACCGCTTCTCGATGACCCGGGCCACACCTTTGAAGTCCGTCCCGGTCATGGCCGCTATGGGCGAGCCGAACACCGCAATGAACTTCGGGTGCGTCTCCTTCGCCGCTTCGACGACGTCGGAGATGTATTTTTCATCGTTGCCGAGGATGGCGTCGTACTCCCGCAGCCCTGAGATGAAGATAAGGCTGTCGGAGCCGTACCACCGGGGCTCGTCGTGGGTCGCGTAGGTGGAGTTGCAGCCGGATGCGTCGTGCATGACGAGAAGCCCGCCGAGCTCATAGAGCGCGGAGCACACGCCGCTGAGGTCGGACGAGTAGTTGACAGCATACAGAGAAGCCTGCTCGGCCTCTTTCGGGCGATTTACGGGTGTGCCTTCAGAGGCTGTCTGAGTCCCTGCTTCGGAGGTCTCCGACGGTACCGTTGCAACTGAAGACTGTGCCAGCCCTTCGGCCACGACCTCGGCCGAACCGATGGCTTTCTCGGACAGGACCGCCTCGATGTCTTTGACATGTTCCGCCGCGTCCTGCATCAGAGCGCAGAGTTTCGTGATGCCCCGGAACCCGAGAAGCCCGGACTGGTAAATGAGGTTCACAAAATGGCCTGTGTTGCCGTAATAAGCGGCTTTCTGCCCGATGGCGAGCACGTTCCCGTCTTCATCGGAAGCGTCTTCAAAGGGCATCTGGCGCATCCTCCAGTCGATCATCGGAAGCGTCGTCGCCTCATGGCCGTGTTTCGCGGCGAGCGTCTCCCACTGCGCCTTCGCGTCCTCGTCCAGAGGACCGCAGGCGTCCGCGTACACGCAGGTGACCGTGAA
>JAFTZU010000006.1 GCA_017461005.1 Clostridia bacterium
AAGGTCAGCATGGAACTCCTCGAGCCAGAGAACCGCAAGGCGCTCCTGAGCCCGAAGAACCCCATCGCCACCAAGATCGCGGACAACGTCCCGACCCTTTACGGCGAAAGCTCCAAGACCGGCAATTCGCTCATCGCCGACGGCTGCACCATTGAAGGCACGGTCGAGAACTCCCTGCTCTTCCGCGGCGTCATCGTCGAGAAGGGCGCGGTCGTCAAGAACTCGATCCTCATGCAGGGCACCGTCGTCCACGCGAACGCGAAGGTCGACAGCATCGTCACGGACAAGAACGTGACCATCACCGCGAACCGGAACCTCGCGGGAGACCCGTCTTATCCGATCTACTTTACAAAGAATATCGTAGTCTGATAAACTTGACACAGGGAGGCTGTGCGCACCGCCAGCCTTCCTGTCATACTACTGAGAATCCACCGACAATTACGAAATGGAGGACCCGTTTTTATGAATATCCTGTTTGCTTCCAGCGAAGCGGTCCCCTTTGCCGTCAGCGGCGGTCTCGCCGAAGTCGCGGGCGCTCTGCCCAAGGCACTGAAGGCCAAAGGTGAGGATGTCCGCGTCATCCTTCCGCTTTACGGTTCTGTCACCGAGGAACAGCGCGCCGAGATGAAGTACCTTCTGAACTTCGACGTCGCCGTTGCCTGGAGAAGACAGTACTGCGGCGTGTTCGAAGCGAAGGCAGACGGTGTCACCTATTACCTGCTGGACAACGAGTACTACTTCAAACGGTCCGGCCTGTACGGGTACTATGACGATGCCGAGCGGTTCGCATTCTTCTCGCGCGCTGTTCTGGACACCGTCAAGCATCTGGAAGAACTGGACGGCTTCAAGCCCGACATCATCCACTGCAACGACTGGCAGACCGCCCTCATTCCGGTCTACTACAACTGCTTCTACCGGGATGCCCCCGGTTACGAAGACATCCGTACCGTCTACACCATCCACAACATCCAGTACCAGGGCCTTTACGGCATGGACATCCTGAGCGAGGTCGTCGGCCTCGACCCGCAGGACTACTACATCGTGGAGAACGACGGTCTGGCGAACTTCTCGAAGGGCGCCATCGAATGCTGCAACAAGGTCACCACGGTCTCCCCGAGTTACGCCAATGAGATCCTCGACCCGTGGTACTCCCACGGCCTCGACGGCATCCTGCACCGGAACCTGTGGAAGCTCACCGGCATCCTGAACGGCATCGACGTCGAGAGCTACGACCCGAACACCGACCCGGCCATCCCGTTCCACTATTCCCAGGCCCGCAAGGCCAACAAGAAGAAGGACAAGGCGGCCCTCGAAGACCGCTTCGGGTTCGAGCATCAGCCCGATGTGCCGATCATCGGTCTCATCTCGCGGCTCGTCTCCCATAAGGGTCTCGACCTCATCACCGCCATCATCGACGAACTCCTGTACAACACGGAAGTCCGCATGATCGTCCTCGGTTCCGGCGACAGCTCCTACGAGAACTACTTCCGCGGCGTCGCCGAGCGGCACCCGGACAAGTTCCGCGTCGAGCTGGGCTTCGACCCGGGCCTCGCGAGAAAGATCTACGCCGGCGCCGACCTCTTCCTGATGCCATCGAAGAGCGAGCCCTGCGGCCTGTCCCAGATGATCGCGCTCCGCTATGGCACCATCCCGATCGTCCGCGAGACCGGCGGTCTCAAAGACTCCGTCCGCGACTGCGGCGACGGCGAAGGCAACGGCTTCACGTTCAAGACGTACAACGCCCACGACATGCTCTGGGCCATCACCCGCGGCATCGACCTCTACTACAACGACAAGACCGCGTGGAAAGCCGTCGTGAACCGGGCCATGAAGTCCGACAACAGCTGGGAACGCTCCGCCGGCCTGTACATCGACATGTACAAGGAAGCGATGATGTAAGCGCTGCTGACGAAGCTTTCTTTCGGCAAAAAGCAAAAAGCAAGACCTCCGGAGGACCGGAGGTCTTTTTTTACAGTTTGCGCAGCGGCAGAGCAGGGCGCGATTCACATCAGTCGCGCGACGCGGGTGTTGATGAGGTCGTTCACGTAGGCGCACAGGGTCTGCACGCTCTTCGGCGCCTCCGTCCCGATGAGTTCCTCGTCTTCCGGCGCGGAGGTGAGGTCGTGTACATCGCCCGCAAGGCTGTACAGAAGGAACTTGAACTGGGCCTTGTTGTCGGAGTTCCCGCCGAGCCAGCTGCGGGGCAGGAGGCCTTTGGTGACCGCTGCGAAGAGGCCCATGTACCCGGCCATGGCCGCCGCCTTGTTCAGCGTCTCTGCCATCTCCTCGTCCTCGACGATGCTGTTCATGATGGCGAGGTCCGCCCGGATGAACGTCTCCCGGCTGAGTTCCTCGTCCTCCGGCAGGTCCTCGAAGTCCACCGCCCGGTTGAGCTGCAGCACGTTCGCGGCGTGGCCGAGGAGGTAATCGCAGCTGACGTTGTAGTAGTCCGCCGCCTTCACGAGGAACTGGAGCCCCGGCTCCCGGATGCCGTTCTCGTAGTGGGACAGCAGCGCCTGGGAGATGCCGAGGTCCGCCGCCGCCTGCTTCTGGCTGACGCCCTTGAGTTTCCGCTGTGCGGTGAGCCGGTCTGAAAAAGTCATGCGTGCCATAGTGTTGCCTCCTGTGTTCGCGATATACGCTCTGTATTATTTCCGACTTGGATTATAGCATGAAAATTACAGAGAGTAAATCGCCGTTCCTTTACCGAATTGTATCCGCCTTGTAACTACCAAAGGCCGGTTTTCGGGACTATCATAGAAGAGAAAAGTACATGTTTCGAGGAGGCATTGCCCTATGGCAAGTTTGATCGGACCGTCTGTGGTCGGCATCATTTATCTCGTGGTCAGCGTGGTCCTGCTGGTGCTGCTGTTCTGGCTCGTGCACCGCAAAAAAGGCACTCTGGCCGCCGTTTTATGCACCTTACTGGCCTTCGTGGTCCTCGCCCTCGGGTACGGGTTCGGCTCCTGGTACGCGCCCGTCGACAAGGACATCGGCTCCGACGTCTACACCGAAGCCGAGATGGACGCTGCCGCCGACGCCATCCTGGCCGACAGCTTCTGGGACGAGATGAACGCCCGTGTCCTCGACATCCACTATATCGGCGATGAACAGTCCGCGAACTACCTCTCCTCCGTCCAGGGCCGCTTCCCGGACAGCGGCTACACGGAATGCGCCGTCTTCAACACCGACTTCCGCTCCGCGTTCTCCGCGAAGAACGCCGCGCCCCTGGAACCCCGCGAAGTCTACACCGACTACCAGTGGGTCCTCGCCCGCGCCGACGGCGGCAGCTGGGAAGTCGTGACCTCGGGCTACGCGTAACCCGCCCAAACGATTCCGCTAACAATCAGCGAAACGACAAGAAGACCCCGAGCTCTCAGACGAGAGTTCGGGGTCGTTTTTGGTCGGGTCTTATGCCTTGTCGAATGCGGCCGACACGTGCTTGATGATGCGCTGGTGGCCGGCGGCGTCCGGATGGACGTGGACCACGAAGTCGAGCAGGAACTGGGCCGAGTAGGCGTTGCCGAAGCCATGGCCGCCGACGTCGGAACAGTCGACGTACTTGACGCGGCCGGCGTACCGGCTCTGCTTCGTGACATAGTTCTTGATGCTTATGATCGTCTCCGCATTCAGCGGCGCGAACAGCGTGGAGTCCTGATCGTTGATGGTCTTGAGACCTTTGAACGGCTGGGTCATGCCCATCGTATAGACTTCCACGTCGGGGTTCAGCTGGTAGATGATGCCGAGCAGGCGGTCATAGTTCACGAAGAACTTCCGGGTCCGCTTGCGGGCGTCCGTGGCAAGGTCATCGAATTCCAGCGTGCCGAGGGCGAACTTCGCGAGACCTTCCGGGGTGGTGGGCAGCTGAAGTTTCGCCTGTGTGACCGAGGCCAGCGCATAGCCCGCCTGGCGGCCGAAGACCTGGTAGAACGGCAGCATGAGGGGTTTGCAGATGGTCGCCGTCATGATGTCGTTGCTGCAAAGGGAGAAGACAAGGACGTCGGCCTGTTCGATGGCGCCGCGGATCTGTCGTGCGAGCCGCAGTGCATCGCCCGGGGCGGTGACTTCCGTGAAGAACATGAGGTAGTCGCTCATGTACTGTTCAAAGGTGTTCTCCGGTTTGCAGAGTTCTGCCTCGAATGCGGGGTCGAGCAGGCGCAGGAACTCGTCACAGCGCCACATCGAGCGGGACAGGTTGACGGACGTCTCTTTGCTGAAGCCGTACTTGTCGCGGATGGCGAGCGGCCAGGAGTTCTCGACGAACTCTCCGTGGGGCATCTGCAGGACCTGCGAGACCATGTCGGTCGAACCCGGGGCCAGGCCGAATCCGGCGGCGATGGAGTCACCCAGGATGACAAGGGATTTCCCCTGATATTTGGTCGTTGTCTTCGCGGACGATCCGACGGTGAACAACGGGATCATCATGCAAAGGACCAGCAGTGCAGCGAACAGTTTTTTCGTCAGTTTCATGTTCATTTCTCCTTATTTGACCATATAGTTACATGTGTAAAGTCTTACAAGAGTAAAAGTTGTCGAAAGCAAAACTTTACAAACACAAGTATACTAAGACGTTATCAAATTGTAAACAGAAGTGTAACAAAAGTTACCAGAACGGGCCACCCGCACAAAAACAGAGACGCCTCCGGCGTGGGGCCGAAGGCGGTTCTCTGTTGTGTGTGAAATTTGGAGTGAGAAATGAGAAAGATTGGAGAATTATGAATTAGGAGAAAAATCATAATCTGTGTCTCCGGGAGGAGGGGTATCTCCCTTTGACAGTTCCCACTATAAGGTGTCAACCTAAAAAGTACTTAAAGGTTGAATATTTTTTTGAATTTTTTTGAAAAAAGTGCATTTTGCGCAGGTTTTGCCCGTTTCGGCGGGCCTTTTGGCGATTTACGCGTCGCCCTTCTTACAACAAATCAAGATCCAGGTCGCCCATCCGCTCGACATAGATGTCCGCCGTCTCCCGGATGAGGTCCCGCTTCTTCTCGGACCAGCGGTCCTGCAGCGCGACCGTGCGGCAGCCGGACTGCTTCGCGCCGAGGAGGGACACATAGGTGTCTTCGAAGATGTACGTTTCCTCCGGCGCCGTGCCCAGGTGGGCGAGGGCTTTGTCGTAGATCTGCGACGTCCGCTTGTTGCAGTGCTCCTCGCCGCAGGTGAAGATGGCAGAGAAGAAACCGTCGATGCCGTTGCGTTTGAGGCAGGCCTCCGTCAGGTGGCGGTCCGTGGCGGTCGCGACACACATTTTGATGCCGCGGTCGCGCATCGCCTCCAGGGTCTCCACGACCGTGGGCTTGACGACGACTTCCTCGAAGTAACCGGGTTCGACGATCTTGTTGATCTCGTCGATGATCTGCTGCTGGCTCTTCGTGATGCCGAACTCGTCCTGCATGTAGAGGGCCATCGGCTCGAGGAGCATCTGGGTCATGGCCTTGTTCTGCTCCGGGGTCACCGTGTAGCCGAGACCTTCGAGGTAGCGCCGGCCGATCTCGATCCACAGATGCATGGACTCGGTCAGGGTGCCGTCCATGTCGAATATGGCGCCGCGAATGGCCATGTGCTCACCTTCGTTTCTAAACTGTGTTTTTTATTAGATCGTGAAATGCTCGACGCCGGTCGTGTCCGGGCCGAAGCCGTAGTCTTCGTCGTCCATCCAGTCTTCGTCGTCGCCGGCAAGGCCCAGCTCGCGAAGCTTCTCTTCGGGGACGGTCGGGATCTGCGCGACGCCTTCGAACTTGCGGCCCTTCGCCCAGAGGGAGGGCGTGATGCGCACGGTGTACCCCGTGCCGTTCATGCAGGCCCATTCGTTCATCGGTGCTTCCGGCAGACAGTAGATCGCCATCAGGGCCGAGATGATGCCGCCGTGGGTGACGATGGCCGCCTCGGTGATGCCGGTCTTCAGAAGGCCGTCGACGATGCTCTCGAGCGCGCCGCGGATGCGTTCACCGAACTCGGCATTGCTCTCGCCGTGGGGCGGTGCCGCGTCCATGCCGCCACGGAGCCATTCCGCGAACTCCTCGTACTGCTGCAGCTCCTCCGCCGTGTGGCCTTCGAACTCGCCGAAGTTGTACTCGATGAGCTCCCGCATGACGACGGGCTGCGCGTCCGGGAACAGGATCTCACAGGTCTCGGTGCACCGCTTCAGAGGGCTCGTGAACACCACTGCGGGGTCCGGGTAGATGCAGTTGTCCCTGAGGTAGCGAAGTTCGTCCTCGCCCTGCAGGCTGAGTCCCAGGTCCTGGTGCCCGACATAGCGGCCCTCTTCGTTGGCCGTCGTCATGCCGTGCCGGATAAAATGCAGAGTGTAAGTTTTCACGGTGTTCCTCCCTCGGGCGATGTACCGCCCATGCTTCGAGCACTGCAGTTGCCTTTGCCTTGCGCAACGCACTGCCCTGCGCAACGCACTGCCCTGCTCATAATTCTTGAAGAGTATAGCATAACTCTTCTTTGAAAAAAACCGTTTTCCCGTTATTTACAGCTTTCCTGTCATTTACAGCTTTCCCGTTATTTACGCCCAAACAGCAGAAGCGCTCCGGTTTGCACGTCCGGAGCGCTTTCATGCGTGTGTGATTTGGAGTGAGAAATGAGAAAGATTAAGAAGAAAATAAGATTAGGAGAAAAAATGAATGTATTCCTGTCAAAGTTCGGTGAGGGGTACCTCCCTTTGACAGTTCCCACTATAAAGTGTCAACCTAAAATGTACTTAAAGGAATGAAAAGTTTTTCTTTTTTTATCGTTTTTCGCGATGAATCGCGATTTTTTGGAACGATTCGTCCCATTTCGGATTATAATAAAGGTGGTTACAGGGGTGCCCGCAACGGCTTCCATGGTTTTGTTTCCAATTTGTAACTGTTCAAATGGAAGGCGATGCATTATAATGCGAGTGTAATGGAACACATAATACACCATACACTTCGTGTCCGGTGCATCGCCCCGGCATCTGCAACAAGCTTTCGAAAGGAGAGTTTCTATGAATCGCAAAGAGCTGAAAGCCCGCGGCAAAGCGGCCTTTAAAGCAAACTACTGGAAAGCGGTCCTGGTCGCCATTCTTCTGACCATCGCCATCGGTGGCTGGAACGCCGGTTCCGCCTCGAATTCGGTCGATTTCGAGGAGCTGGCCGAACCGCAGCAGTCTCAGTCCGTTTCGGTCGACCCCGAAGACTATAACCCCTTCCCAAGTGAAGACTTCGATACGACCGACATCGATCAGGACTTCGGGTTCCTGCTGGACGATGATGCGAATGTGGCTGCCACGCCCTCCGCACCCGTGTCCCAGCGTCTGAAGGAGTCCGTCAACGTCGGCACCATCGCCGGCCTCGGCACTCTGTCCGCCCTCCTGACCCTTTTCCTGTTTGGTCCTCTGGAAGTCAGCGGCCGGAACTTCTTCAAGAAGAACCTTGTGGAAAAAGCGGAACTCGATGAACTCAACAGAGGCTTCGTTCCGAAGTACTGGAACAACATGATCACCATGGCTCTCAAAAACCTGTTCGTCGCCCTTGGGTTTCTCTTCTTCCTCATCCCCGGCATCATCGTGTCTTACGGCATGGAAATGGTCCCCTACATCCTGGCGGACAACCCCGGCATGGGCATCATGGATGTCATCAAGGCTTCCTGGAACATGATGAAGGGCCACAAGTGGGAACTGTTCGTCCTCGACCTGTCCTTCATCGGATGGATCCTTCTCGACATCCTCACCCTTGGCATCCTCGGCCTCTTCTACGTCAACCCCTACATCTTCAGCACTCACGCTGCGTTCTATGAAGCGCTCAAAGCTGAGACCAACGTCCTCCCGGAACTCCCGGAGACCCCCGTCGAAGCGTAACCACCACAAACCAAACAAACACCCCGGAAACTCCTCCGAGTTTCCGGGGTCTCTTTTTCGCCAAAATATAACAAGTTCTCGATGAACGGCAGTTAATAACTGCCGAACGGTCGTTATGGTCTCCGAAAAACGGCTTATAGTTGCAGCCCCCCGCCAAACTGTGCTAAAGATGGGAAAAGGAGCAGCGCAGGGCGGGAGCGGCGTCCTGGAACCGCGCAGCCCGGGAGAAAGCGAAACCACAAAAAAGGAGCAACCATCATGACCTTAGACTTGCAGCCCATCATTGAACGCAAACTGGAACTCGAGCGAGTCATAGAAGAACTCACGAGGCGGATCGCCAACGCCCCGCCCGGCCACCTGGTCATCTCGAAACCGAAAGGCTCACCGGTCAAGTACTACCAGGCGGTGTTTGTCGTGCGGGAAGGAAAACGTGTCGAGCAACGGACGTATATCGCCAAAAAGGATGCCGGGTTGCAGAAGGCACTGGCCGAAAAAGGCTATCACGAGATGGTTTTGCGCTCTGTAAAACGGGAGCATGCTGTAATCAAGCGCTTTTTAAAGCAGTTCCCGTCGGATTGTCCCGAAACGATCTTTGAGAAGATGGCAGACGAGAGAAAAGCGTTGGTCGAGCCGTATTGGGAGTCGACAGACGCTTTCGTGGAACGTTGGCTCAATGAAGAATACCCGAGAAAACAATTTTATAAAGATGACATATATTATGTGACCGAGCGCGGTGAACGGGTCCGGTCCAAGTCTGAGCTGATTATCGCCAACTGGCTTTACCAGCACGGTATTCCCTACCGCTATGAATGCGCACTGGAACTCTGGGACCCGTACGAGTCTCGAAGAATCACCATTTACCCGGACTTCACGCTGCTGGATCCGGCAACCGGGAAAACGTTCTATCTGGAGCACTTCGGCATGATGAGCGACGAACAGTACTTCCGCGCCGCCATGGATCGCCTCGCCCTCTACGAAGCAAACGGGTACTATGTGGGCGAGTCGCTGATCCTCTCATTCGAGTCAGACAAAGTTCCATTGGATATCCGTCAGCTTGGCCGAAGACTGGATCATTACCTTCGGCGGGATATCTGACAGACTTATTCCTCTGAAGGACGTGCGCATTCATTTTTGGCGATGTGCACGTCCCGCTTTGGGCAATCGGCCCATGGACGTACAAGGAAAAGTACGTGGCAAGAGATAAATCTCGAGGCGCACGTCCCAAAATGGCGGTTGAAAAGAGGCGACCCTCTGGAATCAGGCGCAAAAAAGTACGTGCTGAATCGAAAAAGTCGATCTGCACGTACTTTTCTTTGAGAATACAGTTCCAAAAGCCGTTGGTTTGGGACGTGGAAAAGCGAAAAAGTGGATTGCCACGTGCTTTGAGCAGCTAATCAGCAACAATCCCCGGGCTCCGACGTGGAGCACCGGGGATTTTGTGGATAGGTTGATGATTGGCTTGCGGCCAGGCGCGTGAAATGCCTGGCGAGCCAGCGCACAGTGGAAGTGCCTGGCGCGACACGGCAGGTAAAGCAGCTACCGGGCACGCACGTGCCAGCGCACAGGAAGCGCAGGCGCCGCGCAAGCGGTGATGCTCGCCGTCAGCCGATGATGAGGGCGATGAGCCAGGGCAGCGCGTAGGCGAACGCGAGGCTCGTGAGGAGCGTGATGCAGTACTTCTCGAGGTACGCGCCGACATACATGATGGCGGCGGGGATGGCGAGCAGCACTTTGGAAGCGCCTTTGGACTCGGCGGAGAACAGCTCGCTCCACATGTTGAGGGCGTCTTCCACGAGCGGGAACGCGTTCGTCAGGAAGGACACGCCGACGTAGAGCAGGATGACCGAGAGCCAGTTGAACGTGCCGATGTAGAAGAGGTTCATCGCGCCCGGGAATGCAATGATGCAGCCGAGGAGGGCCATGATGATGTGCGGGCCGAAGCAGATGGCAAAGGAGCCTTTGTGCGGGGCCAGCAGGTGTTCGACGTGGCCGCAGAGCTCGTTGCGCTGCATGTAGTCGGAGTACTCGACCGGCACCTTGTAGATGCGGCAGAAGAGGTGCTCGAGGAACCCTTTGAGGAGGGCGCCGGGGAAGGTGATCATCTTGATGATCTCATACAGGATTACCATGCGAAGTCCCCCTCTCCTTTCAGGAATACTTCATCGAGGGTCTTCTTGCCCGCGATGATCTTGGCGACGTCCGGGCTCACGGCATAGCCGTACTCGTCCATCTCGGTCTGCAGAGATTCGAGGCTCGACTTGAGGTCAGCGCGCTCGCTCTTCAGTTTTTCTTTGGTGTCGCCCGTAGCGGTCTTGATGGCAGCCGTCTTGTCGGCGATCTGCTGCTGGAGGATCAGCGAGTAGATGCTGCAGGCGGACACGTAGTTGTTCGCGGTGGCGGCGTTGGCGTGGGCCTCTTCCGCGTAGGCGGAGGCCAGCTTGTAGTCGCCCTCCAGAAGGTAGAGGATGGCGCGCTGGTAGTTGAGGGTGGAGGCGGTGCCGTCGATCTTGAGGCCCGCGTCGCAGGCTCTGGCGGCGGCCTTCAGGTCCCCTTTCAGGCGATATGCCACCGTCCGGTATACGTAAGAGTAAACGTCTTCGACGTTGCGCTTCTCGAGTTTATCGCACAGGGACAGCGCCTTGTCATAATCTTTTTCAGTCAGAGCGATCTCGGTCTCGAGGGGCAGGTACAGGCTTTCATACTCTTCGCCCTGGGCCTTGATGGCTTCGACGTACTTTTTCTGGGTATCGAGGCCCTGCTCATAGATGAGGCAGGCATAGTAGCGGTAGTAGTTCGCGAAGGCCGGGTTGATGTCCTTGCCTTCCATCGCCTTATCATAGGCTTTGATGAGGGACTTGAAATCCTTCGAGCTCTGGGCCGCTTCCTCGAAGCAGTTGTAGGCCGCCTCGTACTCGTCGATGCGCTCCTTCGACTGCTGCGCGTAGCGGTTGTACCACTTGTTCAGGTCGTTCGGGTAGTAGGCCTCGAGGTAGTTGTCGAGGACGCCGAACTGCTGGATGCCGGTCCGGTTCAGGAGTTTGACCTGGTTCTTCCGGTACTGGAATCCGTAGGTGTCGGACCCGTCGGCGATCTGCCCGTTCAGCTCCCCGTACTTGTCGAGAGCGGACATGAGTTTGCCCTCTCTCGCGAGGCTCTGGGCCTGGGCGGTGCCGTGGTAGATCGGGAACCCTTCATGGGCCAGCAGGATGCCGAAGACCAGGAAGAAGACGGCCATCAGCGGGATGATGAACTGCCACCACTCGAAGGGATAGTGCTTCATGTCGTCGAGGCATTCTTCACAGTAGTCCGTGCCCTCCGCGACTTCGTGTTCGCCGCAGATCTCGCACATGACGGGGCGGTGGTATTCCGCCTTGATGCCGTGCTGTTTCTCATAGAGTGCCTGTTTGACGATGTCGTCCCACTCGGCGTCCGGAGCCTGTTCTCTCATCTCGTCGATCTCACCCTGGACCATGGCCCGAAGGTCTTCGAGTTCGACTTTCAGTTCTTCTTCGGTGCGGGGACGCAGGGGGTCCGGCGCGTCCGGGTCCACCGGCTCTTCGTCGAGGGCCGCTTTCAGCGTGCCGTCCTTCAGAGCCTTGCGGCGGGCCTTTTCTTTCATCTTCTCCGCCTTACGGGCGGCTTTTTCAGCTTTTTTCTTTGCTTTAGCAGCTTCTTTTTCCGCCTGCTTCAGGTTGTCTGTGCTCAACTGGGCACCTCCGTTCTGTGGTTACTTGGCTTCGGCGGTGTCGCCGATCCTGGCCGAGAGGTCCATCGCCTCAAAGTCCTTCGTCAGGGTCTCGAGGTCGAAGTCGTCGGTCTTGTAGAAGTAATTGCCATACTCGTTCGTGATGCTGATGGTCTTGCCCATGACGAGGAGGACGTCCTCGCCCTTCTCCTTCTTCAGGGTGAACATCTCGACGTCGCCGGTGTAGTCGACGGACTCCCGGTCCTTGTCGGTCGGCGTCTGCAGTTCCATGGCCTTCAGCTGGTCGAGGAAGGCCTCGATGCCGGCTTCATCGGTCAGTTCCATCTCCGCGAGGGAGATGCCGGAGTCGATGCCGCCCCGGTGCAGGTACTCGACGCTGGTGACGGCCGAGGCCTTCGGGAAGAGCGGGTCTCCGTTCTCGTCTTTCGGGCCGACGTTGCCGCTGTTCTTCACGACAAGGACGACCGCCGCCGCGATGAGGGCGAGGACAAGGACGGCTGCCACCGCGATGATGGCGATCTTTTTCGTGTTCTTTGGTTTTGCTGTATTCTGTTCTGCCATAGTAGTACAGTTCCTTTCTGGAAAGACGGGGTACATCGCCCCCCGGGATACAGTTCTACTCATTATACCGCGCGCGACTTTAAAATAAAAGAGAAATCCTTGCAATGGAGCGGGGCGAGTGATAGAATTTTGCGGAACAAAAATCTAATGCTATCTTGGAAGAAAAGTCCGGCCGGGCGTTTGGGGTCCCAATTGCCCCTCTTGCAAAGCAATTGCGGGGTTCGGTTGGCGAACGGCCGGGCGGAGCTTTTCTTCCTCTCTGAAGGTGAAATTTTGAAACTCCGAGAAGACATTCGCAACGTCGCGATGATCGCCCACGTCGACCACGGCAAGACGACCCTGGTCGATGCCCTGCTGAAGCAGAGCGGCATCTTCCGCCAGAACGAACAGGTCGATGAGCGGGTCATGGACTCGAACGACCTCGAGCGGGAGCGCGGCATCACCATCCTGTCCAAAAACACCTCCGTGCGCTACGGCGACACGAAGATCAACATCATCGACACCCCCGGTCACGCGGACTTCGGCGGCGAGGTGGAACGCATCCTCCTCATGGTGGACGGCGTCCTCCTGCTGGTCGACGCGTTCGAGGGCTGCATGCCCCAGACCCGCTTCGTCCTGAAAAAGGCCCTCGGCCTCAAGAAGAAGGTCGTGGTCGTCATCAACAAGATCGACCGTCCCGGCGCCCGCCCGGCAGAGGTCGTGGACGAGGTCATCGACCTGTTCATCGAGCTCGGCGCGGACGAGGACCAGATCGAGTTCCCGGTCGTGTACGCTTCTGCACGTGAGGGCTATGCCTCCTACGACGAGCGCGACCGCGAGGGCGATATGCGGCCCATCTTCGAAAGCATCCTGAAAGAAGTGCCGGCGCCGAAGGGCGATGTGGACGCACCCCTCCAGGTGCTGTTCTCCTCCCTCGACTACGACGACTATGTCGGTCGTATGGGCATCGGGCGCATCGAACGCGGCACCATCCGCCAGAACGAGCCGCTCGTTCTCTGCAAGGCAGACGGCACTGAAGAGAAGGTCAAGGTCTCGAAGCTCTATGTCTACGAGGGCCTGGCCCGCAAAGAGGTCAAGGAAGCCGGCGCCGGCGAGATCATCTGTGTCTCCGGCATCTCCGACATCAACATCGGCGAGACGGCCTGCGACCCCGAGCACATCGAACCGATGGAATTCATCAAGATCGATGAACCCACCATCTCCATGAACTTCATCGTCAACGACTCCCCCTTCGCGGGACGGGAAGGCAAGTATGTCACCTCCCGGAACATCCGCGACCGGCTCTTCAAGGAAGTCGAGACGAACGTCGCCATGCGCGTCGAAGAGACCGAGACCACCGATACGTTCAAGGTCTCCGGCCGCGGCGAGCTCCACCTGTCCATCCTCATCGAGACCATGCGGCGCGAAGGCTACGAATTCGCGGTCTCCCGCCCGAAGGTCATCTACAAGCGCGACGAGAACGGCCAGCTCCTCGAGCCGATGGAACTCCTCTCCATCGAAGTGCCCGGCGACTACGTCGGCGCCGTCATCGAGAAACTCGGCACCCGCAAAGCGGAACTCCGGGACATGGTCGCCCATGACGGCGGCGCCACCCACCTCGAGTTCAGCGTCCCGTCCCGCGGCCTCATCGGCTACCGTTCCGAGTTCATGACCGACACCAACGGCAACGGCATCATGAACCAGCTCTTCGACGGCTATGCGCCGTACAAGGGCGACATCGAGACCCGCGAGCGCGGCTCCATCGTCGTCCACGAGACCGGCGTCTCCTCCGCCTACGGCCTCTTCAACACGCAGGACCGCGGCACCCTGTTCATCGGCGCCGGTGTCGACGTGTACGAAGGCATGATCGTCGGCGAATGCAGCCGCGCCGAAGACATCGTCTGCAACGTCTGCAAGACGAAGCACCTGACGAACACCCGCGCCTCCGGCTCCGACGACGCCCTGCGCCTCGTCCCGCCGACCGTCCTCTCCCTCGAACAGTGCATGGAATTCATCGGCGACGACGAGCTCCTCGAAGTCACCCCCGAGTCCCTGCGCCTGCGCAAGACGATCCTCTCGAAGGAAAAGCGTCTCAAGCAGCAGTTCCATAAGTAACAAACGACCGGACCTCCAGCGAGGTCCGGTGTTTTTTGTGAAAAGCAGCCCGCCAAAATGAGACATTTCAAAAAACGTGTCTCATGTTTCAAAAAATAACCCCCTCGGGGGCTTGTTGGCAGGATTTTAGCGGGCTAAAATGAAAACCAGAACGAGAGCTTTTCTGGAAACACATACCTCCTCTCCTTCTCAAAGACATAGAATACCTTTCCCAAAACCTAACGAATCCCAAAACAAGCGAAACCCGCCGGACCAGACCGGCGGGTTTTTGCTTTATGATCGTATTTACTTCTGGTCGAAGAAGGCGTACATCGCCTGGTAGGTGGAGTAGAGGTCCAGCTTCGAGATGACCTCGTAGGGGGCGTGCATGGAGAGGACCGGCGTACCGATGTCGATGACGTCGATGTCGAGGGCCGCGAGGTACATGGCGACCGTTCCGCCGCCGCCCGCGTCGACCTTGCCGAGCTCGCCCGTCTGCCAGACGATGCCCTGGTCGTCAAGGAGCTTGCGGACCTTGCCGAAGAACTCCGCGGTGGCATCCGAGGTCGAGTACTTGCCGCGGGAGCCCGTGTACTTGCAGATGCAGACGCCCTTCGAGATGTAGGACGCGTTGTTTGCCTCCATCGGTTCCGGGTAGGTCGGGTCCATGCCGGCGGTGACGTCAGCGGACAGGCACTCGGACGCGGAGAGGATGTCGTGGCCGGGGATGCCGGCGTTCTCGCCGAGGTCCTCGACGAAGTACTTGAAGTAGGAGGAGTTGAGGCCGGTGTTGCCGTCAGAGCCGATCTCTTCCTTGTCGGTCAGGATGGTGACGACGGTGTACTCGGGGGCCTCCACTTCGAAGTTCGCCATGGCGGCGGGGTAGCTGCAGACCTTGTCGTCGTGGCCGTAGGCGGCGATGAGCGAGCAGTCGAAGCCGATGTCGCGGGCCTTGAAGGCCGGGACCAGTTCGAGTTCGGCGGTCAGGAAGTCCTTCTCAACAATGCCGTATTTCTCGTTGAGGATCTGCAGGATGTTGAGCTTCACGAGTTCGGACTCCTCTTCCCCTTTGAAGGGCAGGGAGCCGACGAGGACGTTCAGTTCCTCGCCCTTGATGGCGTCGCCAAGGGTGCGCTTCTCCTGCTCACGGGCCAGGTGCGGCAGCAGGTCGGTGATGACGAACTGCGGGTCGCCCTCGTCCTCGCCGATGTTGACCGTGACGACGGAGCCGTCGCCCTTGACGATGACACCGTGGAGGGACAGAGGGATCGTCGTCCACTGGTACTTCTTGATGCCGCCGTAATAGTGGGTCTTGAAGAACGCGAGTTCATCCTTCTCGTAGAGCGGGTTCGGCTTGAGGTCGAGGCGCGGGGAGTCGATGTGGGACGCCGCGATGCGCAGACCCTCGCTCAGCGGCTTCTTGCCGAAGACCGTCAGGATGATGCACTTGTTTCGGTTGACGCGGTAGACGCGGTCGCCGGGCTGGTAGGTTTTCGTCTTGTCGAACTCGGTGTAGCCTCTCTTCTCGGCCTCAGCCTTGAAGAACGCGGTGATCTCCCGCTCGGTCTTGTAGTTCGACATGAACTCTTTGTAGCCTTCCGCGAAGACGTCCGCCTTCGGGAACAGGTCTTCTTCCACGACCGTCGCCATGTGTTTCGGCGCGTAGAAGAGCTCTTCTTTCAGAGCCTTTGCTTTGCTTTTTTCTGCCATGGTATTCACACTTTCTATCATCGTCCGGCCCCGACGAGGTAGGTCAGGGACTGGAGTTTATTAGCGAAACTTCCGCTGAAGCGGTCGAAGAAACTGTCGAGGAGCGGCACCACATACGCGTCGACGAACTTCGCGAAGTTCTCCCGGAGGCGATGCACGTTCTCGTTCTCTTCCGACTGCTCTTTGAGTCGTTTTTCATAGACGTTCATGGCCCGCTGGATCTTCTGGACATAGTAGGCCGTGTCGTCCTTCGGGATCTCGTCGAGGGTCTCGCCGTTCGACGAGTATTTCCCCTGTTCGAGCCAGGAGTGGACGCTGCCGCGCCCCGCGTGGTAGGCGGACATGGCGGTCGGTACATCGCCGTCGAATTCCTCGAGGAGGAGTTTCAGGAAGTAGGTGCCGTAGTTGATGGCGATGTCCGGCTTGTCGAGGTCCTCGAAGGTGAGGTCCGGACTGCCGAAGGTCTCCTTGGTGCGCAGCCAGTCGAAGGTCTCTTCGGTGATCTGCATGAGGCCTCTGGCGCCGACTTCGGAACGGGCTTCGGGGTCGAATCCGCTCTCGACCTGGATGGTCGCGTAGATGAGGGTCTCCGGCACACCCAGTTCCGCCGAGGCGTCCTCCACGTAGGAGGAATACTTCACCGGGTAGGTGTACTGGTAGAAGGCTTCCCGCACGGTGAGCACCACCGCCGCAATGACGATGAGGCTCAGGATGAGAGAGAGGATTCCGTGGAAGCAGCCGCAACCGCAGCCGCGTTTACGAATGGACAATATGGTTCTCCTTTTGGCGATTTACAGCTCGCCCGCAATATGCTGTTCGAACAGTCCGGCGAGCTGGCGGAGCTGGAGTTTCAGGTCCTCCGCGGTGCCGGTGTTCTCGATAACGTAGTTCGAATGGGTCCGGAAGAACTCTTCCGAGTACTGGGCGCTCATGCGCAGGCGGGCCTTCTCTTCCGAGATGCCATCCCGCTCCATGATGCGTTTCAGGCGCACGTCCTCCGGTGCCACGACGGACACGACGAGGGTGCAGCGTTCGTTGAGGCCGGACTCGAAGAGCTGGGAGGCGTCGATGATGACCCCTTCATAGCCGTCGAAGAATGCGCCGTTGATCTTTTTGTTGATGAGACGGAGGATCTCCGGGTGCGTGACGCCGTTCAGGAGTTTCGTCTCCTCCGGTGTGGCGAAGGCCCGCTCCGCGAGCAGCGCCCGGTCCAGCGTGCCGTCCTCTGTCAGGATGTCGGCGCCGAAGACGGCGGCCAGTTCCTGCAGGACGGGAGAGCCCTTCTCGGTCACGAGGCGGGCGATCTCGTCCGCCTTGATGACCTGGTAGCCGAAGTGCCGGAGCCCGTCCGCGACGGTGGTCTTGCCGGCACCGGTCTGGCCGGTGAGGCCGATGACGATGGCTTTTCTCATAATAACTGCTCTTCCTTTAATCTACTTCAATGATGCGGAATTCCGCGGCACGGAGGAGGCGATTCATGACGGCAAGGCCCACGCCTTCCGCCGAGGGGCAGCGGACATAGATGTCCGAGACGCCCAGTTCGTCGGCTCTCCGCAGGTCGTCGAACAGGTGCTCCGCCTGGCCGAGGGAGTCGTCCTCGGCACCGAAGGGCAGGGTCACACAGTTGACGAGGTCTTCTTCGCCGTCGAAGACGAGGGCAGCGACGGCAGCTTCGTCTGCGGCCCGCTCCGCGACTTTTTCGTTGACGTATTTTGCGAACCCCTCGGCGGAACCGTCGACGATGTAGACTTCCGCTTTCGGGGAATAGTGTTTGTACTTCATGCCGGGGGACGCTGCCACGGCGCCCTCCGCGAGCTGTCCGAGGACGGCATCGTCGACTTCGACCTCACCGAGGACATCGAAGAGGTCCTCCGGGGTCACCCGGCCGGGCCGCAGGATGCGGGGCACCCGGGTGCACAGGGTCAGGACCGTCGACTCGACGCCGACTTCACAGGGTCCGCCGTCGACCACCGCGGCGATCTTCCCGTCCATGTCGTGCAGGACGTGGGCGGCCGTCGTCGGAGACGGCATGCCGGAGGTGTTGGCGGAGGGCGCCGCCAGCGGAGTTCCGGCCGCTTTGATGATGGCCCGGGCGTCCGGATGGGACGGCATGCGGATGGCGACGGTGTCGAGACCGGCGGAGACTTCATCGGGAATGAGGTCCGACTTCTCCAGGATGACGGTCAGCGGACCGGGCCAGAAGGCCTTCGCGAGATCCTCGAGGACCGGCGGCACGAAGGCCACGAGGTCGTCGACCTGGGAGAGGTCCGCAATGTGGACGATGAGCGGATTGTCCATCGGACGGCCCTTCGCCTTGAAGATGTTGGCGACGGCCTCCCCGTTCAGGGCATCCGCCGCAAGACCGTACACGGTCTCCGTCGGGATGGCCACCAGTTCGCCGTCTTTCAACAGCTTCCCGGCCGTCGCGATATCCTGTTTGGAATTGGTCAGTTTCAACGTTTGCATAATTATTCCCCAGCAGCTTCTAATTTCGCGGCTGTGTCGGCAGTGATCAGGGCGTCGATGAGTTCGTCGAGGTTGCCGTTCATGATGGCGTCGATCTTATAGAGCGTGAGGCCGATGCGGTGGTCCGAGACCCTTCCCTGGGGGAAGTTGTAGGTCCGGATGCGCTCCGACCGGTCGCCGGTGCCCACCTGGGCGCGCCGGGCCGAGTCGATCTCGTCCTTGTGCTTCTGCTGTTCGACTTCGAGGAGCCGCGCGGACAGGATCTTGAGCGCCCGCTCCTTGTTCTTATGCTGGGACCGCTCGTCCTGGCATTCGACCACCGTGCCCGTGGGCAGGTGGGTGATGCGGATGGCGGAGTCGGTCTTGTTGATGTGCTGACCGCCGGCGCCGCTCGAGCGGAACGTGTCGATCTTGAGTTCGCTCTGGTTGATCTCGAACTCCACTTCGTCCGCTTCCGGCAGGACCGCGACGGTGGCGGTGGACGTCTGGATGCGCCCCTGGCTCTCGGTCTCGGGCACCCGCTGCACGCGGTGCACACCGGACTCGAACTTGAAGCGCGAGTAGGCGCCGTCCCCCGTGATCTCGAAGGACACTTCCTTGTACCCGCCGAGTTCCGTGGGGTTGGAGCTTAAAATCTCCGTTTTGAAGCCGTGGGTCTCCGCGTACATGGTGTACATGCGCAGGAGCGAACCCGCGAACAGGGCTGCCTCTTCCCCGCCGGCGCCGCTTCGAATCTCGACGATGACGTTCTTGTCGTCGTTCGGGTCCCGGGGCAGCAGCAGGACTTTGAGCTTCTCCGCGGTCTCTTCCATCGTCTCCTTCGCGGCGGACAGTTCCTCCTGGGCGAGTTCCCGGAACTCCCGGTCCGAGCCGGAGTCCTCGAGGATGGCCTTCGCCTCGTCGAGGTCTTCCTCCGCCTTTTTGTAGACGCGGTACGTCTCGACGATGGGCGTCATGTTCTTATGCTCCTTCAGGAGCGCTGTGTACTGTTTGATGTCGGAGACGACGTCGGGGTCCGCGAGCTGCTGTTCGAGCTCCAGGAAACGCCCTTCGACACCGGCCAGGTTCTCAAACACCGGGATTCGCCTCCTCCGGTACGGTCAGGACCTTTTTGATGGCCTTTTCCGCTTTCTTTCTCGGGAGCATGACTTCTCTGCCGCAGGTCGCGCATTTCAGCTTGACGTCCATGCCGACGCGGGTGAGGGTGAACTCTTTTCCGCCGCAGGGGTGCGGCTTTTTCACTTCGACGGTACTGCCGAGCACGAGGTCCATCGCCATGCTCCTTTCTGTAAACAATAATACTGCCGTGCATTATAGCACGAACAGGGGCAGAATACAATTGAGCGGAACTGTCAGTGTGGCATTTACAATTTTCCTCAAAGTGTTATAATTTCGGAGTAAGCTTTCGTGGGCGATTTACCGCTCACAGACAACATTGAAAGGAAATGAATCCAAATGAGCGAAAAAACCACAGCTCCCGTCGAAGAAGCTGCTGTCAAGGCTCCGAAGAACAAAGGCCTCGACTGGCTCCTCGACATCGTGAAGGGCTTCATCGTCGGTACCGCGAACGTCATCCCCGGCGTCTCCGGCGGCACCCTGATGCTGGTCCTCGGCATCTACGAGAAGGTCATCGGTTCCATCTCGAACATCTTCAAACAGTTCAAGAAGAGCGTTCTCACGCTCCTCCCCGTCCTCGTCGGTGTCGGCGTTGCCATCCTCTCGATGAGCAAGGTCATCACCTACTGTCTGGACGCTTACACATTCGCGACCATCATGCTGTTCGTCGGCGCGGTCCTCGGCGGCATGCCCATGCTCATCGCCCGCGTCAAGAAAGACCCGGTCAAGCCGCTGTATGTGGTCATCTGCCTCATCACCTTCGCGATCGTCATCGGCATGCTGTTCCTCGGACAGGGCGGCAACGCGAACCTCAGCCACATGGGCCCGATCAAGTTCCTCACCGTCATCTTCATGGGCGCCATCGGCTCCGCCACCATGATCATCCCCGGTGTCTCCGGTTCCGCGCTCCTCATGACGTTCGGCTACTACACCCCCATCTACGGCGCCATCGGTCACCTGACCGCTTCCGACTCCACGACCCGCGGCAACGACGCGCTCATCGCCCTCGCGTTCCTCATCGGTACCGCCGTCGGCATCTGGGCCGTCGCCAAGCTGATCGAGATGCTCCTCAAGAAGTACGAGATCCAGTCCTACTGGGGCATCATCGGCTTCGTCCTGGCCTCCGCCATCATCATCGTCCTGCAGAACTTCTTCATGCTCGACGGTGCCTGGGCCTCCGCCGCCACCGTTCTGGCCGGCACCCCGGTCTGGGAGTACATCCTCGGTGTCGCCCTCGCGGCCCTCGGCTTCTACGGCTCCTACAAGATGTAACCAAATCGCTTTTCAGAGCTCCTGTCACTCCGGTGGCAGGGGCTTTTTTGTGCCCCTACAAAGTGACCAAATTGATGAGGGAAAATACTCATAATTGCGGATGTTAATTCTTTGACGATACTCTATAATAGAGAGTGACAAATCATGTTACCCGGGCACAGAGCCCACGTTCGAAAGGAGAACCAACCATGAAAGAAGTATGTGTCATCACCGGCGGCGGCTCCGGCATGGGCCTTGCCACGGCGAAGTACATCAAAGACAGACTCGTCATCATCTCCGGCCGTACCGAGAGCAAGCTCGCCGCGGCCTGTGAAGAGCTGAAAAAAGAAGGCGTCGAGGCCATCTACAAGACCTGTGACACCTCGAGCAGAGCCAGCGTCGCCGAACTCGCGAAGTTCGCGTCCGAGCAGGGCGTCATCAAGCAGGTCATCAACTGCGCCGGCATGTCTCCGTCCATGACGAATGCCGAAAAACTCTTCCGCATCAACGCGATGGGCACCGTCTATGTCAACGAAGAATTCCAGAAATACATGGACAAGGGTTCCGTCATCTGTGACGTCGCCTCCAACTCCGCCTACGCTCTGCCCGGCTTCATGACCAAGGCCGTGAAGTTCGCTTACAAGTGGGCCGACAAGGACGAAGACAAGTTCGTGAACTTCTTCATGAAGCTCGCCGGAAAGATCTCCGACGACTACATGTCCGCCGGCATGGCCTACAGCTTCTCGAAGAACTTCGTCACCTGGTATGCGGCGAAGTCCGCGTTCGACCTTGGCCCCCGCGGCATCCGCGTCGTTTCCGTCTCCCCCGGCCTCATCGCCACCGCCATGGGCAACGCCGAAGTCGAACACGGCGGCGACCTCATCAAGAAAGCCTGCGAAGAGCGTATGGGCGAAGCCGACGAGCTCGGTTACTGCATCGCCACCTGCGCCGACCCGCGCAACGGTTACCTCGCAGCGGTCGATGTCCTTGCGGACGGCGGTTCCACCCGCGGCAATGCGGAGTTCAAGCATGACCCGCTGGCACCGCTCAAAATGGCCGGCATCATCAAAGGCTGACCCGGAGATCGCACCGGACTCCGAACCATGACTCCCTGACATCCGTCAGGGAGTTTTTGTTTTTCCGACATCATCTTTCTGTAAAATAGACCGCGCTTCACTTGTTTTTTCGCTCCTTAGTAATATAATGTCTGTTGTACTTATCCTAACTATCTTATGATCACCGAGGTATTTTTCCTATGAAGAAGACATCCATCGCGGCCCTCCTTGCCGCTGCCCTGGCCGTCCTCGTGGTCTTCGGGCTCCTCGTGTTCCGCATGGTCACCACCATGTCGAGCCGGGCGCCGGACGACGTGGACACGAAGCCGGGCCTTGCCTACCTGCAGGCCCAGGAGAAGGCGGACGTCGCGGAGAACGAGAACGCGATCCGCTCGCAGCAGGCGACCACCGCCGCCGTGCAGACGACCAGCGCCATCCGGGACGGCAACTTCCGCGCCGCGTTCCGGGACACCCTCATCTGCGGGGACAGCCTCATGAAGGCGCTCACGGAATACAGCATCCTCGACAAGTCCCAGGTCATCGCGGAAGTCAGTGTCGGCACGGAACACCTCGAAAAGAATATGGGCACCATCGTCGCCCGCAACCCGCAGTACCTCGTCCTCCACTACGGCGAGAACGACCTCGACCACATGGACCGCGCGCCGTACTTCATTCGGGATTACAAGCAGTGTCTCGAGACCCTGAAGCAGCGGTTGCCGAACACGAAGATCTTCGTCGACAGCATCTGGCCCGTCACCGCGCAGGCCAACAAGCGGGAACCCCTCACGAAGTACATCCCGGACTACAACAAACTCATGCGGGAGATGTGCAAGGAAGTCGGCGTCACGTACATCGACTACGACCCGTTCTTCGCCTCCTTCACCGAAAACTACTACGACCCCGACGGGGTCCACCCGAAGTATAAGTTCTACACCGAGCAGTACCTGCCATTCCTCTACACGGAGGTGCACCGATGAGCCGTAAACTGTACCCGGTCCTCGAGGTCCTGTGTGTGGCAGCCCTCATCGCCTTCATCACGTTCCTGGTCCTGTCCCGCTCCGGCGGCACGGACAAACCCGTGGGCGATGTAGCGGCCCCTGTCGTAAAACTCCTCGAAGAGGGCCAGATGGACAAGAAGACCAACGCCGACGCGGCGAAAGCCTTCGGCTTCGACCTCTCCAAAACGGACGGCCTCGTCTACTACGAGAACACCGACATCATGGACGTCTCCGAACTGCTCGTCGTCAAACTGAAGGACGCCGAAGACGCGGAGGAGTTCCGTACGGCGGTGGAGACGTATATCGCCAACCAGAAAAACCTGTACAAGAACTACGCGCCGGAGCAGTACGCGCTCCTCGAGGACAGCATCCTCGAAGTGAGCGGCAACACGCTCTTCTACTGCACCGCGACGAACGCGGACGCGCTCTATGACGCGTTCCGGAAAGCACTGTAAAAGATATTAAGGACGGTACACCATGGTATTCAGTTCCTCGACCTTCCTGATGGCGTTCCTGCCGCTCACGCTGCTCCTCTACTACGGGGTCGGCGTGGCGCTCACGAAGAACGTCACGGTCAAAAACTGCATATTGCTCCTGGCCAGCCTCGTGTTCTACGCATGGGGCGAGCCGGTGTATATCGTCCTGATGCTCCTGAGCATTTTGTTCAACTTCGCGGCAGGGCGGGTCATCGACAACGCCCTGGAGGACGGCCGCACCGGCCTTGCGAAGTTCCAGTTCGTCGTCGACGTCATCTACAACCTCGCGGTCCTCGGCTTCTTCAAGTACGCGGACTTCGTGGTGGATAACATCAACGGCCTGTTCGGGGCGCACATCCCGGCCCTGGAACTGCCGCTGCCCATCGGCATCTCATTCTACACGTTCCAGATCCTCTCCTACATCATCGACCTGTACACCGGAAAGATCCGGGTCCAGAAGAACCTCGTGTCCTTCGCTCTGTACATTTCCCTGTTCCCGCAGCTCATCGCGGGCCCCATCGTCAAGTACAAGGAGATCGAAGAGCAGCTGGTCGGGCGGAAGGAGAGCCTCTACCAGTACTCCCGCGGCATGGCGCGATTCGTCGTCGGCCTTGCCAAAAAGCTGATGCTCGCGAACACCCTCGGTGCTGTCTACTCGGGCATCCAGGGCATGGACGTCGGCTCCCTCAGCGCGCTGACCGCCTGGACCGGCATCGCCTGCTACACGTTGCAGATCTACTTCGACTTCTCCGGGTACTCGGACATGGCCATCGGCCTTGGCCAGATGTTCGGCTTCCGGTTCAACGAGAACTTCCGGTACCCGTACATCGCCACCTCCATCACCGACTTCTGGCGCCGGTGGCACATCTCCCTGTCCTCCTGGTTCCGGGACTATGTGTACATCCCCCTCGGCGGCAACCGCCGCAGGACGCCCCGGGTCATCTTCAACCTCGCAGTCGTCTGGCTGCTGACCGGCCTCTGGCACGGCGCGGCCTGGAACTTCGTCCTCTGGGGCGTGTTCTACGGCGTGCTGCTCATCGTTGAAAAGTATGTTTTGGGCGATCTACTGACCCGCATCCCGACCCCCGTCCGCTGGCTCATCACGCTGGTCCTCGTCATGTTCGGCTGGGTGCTCTTCTCGGCCCCCGACCTTACCGGCGCGCTCCTGTACTTCAAAGCCATGTTCGGCGGCGCGGCCGGCTGGACCGACGGAAACGGCGCGTACCTCCTGTCGACGAACCTCGCGGTACTGGTGCTCGGCGCATTCTGCGCGACACCCGCGTATCGCCACCTTCTCGACCGTGTCGACCCGAAGTGGGTGAGCCGGGCGAAGTTCATCGCCTACCCCCTGCTGTTCGCCCTCTGTGTGGTCTTCATGGTCAGTGAGACCTACAACCCGTTCCTCTATTTCCGCTTCTAAGTTCGCGATCCACCCAGACAAGGAGTTCTGACCATGGCTGAGAAACAACGCCAAAAACAGAATAGCAAAGCGCTTCGGCGGGAAGACCGGCTCTGGACCTTCCGCGCCGCGGCCGTCGTGACGTTGCTGGCGGTCCTGCTGGCGGTCGGCTCGCTCATCGCGAAGGACCGGACGTATAGCGCGAACGAGAACCGGTACCTGGCCGGGCGTCCGGCACTGAGCCTCTCATCCATCACGAGCGGCAAGTTCATGGAGGACACGGAGTCCTACCTGTCCGACCAGTTCCTTGGCCGGGACTTCCTCGTGCGCACCCGCGCCGGCATCGACCGGTTCGTCGGGAAACGCGAGGTGAACGGCGTGTATATCGGGAAGGACCACTTCCTGTTCGAGAAACCTTCCACGTGGGACGACGCCCGCATGACGCGGACCCTGAACACCATGAACCTCGTGACAGCGAAGAGCGGCGACATCCGGTCGTACATGGCCCTCGCGCCGAACGCCACAGAGCTTTTGAAAAACTACCTGCCGACGGGCGCGCCGGTGACGAACCAGACGAAACAGATCGAGGCTGTCTACAAGAACCTGCCCCACGTGCAGTGCGTCGACCTGGTCACGCCGCTGAAAGCGGTGTCCGACCCGACACTCCTCTACTACCGGACGGACCACCACTGGACCGCGACTGCCGCGGAAGTGGCCTTCCGGGAGATCGCGCTGGCGATGGGCCTCGTCCCGGACGCCGTCTCTTACAAGACCATGCCCGTGACGAACTCGTTCCAGGGCACGATGGCTTCCACCTCCGGCATCTTCCAGGCGAGTGACACCATCTCGATCACGGTGCCGGAGAAGGAGCAGAAGCTCGTCGTCACGTACGTGAACGAGGACAAAAAGACGTCCACCCTCTTCGACGCCTCGAAGCTGAAGGAGAAAAGCCAGTACGACGTGTTCTTCGGCGGCAACTTCGCGGAAGTGCGCATCGATACCGGCGCCGCATCCGAACGGGTCCTGCTCGTCCTGAAGGACTCCTACGCCAACTGCGTCATCCCGATGCTGACGCCCTACTTCAAGACCATCGTCCTCGTCGACCCCCGGTACTACAACGACAACCTGCCGGACACCATTGCCAAAGAAGGCGTCACCGACCTCCTCTGGCTCTACAACGTGAACACGTTCTTAAACGACACCTCCATCGGAGACAAACTGGGGTGACCGAACCACAAAAACAAAAGCGAGCTCGAAAGAGCTCGCTTTTCTTTGTTGGTGATGGTAACGGGACGTCTCATTCCTCGGGGACCGAGGACAGACGTGCCATGAGGTCCCGCATCTTTTCCTCGAAAAAGTCCGCGCGGATGAGAGCGACCCCGTGTTCGTCGCTGGCCACGATGAGCCGGTCGCCGCCCTGCAACCCCAGATGGTCCCGGGCCGCCTTCGGGATGACGATCTGTCCCCGGTCGCCCAGCGTGACGGAGCCCCAGATATTCTTGCCGGCAGGTGCTGGCGGGACGGTCCCGACGCCTTCCAAGGTCTCGGTCTTCAGAAGGCTGTCGATCGTGACGCCGTAGACCTCCGCGAGCCGCGCCGCCTTCTCGAGGTCGGGCGTGGTCTGGCCGTTCTCCCACTTCGCGTAGGCCTGGCGGGAGATCTCGATCTTTTCGGCGATCTGCTCCTGTGAATAGCCGTTCAAATTGCGCAGGATCCGCAGGTTTTCTTTCAACATGGCCGTTGCCTCCTATAAGTCGATCCGTTCAAAGTCCTTGCATGCTTTATTATACGACAGGAACGTCAGGGCGACAAAGGCGGCGGCTCCGGCGAGGAGCGTCAGGAACTGCAGGCCGATGTGGTCGAACCCGAAGGCATTCAGCGCGCCGAGGCCGGGCACGTGGTGTGCGGCCTCCGCGAGGAAGATGACCACAAAACAAACGGCGATAAAGATCACGAAGTATTTCCCCAGTTTGTATGCCGTCTTCAGGAACCCGCCGAGGAAGATGGCGTTGAACAGCCCGAAGATCAGAAGCACGCAACCGAGAAAGAAGAGGTTCGCGTTCATGAGAGCGTTCTGCCGGTAGATGACGGCATCCGCCAGCACGGTCATACGGACCAGTGTGAGGACCGCCATGACAGCAAAGCCCACAAGCTCGATAAACGCCGTAAACTGATACTTCCCTTTGACGACGTCGCGCTTCGCGATGGGGAGCAGCGCTGAGAAGACGATATCATTGGCTTCCCGGGCACTCTGAAAACTCTGGAAGATGCCCAGCGTGATGAAGAAGGCGCCGCACAGGATCGGGTAACCGGGAACCAGTGTCATGACCCCAAAGCCAATAAACAGATAGGTCAGCAGAAGCGCGCTCAGGCGCATTTCTTTTTTCAGCAGCGCGTTCATGCCCTCGCCTCCTTTTCCAGTCTCAGGAAGATCTCTTCCAGCGTCTCTCCCGGCTCGCTGTACTGCTCCAGGAACTCCTGTTTCGAGCAGGCGGCCTGTATGGTCCCGTTGCTGATGTATACGAGATCGTCTGCGCATTTTTCGATGTCAGACGTGATGTGGGTGGAGAACAGGATGGTCACGCCGTGTTCCTTCAGCGTCATGAAGAGCTCGAGCAGTTCGTCTCTGGAAAACGGGTCCAGCCCGCTGGTGGGCTCGTCCAGGATGAGCACCTCGGCACGGTGCGACAGAGCCAGCAGGAGGTTGAACTTCACCTTCATGCCCTCCGACAGTTCGATTGGCTTTTTCGATTCGTCCAGCCCGAACAGCTCCAGATAGTTCCGATAAGCCTCCTCATCCCAGCTCGGGTAGAACGCCTTCGTGACGGAGACGATCTCCCGGATGGGCTTCCTCGGGTACCAGCTCACCGTTCCGGTGGAATAACCGATCCGCTGCTTGATCTCCATCTCGTGGTCCGAAAACGGCAAACCGAAGTACGAGATCTCCCCGCTGTCCGGATGCACCAGATTCAGCATAGACTTGATGGTCGTGGTCTTCCCGGCGCCGTTCCGGCCGATGAAGCCGGTGATCTTCCCCGCTTCGAGCGAGAACGACACGTGGTCGAGCCGAAACGCCGGATAGGTCTTGCAGACTCCCGACAGTTCAACGATATTCATAGCACACCTCTTCTCCGAATGCCGGCGCATTCGTGTGATTTCTATGAATATTGTAAAGTTTGGTTGCGTATCGGACAACCAACCAAAGATAACATGTTTTGGCGATTTACGTTGCGTTTGGTTGCAAAAAAGAAAAAGGACGCCAAAAGGCGTCCTTTTTTAGTGGTGGAGATGAGGGGAATCGACGTGCTTTTCGCTCTGCTCCGCCGCGAAAACCACACCGAGCTGCTGCCGCAG
>JAFTZU010000007.1 GCA_017461005.1 Clostridia bacterium
AAAATTGCGTAGGTCGGATTTTCAGCACTTTCACTGTCGCAGTCTGGATTCAACCTACGCAAATGCAGAGATAGAGATTTGCGTAGGTTGAAATCAGCAAGATTTTTGCTGGCGAAATCAAAAATAACCTACGCAAAAAGCTCATCGGGAAATACGTAGGTTGAATATGATAAAATCCCAGGTCCGGGCCACAAAAAAACCTACGCAATTTGCCAACAGAGAATTGCGTAGGTTAAATCTGCTCGATTGCCGTGAATATCGGCTTCTGACGACCTACGCAAATGAGGAAACCCAAGAATACGTAGGTCATTTGCACCAAACCGCTGTTTCTCTGGCCAGCGAGAAAGCCGGAAGGGGTAGGGGTCCGGGGACTGCTGTGCATGGGCCTGGAAAACTGGGCCACAAGGGGAAGGTGGCTTTCTCCTACGCTCTTCGACGCGAAGCTAGTGCTGTGCATGGCTTCCCCTTCCCCGGAATTATTGCTCCACAAATTCGGAGTTGTGGGATCCGGGCTGGGTCGTTGCTCGAACTGAAGCACAGAAAAAACCTCCCGAAGGTGGTTTCGGGAGGTTTTGTGTTAGTTTCGCTGGAACTCAGCGTGGTTCGCTGGAATTCAGCCTGGTCAGCTGAGTGCTTCGCATTTGAGTCAGGGAGCTTTATTTCTCCTTGATCATGGAGTGCCACTCCTGGAGGGAGCGGACGTTGCCCTTGCCGTCTTCCTTGACGTAGGCGATGCCTTCGGCGGCAGCACGGGCGGCCGCGACCGTCGTGATGTACGGGATGCGGTTCTTGATGGCTGCCTTCCGCAGGTAGGAGTCGTCGTGGACGGACTCTTTGCCGGCGGGGGAGTTGACGATGAGGTCGATGTCGCCGTTCGTCATGAGGTCGAGGATGTTCGGACGGCCCTCGTAGAGCTTCAGGACTTTCTCAGCCTCGATGCCCGCGGCGTTGATGGTGTCGCAGGTGGTGCCGGTGGCAACAATCTTGAAGCCGGCCTCTTTGAAGAGCTTCGCGACTTCGACGATCTCGTCCTTGTCCTTGCGGTTGACGGAGATGAGGACCGTGCCTTCGAGGGGCAGGGTGGCGGATGCGCCTTCCTCAGCTTTGAAGAACGCGCCGCCCGGCGTCCGGGAGATGCCGAGGACTTCGCCGGTGGACCGCATTTCCGGACCGAGGACCGGGTCGACTTCCTGGAACATCTTGAAGGGGAAGACCGCTTCCTTGACGCCGTAGTACGGGATGTCGCGCTCGCCGAGTTTGGCAACGGGCGATTCACGGCCGGTCAGTTCGGCAGTGATGATGTCGGTGGCGATGGGCACCATGGAGATGCCGCAGACCTTGGAGACCAGCGGGACCGTACGGGAGGCACGGGGGTTGGCTTCGAGGACATAGACGACGCCGTTCTCGATGGCGTACTGCATGTTCATGAGGCCGACGACGTGCATCTCTTCGGCGATCTTTCTGGTGTAGTCTTTGATGGTTTCGAGCGCGTCCTCCGGGATGTGCTTGGAGGGCAGGATGCAGGCGGAGTCACCGGAATGGATGCCCGCGAGCTCGATGTGTTCCATGACCGCCGGGACATAGGCGTGGGTGCCGTCCGCGATGGCGTCGGCCTCACACTCGAGGGCGTGGTTCAGGAACCGGTCGATGAGGATCGGACGGTCGGGAGTGACACCGACAGCCGCCTTCATGTACTCTGCCATGGCGTCGTCATCGTAAACGACTTCCATGCCGCGGCCGCCGAGGACGTAGGACGGGCGGACCATGACGGGATAGCCGATCTCGTTGGCGATGGACACTGCCTCTTCGACAGTGGTGGCCATGCCGGCTTCCGGCATCGGGATGCCGAGTTTGTCCATCATGGCGCGGAACTGGTCGCGGTCCTCTGCGAGGTCGATGACTTCGGGAGAGGTGCCGAGGATCTTGACACCGTTCTTCTCGAGGTCTGCCGCAAGGTTCAGAGGCGTCTGGCCGCCGAACTGTGCGATGACGCCGACGGGTTTCTCTTTGTAGTAGATGCTGAGGACGTCTTCCAGGGTCAGGGGCTCGAAGTAGAGCTTGTCGGACGTGTCGTAGTCGGTGGAGACGGTCTCGGGGTTGCAGTTGACGATGATGGTCTCGAAGCCGAGTTTCTTGAGGGACTGAGCGGCATGGACGCAGCAGTAGTCGAATTCGATGCCCTGGCCGATACGGTTCGGGCCGCCGCCGAGGATCATGACCTTCGGCTTCTCTTCGGAGATGGGGTTGTTGTCCACGTTGTGGTAGGTGGAATAGTAGTAAGCGCTGTCTTCGGTGCCGCTGACGTGGACCGCGTCCCAGGTCTCGTTGAGTTCGAGCTTGGTGTGCGCGTTCCAGATCTCGTCCTCGGTGACGTCGAGGATCTCGGACAGGTATTTGTCGGAGAAACCGTCTTTCCTCGCCTGGAGGATGAGGTCGTCTGCCGGGACAGAGCCTTTGTGCTTGAGGAGTTCCTCTTCTTCTTCGACGAGTTCCTTCATCTGCTCGATGAAGTACTTCTTGACTTTGGTCAGTTCGTGGATCTCGTTGACGGTGGCGCCTTTGCGGAGGGCTTCATACATGATGAAGTGGCGCTCGGAGGAGGGGGAGACGAGCTTCTTCAGAAGCTCCTCTTTGGAGAGTTCGTTGAAGTTGGAAACGAAGCCGAGACCGTAACGGCCCTTTTCGAGGGAACGGATGGCTTTCTGGAAGGCTTCCTTGTAAGTCTTTCCGATGCTCATGACTTCGCCGACGGCTCTCATCTGAGTGCCGAGCTTGTCTTCGACGCCCTTGAACTTTTCAAAGGCCCAGCGGGCAAACTTGACGACGACGTAGTCCCCGTCCGGGACGTACTTGTCGAGGGTGCCGTACTTGCTGTCCGGCAGCTCGGCCAGGGTGAGGCCGGTGGCCAGCTTCGCGGAGACCAGGGCGATCGGGAAACCGGTGGCCTTGGAAGCAAGGGCGGAGGAGCGGGAGGTACGGGGGTTGATCTCGATGACGATGATGCGGTCGGAAACCGGGTCGTGGGCGAACTGGACGTTCGTGCCGCCGATGACGCCGATGTGCTCGACGATCTTGTATGCCTGTTCCTGGAGGCGATCCATGACGTCCTGCGAGATGGTCAGCATGGGAGCCGTGCAGAAGGAGTCGCCGGTGTGGACGCCCATGGGGTCGACGTTCTCGATGAAGCAGACCGTGATCATGTTGTTGTCCTTGTCGCGGACGACTTCGAGCTCGAGCTCTTCCCAGCCGGTGACACACTCTTCGACGAGGACCTGATGGACGAGAGAGGCCTGGAGGCCGCGGGCGCAGACGACTTTCAGTTCTTCCTTGTTGTAGACGAGGCCGCCGCCTTCACCGCCCATGGTGTAAGCGGGACGCAGGACGACGGGGTAACCCAGCCTGTCGGCGATCTCCAGCGCTTCCTCGACGGAATAGGAGATCTCGGAGCGGGCCATCTCGATGCCGAGAGACTGCATGGTCTTCTTGAATTCGACACGGTCCTCACCGCGCTCGATGGCATCGACCTGGACACCGATGACCTTGACGCCGTACTTGTCGAGGATGCCCTCTTTGTACAGCTCGGAGGCAAGGTTCAGACCGGACTGACCGCCGAGGTTCGGCAGCAGGGCGTCCGGGCGCTCCTTCGCGATGATCTGCTCGAGACGATCGACGTTGAGCGGTTCGATGTAGGTGACGTCAGCCATTTCAGGGTCGGTCATGATGGTCGCGGGGTTCGAGTTGACGAGAACGATCTCGTACCCGAGGCTCCGCAGCGCTTTACACGCCTGAGTTCCGGAATAGTCGAACTCGCAGGCCTGTCCGATGATGATGGGACCGGACCCGATGATGAGTACTTTATGGATGTCTGTTCTTTGCGGCATAAAGAGCCCTCCAGTTCCTCTTATTATTTTTTCTGCAATACTATACCATAATTTCCGCCCATTTAGAATATGGAAAAATCATTAAAAATTTATCTATTGCAAAAGCGGAAACAGGTTACTATGATAAAAACGAAGGAGAGTACTACTGCTATGAAACGTTACTTCATTTTCATATTGGCCGTCCTCATGTCGGCCGCCCTGCTTCTGACCGCCTGCCAGCCGGCATCCGAGGACGAGGCTCCCACGATCGCCTCTTACGAGGGCTACAGCAACATCCCCGACCTCGGGAACATCGCCGGAGCCAAGCGCGTGGAAGGACTGTCCTCCGCTGCGGCCGCGCGTCTGAGCGTCGACCCGGAGTCCGTGTTCGTCTATGAGCTTGGCGATATACCGGCCGATGCTCTGAAGATCTGGACGAAGGAACTCAAAGCCCGCGGCTTTGAGAAAAGCGGCACGCTGGAAGAGGCGGGCAACACGGTCACCTGGTACTCGGACGACCGGAAGATCGGCGTCGTCGCCGGTTACATGGACACCGACAAACAGGGCGGCATGGACGCCTTCGGAGTGTTCCTCGTGAACAAGAACCTGTCCGGCAAATATGTCGACATCGACTATGAAACGGTCCAGGAAGCCTGGGGCAACGCGAACAATGGCGCGAGCTTCTTCATCGACGACAAGAAGATCTTCGGCTACGGCTACATCGGTTCGGCCGATGACGGCTTCCTGTCGAAGAACACCGACAGCTCGTCGGCGCTCATGCTGGTCGAGGGCGCGCATCCTCGCTACGTCCATGAGTGGGACAAGACGGTCTACGCCTGCCTGTCTGACCGCCTCGTCGCCGTCGACACGAAGGAGAAGGACCCCGAAGAGGCCGTCACCACGCTGGTGGAAGGCAGTCTCCAGTCGCTCCAGATCGTCAACGAAACCCTGTACTACACCACAAAAAGCGGCCTTTACTGCTGCGACTTCGACGGTGAGAACGTCGTGAAGATCACCGGCAAGAAGATGAAGGACGCGTACGTCGTGGGGGATAAAGTCTATTACTGCGACACCGAAGACGACAACACCGAGCACGCCTACAGCCTCATGACGGAGGCCGACACCCGCGTCACGGAGGAGGCCGTCTCCAGTTTCTTCCTCGGCAGTAAGGGGAATGGTTATTACATCGCCGAACGGGATGTGGAACCGGAGCCCGCGGACGAAGAGGATGAGACCACGGACGAAGAGACCACTAAAGCGGCAGAGGACAGCGAGACCTCCGAGGAGACGACCGTCGCCGAAGAGGAGGATGAAGAGCCCGCGACCGCATGGAACCTCATCCGCGTGTCCCTGAAAGACGGGAAGACCACCGAACTTGCCACCGTTCGCGAAGGCACTGCTCTCGTGGGCATCGGCAACAAGGTCTACTATGTCTCGGATGAGCACAACGGGCAGATCTACAGCATCTCGAAGAGCGGCGGCACGCCGAAGCGCGTCACCCGTGACGAGGACTGCAGGAACCTGATGACCTTCCACGACATGATCCTCTACTACGACTACGAAGACGAGACCGAAGAGGGCCTCGAACACATCTACATCAGCACGCCGGACGGCTTCATGAAGAGCGACATCCTGCGCTGACCCGAGACCCGAAACACATAAGAAAACGCCGAACACATTCCAAAGCGGAGTGCGTTCGGCGTATTTTTTGTCAGATCGAGTATTTGCGTGACTTCGAGTAGGTCGCGAAGTAGTAGACGCCAAGGGCTGCCGTACAGAGGGCCCAGGAGACCGGATAGCAGATGGCGATACTCTCGTCGCCCTGGATGAGCATGGCCGCGAAGATCAGGACCAGGAACCGGGAGAAGTAGTTGAACCCGATGTTGATGCCCATGGTCAGTGTCTTCTTTCCAAGGCCTTCGAGGCTGGAGGTGAGGAGGGTGGAGACCGCGTAGAAAATGTAGTAACCGGCGACCAGATTCACGAGTCGCATGGCGACGGTCGTGACCTCCGGGTCGTGGGAGAACAGCATGAAGATCGGCGGGCCGATGAGCCGGGTGACCGGGATGAGCAGGATGCTGTAGAGGATCGACAGGATGATCATCGGATTGATGACCTGGAGGAGACTGTTGTTCCCGCCCTGCTCATAGTACTCGGCGGACAGGGTCCTGGCCGGGGTGCGGAGCGCGTGGATGGGGATGAACAGAAGGTCCTGGAACAGGAAAAAGAGTGCGAAACCGGCAATGGTCCTAACGCCCAGTTCATCGATGAAGAACTGAAGGAAGATGACGAACACGCCGCCGAGCACCGCAGTGAAGACGACGGTGCGTTCCTCTTTCGCAAGTTCCCGGATGACCGACCAGTCGATCCGGACCGGAGGCCGCGCCATGAATTTCCGCATCTGCTGGACCAGCTGATGGGTATTGATGAGAGACCCGATGATCTGCGCGATGATGGCGGAGATGGCGATGCCGCGGATGTCCCAGTCGAACAAACCGACGAAGATGTAGGAAAAACTCGCGTGGAGCGCCAGCGCACTGACCTCTGCCATGATGGGCGCCGTCCGTTCCCCGAGATGGATGAGGACCGTGGTCGTGATGCTGAAGTAGAGGATCGGGACATAGGTGAAGGAGAAGAACCGCAGGAACATCGTGGTGGCATCTTTGATCTCCTCCGGCGTGACGACCTGCCAGACATAGGCCGGGGCGATGAAAAATCCAAAGATGGCAATGCCGATGCCGATGAGGAGGGAGAAGAGCGAGACGGAATTGATGACGTTCTGGGTCTTGTAAGGGTCGTTTTCCTTCCGGGTCCGTTCCAGCAGGTAGCCGGTCCCGAGGGACAGGGGAACGAAGAAGCCGGCCGAGAGGTTCGTGTAGGAGGATACGATGCCGTAGGAGGCGATGGACGTGTAGTCGGTGAACGCTGCCAGGATGACATAGTTCAGCAGGTTCATGAGATAGACGAGGAGGGAGGACATGAATGCGGGGACGGCCATTTTGCCGACTCTTCGCATGATGTCCCGCATTTCGAGCCGTCGCTCGGTCAGTGTTGAACCGGGCAGTCCGGAACCTTCCATGACGACACCTCCGTTCCTGTGAGTTTATTATAGACATCATTGTAAATTAATCAGTCTCATTTGGCAATAATGTAAAAAAATGAATTGTTCACAATCTATAGTTGCCCTATGCTAACTTTTCGAGTAAACTAGTTCTCTGGCAAAGGTTAGCAATAACTAACTTGTTGCAGATTAGCAACAACTAACTCAAAGGAGAGTGTTCTGTATGATGCCGCTGAATTTTGCAGACCCCGGAAAAGATTACACCATCCAGCGTGTCGGCGGGACCCCTGCGGTCAAGAAGCACCTGGAAGAACTGGGCTTCGTGGCAGACGGGACTGTACAGGTCATCAATACCATCAATGGGAACCTCATCGTCAACGTCAAGGAGACGAGAGTCGCCATAAGCAAAGAAATGGCCCAGAAGATCATGGTCTGAGCCGAAAGGGAGGGTGAAACAGATGAAAACTCTGCGCGATGCAGCCATCGGCAGCGATGTCGTCGTCAAAAAACTGCACGGCGAAGGTGCGGTCAAACGCCGCATCATGGACATGGGCATCACCAAAGGTGCCGAGGTCCACGTCAGAAAAGTCGCTCCGCTGGGAGACCCTGTTGAAGTCACGGTCCGCGGATACGAACTGTCTCTTCGCAAGGAAGATGCAGAAAAGATCGAAGTGGAATAACGTTTAGACGGTTTCAGAAAGATTAGAGAAGAAAGGACGTATCCTATGGATATGCGCATTGCCCTGGCGGGCAACCCGAACTGTGGCAAGACCACATTGTTCAACGCGCTCACCGGCTCCAACCAGTACGTCGGTAACTGGCCCGGAGTCACGGTCGAGAAAAAAGAAGGTAAACTCAAAAACCATGAGGGAGTCACCATCACGGACCTTCCCGGCATCTACTCCCTCTCTCCGTATACCCTCGAAGAGGTCGTTGCCAGAAACTACCTCCTCGGTGAGAACCCCGATGCGGTCCTGAACATCATCGACGGTACGAACCTCGAGAGAAACCTCTACCTCACGACCCAGGTCGTCGAGCTGGGCATCCCGACGGTCGTCGCCATCAACATGATGGACATCGTCGAAAAGAACGGCGACAAGATCGACATCCAGAAGCTGGCGAAGGACCTCGGCGCCCCTGTCGTCGAGATCTCCGCGCTGAAAGGCACCGGCGTCATGGAAGCCGCAGAAGCCGCCATCAAAGTGGCTGAAGCGAAAATGCTTCCGAAGGCGCAGGCCTTCTCTGACGATGTCGAGACGGCTCTCAGCAAGATCGAAGCAGTCGCCCTCGCAGACATCCCGGAGGCACAGCGCCGCTGGTATGCCATCAAACTCTTCGAGCGGGACGACAAGGTCCTCGCTTCCATGGACCTCTCCGATAACATCCAGAAGTCTGTCGATGACATCATCGCCGGCGTGGAAGCGGCAGAGGATGACGATGCCGAGTCCATCATCACCAACGAACGCTACATGAAGATCGGCGAACTCATCTCCGGAAGCTATGAAAAGCAGAACAAAGGGGAACTCTCCACTTCCGACAAGATCGACAAGGTCGTCACCAACCGCTGGCTCGGCCTTCCCATCTTCATCGCGGTCATGTTCCTCGTTTACTACATCTCCGTCACCACCGTCGGTACCTGGGCTACAGACTGGCCAACGACGGCGTGTTCGGCGACGGCTGGCACCTGTTCCACATCGGGACCTCTGCCTATAACGACGCCATGGACGAGTACGCGCAGAACTTCGTCTTCACCGACGAGGTCAAAGCGGCGGCTCAGGGCGCGGTCGACGCCGGTGTCACCGGTGCCGAAGATGTCCTTGGAGCCATCGAAGACGGTTCCTTCGGCGACTTCGATGAAGCCTTCAGCAGCTACGGCGACGCCATGGCAGAAGCGGGCTTCGATATCGGCGACGCGGTCGACGCGGCCCTGGAATCCGACGATGTCCCGAACCCGGCCAACTACGGTGTCTGGGTCACCGGTATCCCGGTCATTGTCGAGAACTGGCTCGACAGCCTGCACACAGCAGACTGGCTGAAAGGCCTCATACTCGACGGTATCATCGGCGGTGTCGGTGCCGTTCTCGGCTTCGTTCCCCAGATGATGGTCCTCTTCATCTTCCTCGCGTTCCTCGAGTCCTGCGGTTACATGGCCCGAGTCGCGTTCATCCTCGACCGGATCTTCCGCAAGTTCGGACTGTCCGGTAAATCCTTCATCCCGATCCTCATCGGTACCGGCTGCGGCGTCCCCGGCGTCATGGCCTCCCGTACCATCGAAAACGAACGTGACCGTCGTATGACCATCATGACGACCACCTTCATCCCCTGCGGCGCCAAACTGCCCATCATCTCGATGATCGCCGTTGCTCTCTTCGGCGGTGTCTGGTGGGTCGGTCCCTCCGCCTACTTCCTCGGCATCACCGCGATCATCGTCTCCGGTATCATGCTGAAGAAGACCCAGCCCTTCGCGGGCGAACCGGCACCCTTCGTCATGGAACTTCCTTCCTACCATATGCCGACCGTCGGTGCCATCCTCAGAAGCATGTGGGAACGCTGCTCGTCCTTCATCAAGAAGGCCGGCACCATCATCCTCATCGCGTCCATCGTCGTCTGGGTCGGTTCCGTATTTGGTAAGGGCGGCTTCAACCCCGACATGGAACTGGAGGACTCCATCCTCGGCATGATCTCCAACGCCATCAAGTGGATCTTCGCTCCGCTCGGCTTTGACGATATCCGCGCCACCATCGCCACCATCATGGGCCTTGTGGCAAAAGAGGAAGTCGTCGGTGTCTTCGGTGTCCTGGACTTCGCCAACCTCACTCCGCTCGCCGGTTACTCCTTCCTGGCCTTCAACCTGCTGGCAGCTCCCTGCTTCGCAGCCATCGGTGCCATCAAGAGAGAGATGAACAATGCGAAGTGGACCTGGTTCGCCATCGGCTATCAGTGCGTGTTCGCTTACTGCGTCGCTCTGATGATCTATCAGTTCGGTCTGGCGTTCTCCGGTGCGGCTCAGCCCGTCGGCCTCATCGTGGCTATCGCGATCCTTGGCCTCATGTGCTTCCAGCTCTTCCGGCCTTATAAGGAAGCCACCACGCTGACCGAGGAGGTCAAACTTTCCAAAGCAAAGTAAATCGGTTATACTGAGAACCGAAAGAAGGTGTTCTCCATGACCTGGCTCAGTGCCAATGCCGGGACCATCGTGGTCCTGCTCATCCTGGTCGTTGTCGTCGGTCTCGTCATCCGCAAGATGATCCTGGACCGCCGGAAAGGGATCACCGCCTGTGACAGCTGCGTCAGCGCAGACGCCTGTTCCATCCATGCCGCCGGCAAGAGCTGCGGGAACCCGCACTCGAAAGTGGCAGACATGGAACCACAGGTGAAAAAAGTCCGATAAAACAAACAAAACCACCCTGAAAAATTCAGGGTGGTTTTATTGTGCACAATGCGTTATAATATCGACTTGTAATGTGGGGATTTTAAAGAAATCATATTGTAACGTACAGAAAGGAAGCAACCAAATGAGCGCAGAATACACGCCTTGTAAAGTCTGCCTGGTCGAGGGTTACCTCGGCGCCGGCAAGACCACACTTCTGAATAAAGTCCTGGCTCAGCCCAACGGACACCGCATCGCCGTCATCGTCAACGACATCGGCGAGATCAACATCGACGCCCGCCTCATCGAAAAGAGCGGCGGCGGCGTCACCATGCAGGACGGCGACCTCATCCCGCTGACCAACGGCTGCATCTGCTGCACCCTCAGCGAGGACCTTGCCCAGCAGCTCTCCGACCTGGCCTGCTCCAACAAGTATGACTACATCGTCATCGAGGCCTCCGGTATCTGCGAGCCGATGCCCATCGCCCAGACCATCACCATGATGAGCGAAGCCACCAAGCGTCAGGGCATGCCCGAGATCGTCCACGTCGACAACATCGTTGCCGTCGTCGATGCCGCCCGTCTGAAAGACGAGTTCAGCTGCGGCGAAGTCCTGCGGGAAGTCCCGGAAGACGAGGAAGACCTCGCTTCTCTGCTCATCCAGCAGATCGAGTTCTGTGACACCATCATGCTGAACAAGTGCGACCTCGTCACCGAGGCGGAACTCCAGCAGATCGAAGCGGTCCTTCGAGCTCTTCAGACCAGAGCGAAGATCATCCGCTGTGAATACGGCGATGTACCGATGGAAGAAGTCCTCGACACCGACCGGTTCAACTATGAAGAAGTCGCCATGTCCGCCGGCTGGATCCAGGCCATCGAGAACGAGGACGAGGACCACGACGAGCATCATGACCACGATCATGAGGAGCATGAGCACCATCATCATGACCATGACCACGAGGACCATGATCACGAAGAGGGCCATGGCCACGGCCATCATCACCACCATCACCACCACGGTGAGGGCGAGCTCTACGAGTACAACATCCAGACCTTCGTCTTCGAAGACCGCAAGCCCTTCGACATGGACAAACTCCAGAGAGTCTTCATGGAGTGGCCGGTCAACGTCATCCGGACCAAGGGTTATGTCTGGTTCTCCGAGAACCCGAACGATGCCTTCATCCTGGAACAGGCCGGACGTCAGGTCACCATCCAGCCCGACGGCATCTGGCTGGCCGCCGCCACCGAGCGCGACCGTCAGGAAGCCTTCGCGGAGTACCCGGACCTTGCGAAGGATTGGGACGACGTCTACGGCGACCGTGTGAACCGTCTCGTCATCATCGGCCAGAAGCTCGACGAAGAGGCCATGAAGAAGGCCCTCGCCGACGCCATCGTCGCCGACTATCAGCTGTAAATACAGACTTCCAAAGGACCTCGAAAGAGGTCCTTTTCTGTTTTCCGGGGCCGGGGCCGGGGCTTTCCACCTAAATTCAACAGGGGAGCAGAAAAGCGTTCGGATCGGCTGTCAAAAATCGAGACGGACCTTTTCTGCGGAACCCGATCGAAAGCCCCGAAAATCTTGCTTCCGGGAATGGGTTGCCTAAGAAGGTAAAAGAATTTATAATAAGACAGTTAAAGAATTTGAAAGGAGGACCTCTCGTGAAAGCATTCGAGACCGGGTACAAAGGGCTCATCAGCGGACTGTTTTTTGTGGTCGCGCTGGTCCTTCTGCTGCTCTCCGGCAGTTCGACCACGTTCCTCATCGGGGACTGGACCGAGAAGGTCTTCCTGACGTACGACGCGGCCTGGCGGAACGTCCTCTGCCTTGCGCTCTTCGCGGCGGCTCTGTTCTTCGCGGGACGGGCCTCGAAGGTGCAGGCGTTCATCCGGCGGGTGAACGAGGAACCGGACTTTTACGCAAAATGGCAGGTCGGCATCCTCGGCGTCGGTACGCTCTTCGCCATCCTCTGGGTCTACGGGAACCAGATCGTCCCGGAACAGGACCAGCTCTACGTCATGCAGGCGGCGGACCGTCTGAACGTCGGGAACTATGAGGACTTCCAGGCCGGCGGCTACCTCAGCATGTACCCGAACCAGACCGGACTCCTTCTGCTGGAACTGCTCCTGACGAAACTCTTCGGCGGCATGAACTATGTCGTTTTTGAGGCGATGAACGGTGAGGCGTACATCGCCACCCTGCTGCTCCTGTCGGCCCTGGCCGGCAAACTGGGGGCAGACCCCTTTGAAAAACTCCTGACCATGCTGGCGGGGCTCTTCACACTGCCCCTCCTGTTCTATACGTCGTTCCAGTACGGAAACCTGCTCGGCCTCGCGCTGGCGCTGGGCGCCATGTGGTTCGAACTGCGGTACCTCGAAAAGCACAACGTGTGGGACCTCGTCCTGACCGTGCTGCTCATCGTGGCGGCCTCGGCCGTGAAGAACAATTACCTCATCTTCCTCGTGGCCATCGTCCTGCACGCGCTGGCGGAGGCCCTGCGGGAAAAACAGGTCCGCAACGCGCTGCTCGCGGTCCTGGTCATCGCCGTGTACGCGCTCCAGTCCTGGGGCACGACGGCAGCCCTCGAGCACAGGACCGGGGGAGACCTCTCGAACGGTGTCTCCACCATGGCCTTCGTGGCGATGGGCCTGCAGGTGAACCCCGTCAAGTGTGACGGCTGGTACAACGAATTCAACAAAGAATCCTACATCGAGAGCGGGTACGACGCGGCAAAGCAGAGTGAACTCGCGAAGCAGAGCATCTCGGACTCCGTTGCGTACCTGAAAACGCCTTCCAACGCGGGCCGTTTCTTCCTGCGGAAGAACGCGTCCCAGTGGGCGGACCCGCTGTTCCAGAGTCTCTGGACCTCACAGGTCCGGCAGACCCAGAACGAGCGGCCCGGCTGGCTGGCACGCGTCCTGAGCCCGAAGGGCTCCACGGCCCTCGCTCAGTTCCTCGACGTCCTGCAGTTCTGGGCGTACGCCGGTGCGGTCCTGTACCTCATCTTCGGCCGGAAGCGGGAAGGTTTCTTTGAAAGCCTGCTCCTGCAGATCACCGTCCTCGGCGGTTTCGTGTTCCACTGCGTGTGGGAGGCCAAAGGCCAGTACACCATCTCGTACTTCGTCCTGCTCCTGCCCCTGGCGGTGCTCGGGTTCTCCGAGTGCCTGTCGTGGATCGCCGAAAAGGTACAGAACAGAGACTTCGGCAAAGAAGGGAAGGGCGACTGGTGGAAGACCGGTATCCTGGCGGCGGTCCTGCTGCTGACGGTGTTCCTGCCCCTGACGCACGGCTTCGACTGCCTGTCCGAAGGCAGTGCGGCATTCGCGGCTTACCTGGGCGGATGAACGTTCACCGTTCGGACGTCATATTCAGGTCAACTTGACAGAACAATATTTCCTGTAATAAAGAGGCAATCAACATGAACAACCCTGTGTTATATATCGTCGTCCCCTGCTACAACGAGGAGGAGGTCCTTCCCGAGACCTCGAAGCGTCTGAAAGTGAAGCTTTCGGACCTCATCGCCGCGGGAAAGGTGTCTCCGGACAGCCGTGTGATGTTCGTCGATGACGGCTCGAAGGACCGGACCTGGGAGATGATCCGCTCTTACCATGAGGCGGACGAGCATTTCTCGGGCGTCAGGTTGTCCCGGAACCGGGGCCATCAGAATGCGCTTCTGGCCGGCCTCATGACGGCAAAGGACCTCTCCGACTGCACCATCTCCATGGACGCGGACCTGCAGGATGACATCAACGCGATCGACGGCATGGTGGACCAGTACCTCGAAGGCTGTGACATCGTCTACGGCGTGCGTTCGGCGCGGGACACCGACACCTTCTTCAAACGCTTCACGGCGGAAGGGTTCTACAAGTTCATGGAACTCATGGGTGCCGAAGTGGTCTTCAACCACGCGGACTACCGCCTCATGAGCAAACGGGCCCTCGAAGCCCTCTCCGAGTACAAAGAGGTCAACCTGTTCCTGCGGGGCATGGTCCCGATGATCGGCTACAAGACCGGCACCGTGGAGTACGAGCGCGGCGAACGCTTCGCCGGCGTCAGCAAGTACCCGCTGAAAAAGATGCTGGCCTTTGCCCTCGACGGCATCACCTCGCTGTCCGACCGGCCCATCCAGTTCATCCTGACTTCCGGTCTCGTCCTGACGGCGGGCGGCGCGGCATTCCTGCCCCGGGCCCTGTACAAGTACGCGAAGTCCGACCATGAGAACGACACCGCACTGCTCCAGTCCAGCCTCTGGACCGTGGGCGGCCTCGTCCTGATCTCCCTCGGCATCGTCGGCGACTATGTCGGGAAGATCTACCTCGAGACCAAACAGAGACCGCGGTACTTCATCGCGGAAACTCTCGATAACCATAAAGACTGACGTTCAGCCGGCTGGAACTCAGCCGGCTCGATTCCTTTAGAAAGGGCGTGCTGCCATGAAATACACACCGATGCTGAGGGAGATCCGGCACTACAAGGCCGCGACCATCCTTACCCCGCTCTTCACGGCCCTCGAAGTCGTCATGGAGGTCCTCATCCCGTATGTGACCGCCATGATCATCGACCGGGGCATCAGCGCGGGCAACATGGGCAATGTCGTCAAATACGGCATGGCCATGCTCGGCATGGCGTTCCTGAGCCTCCTGTTCGGCGTGGCGGCGGGCTGGTTCGGCGCGCTCTCTTCCACCGGCTTTGCCCGGAACCTGAGAAAGGCGATGTATGAGAAGATCCAGACCTACTCCTTCTCGAACATCGACAAGTTCAGCACGGCCGGTCTCATCACCCGCATGACGACGGACGTCACGAACGTGCAGAACGCGTTCCAGATGATCCTGCGCATCGCGTTCCGCGCGCCGCTGATGCTCATCTTCAGCCTGGTGATGTGCCTCATCATCAACAAACAGATCTCGCTGATGTTCCTCGGCGTCCTGGTGCTCATCGCCGTCATCGCCGCCACCCTCGGCATGAAGGTCATGCGCCTGTTCCGGGAAGTCTTCAAACGGTACGATGACCTCAACGCGAGCGTCCAGGAGAACGTCTCTGCCATCCGCGTCGTCAAGGCCTTCGTCCGCGAAGACTACGAAGACGAGAAATTCATGAAAGCCGCCTTCAACCTGTACGACCTGTTCGTCCGAGCGGAGAAACGTATGGTCGTCATGATGCCCGGCATGATGCTGGCGATCTACGCCGTCATGATCGGCATCGGCTGGTTCGGCGCCCACTTCATCGTCGAAGGCACGATGACCACCGGTACCCTGACCTCGCTCTTCAGCTATGTCATGAGCGCCATGTTCTCCCTGATGATGCTCGCGGCCATACTGATCATGCTGACCATGAGTGCCGCGTCGGCCGACCGTATCACCGAAGTCCTGACCGAGGAGCCCGACATCGTGGACCCGGAGGACCCGCTCTACGAAGTCCCGGACGGCAGCATCCGCTTCGACAACGTCCATTTCACCTACAAGAAAGACGGGGAAGGGGAGGAGAACCTCCACGACATCGACCTCGAGATCCGCTCCGGCGAGACCGTCGGCATCATCGGCGGCACCGGCTGCGGCAAGTCGACCCTCGTCAGTCTCATCAGCCGCCTCTACGACCCGGACCCGACCCCGGAGGGCGCGGAAAAGCCCTATGGCGCGGTCTACGTCGGCGGCCACAACGTCAAGGAATATGACCTGCAGACCCTGCGCGATAAAGTGGCTGTGGTCTTACAGAAAAACGAACTGTTCTCCGGCACCCTCATCGAGAACCTTCGCTGGGGCAAGGAGGACGCCACGGAAGAAGAATGCATCCGTGCCTGCCAGATCGCCTGTGCCGATGAGTTCATCCGGGAGATGCCGGACGGCTATCAGACGCACATCGAGCAGGGCGGTACGAACGTGTCCGGCGGTCAGAAGCAGAGACTGTGCATCGCCCGCGCTCTGCTGAAAGACCCGAAGGTCCTCATCCTCGACGACTCCACGAGCGCCGTCGACACCGCGACCGAGGCCCGCATCCGGAAGAGCTTTGCGGAGGACATCCCGGAGACGACCAAGATCATCATCTCGCAGCGCATCGTGTCCGTGCAGGACGCTGACCGCATCATCGTCATGGACGACGGCGGCATAGACGCTTTCGACACCCACGAGAACCTGCTCGCGACCAACGCGATCTACCAGGAGATCTACGACACCCAGATGAACGGTGGCGGAGACTTCGACGAACCCCAATAAGAAAGGAGGAATTTCCGTGGCACAGGCAGCAGCTGTGGAACAACAAAAACCGAAAACCGTCGGACGCGGAAACAAACCTCCGAGAGGGGTCTTCCTGCGCGGCGGCACTGAAGTCAAGGACCCGGGCAAACTGTTCAAGCGGGTCTGGAACTACATGATGGCCGGGTACAAGTGGTACTTCGTCATCGTCGTCATCTGCATCATCCTGTCCGCGGTGGCGACCATCATCGGGACGCTGTTCATGCGGACCCTCGTCGACGACTACATCGTGCCGCTGACCAAGATGGCGGACCCGGACTACGGACCGCTGGCACAGGCCGTCCTCAAGATGGTCGGCGTGTTCCTCATCGGCGTGTTCTCCTCCTGGCTCTACAACCGCCTGATGATCAACGTCACCCAGGGCTCGCTTCGCCGGCTCCGTGTGGACCTGTTCCACAAGATGGAGTCCCTGCCCATCAAATACTTTGACACCCATTCCCACGGCGACATCATGTCCGTGTACACGAACGACGTCGACACCATGCGCCAGCTCATTTCCCAGAGCGTGCCGCAGATCATCAACTCGACGATCACGTTCCTCATGACCTTCGTCAGCATGATCGTCCTGAGCGTCCCGCTGACGCTCCTGTCCGTGTTCATGGTCATCATCACCCTCGTCGTGTCCCTGAGCCTCGCCAAGGTCTCCGGCAACTACTTTGCCGAACAGCAGGAACGCCTCGGCGACACGAACGGCTACATCGAAGAGATGGTCAGCGGACAGAAGGTCATCAAGGTCTTCACCCATGAGGCCAAGGCCATCGAGGGCTTCAACAACAAAAACGACGCCCTGCGGGAAAGCGCCAACAACGCGAACAAGATCGCCAACATCATGATGCCGATCAACGCGAACCTCGGGAACATCTCCTACGTGCTGGTCGCCATCCTCGGCGGTGTCCTGGCCCTCAGCGGCCACTTCGCCCTGACCATCGGTACCCTCATCTCGTACCTGACCCTGAACCGCAACTTCAGCCAGCCCATCACGCAGATCGCCATGCAGGCGAACTCCATCATGATGGCTCTGGCCGGCGCCCAGCGTGTCTTTGACATGATGGATGCCGAACCGGAGCAGGACAACGGCTATGTCACTCTCGTCAACGTGACCGAGGACAAGGACGGCAACCTCGTCGAATGTGAAGAGCGCACCGGCCGCTGGGCGTGGAAACATCCCCATCAGGCGGACGGCACCATCACCTATGAGGAACTGAAGGGCGCCGTCACCCTGAACGGCGTGGACTTCGGATACAACGACGACAAGATGGTCCTGCACGACATCCAGATGTACGCGATGCCCGGGCAGAAGATCGCCTTCGTCGGTTCCACCGGCGCCGGCAAGACCACCATCACGAACCTCATCAACCGGTTCTATGACATCCAGGATGGCAAGATCCGGTACGACGATATCAACATCAACAAGATCAAAAAGGCGGACCTGCGCCGGTCCCTCGGCATGGTCCTGCAGGACACGCATCTGTTCACCGGCACGGTCATGGAGAACATCCGGTTCGGCCGGCTCGACGCCACCGATGAGGAATGCATCGCCGCGGCACAGCTCGCCAACGCCGACGCGTTCATCCGGAGGCTCCCGGACGGCTACAACACCATGCTGAAGGGCGACGGCGGCAACCTGTCCCAGGGACAGCGCCAGCTCCTGGCCATTGCCCGCGCGGCCGTGGCCGACCCGCCGGTCCTCATCCTCGATGAGGCGACCTCGTCGATCGATACCCGTACGGAACAGCTGGTCCAGCAGGGCATGGATGCCCTCATGACCGGGCGGACGACTTTCGTCATTGCCCACCGGCTGTCCACCGTCCGCAACGCCGACTGCATCATGGTCCTCGAACAGGGCCGGATCATCGAGCGCGGCAGCCACGACGACCTTCTGAAACTGAAGGGCCGGTACTACGAACTGTACACCGGCAACAAGGCGGAGGTCCCGCCGAACTTCCCGTCCGAACTGCAGACGGACCCCGAATACCTGGAGGAAGCATAACGCATGAAACCATCCGAAGCTCTGGAAAAACTCATCCTCGTCACCGTCGATGACAAGGAGATCGGCTCCCTCGGAAAAGAAGAAGTACATCGTGAAGGCCTGTTGCACCGGGCCTTCTCGGTCTTTCTCTACGACGGAGAGCGGATGCTCCTGCAGAAACGGGCGGACGGAAAATACCACTCCGGCGGTCTCTGGACCAACGCCTGCTGCTCTCACCCGCGGGCGGGGGAGGCGCTGGAAGACGCGGTCCACCGACGCCTGATGCTCGAATGCGGCCTCGACACCGAGGTGCGGGAACTGTTCTCGTTCACCTATCGGACGAAGTTCGCGGACGACCTTTACGAATATGAATACGACCACGTGTTCCTCGGCACCTATGACTCGTCGCTCCCGATCCGCATGGACCCGGAAGAGGCGTCGGAATACCGCTGGGTCGGACTGTCCGAACTCAAGCAGGAACTGCTGCTGAAACCGGACACGTTCACGAGCTGGTTCCTCATCGCCGTGTCGAAAGTCCTGCCGGTCATCGAGCAGGAGAACGCGCTCAGGTACCAGGAAGCACAGGAAAAGCAGAGGGTCGGAGAGACGACCCCGGAAAGTGAGGGATGACGCATGACCTACTACATGCCGACCCGCGTCTTTGAAGAGACGAACTGTGTGGAAAACCACGCCGCCGAACTGGCCGCCCTCGGCACGAAGGCGATGCTGGTGACCGGCCGCCATTCCGCGAAGGCCAACGGCTCGGAATCGGATGTGGCCGCGGCGCTCACCGCACAGGACATCCCGTACCTCGTCTTCGACGAGATCGAAGAGAACCCGTCCATCGAGACGGTCATGAAGGCCCGGGACATCGCGGTCCGCGAAGGCGCTGACTTCTTCATCGGCATCGGCGGAGGCTCCCCGATGGACGCGGCCAAAGCCATTTCCCTGATAGCGAAGAACCCTGAAAAGGACGAGTCGATCCTGTTTGCGAACGACCCTGACGCCGACTGGTACCCGGTCGCGGCGGTCCCGACCACCTGCGGCACCGGTTCGGAAGTGACCGGCGTCTCTGTCCTGACCATCCACGCGAAAAAGACCAAGAGCAGCATCGCTTTCCGGATCTTCCCGGAACTGGCTCTGGTGGACG
>JAFTZU010000057.1 GCA_017461005.1 Clostridia bacterium
AGGTTTTTTCTGTTGAGAAACGGGGGCACCCTGTTATATAATACTGTTTAACTAAAAGGGAAGGCATATGATGTGATGAACAAGCAGAAAACCGTCGGGATGATCTCCCTCGGGTGTCCCAAGAACCAGGTGGACGCCGAGCTCATGCTGGACAAACTGGCACGGGCGGGCTTCGCCATCTCCGGAGACATCGAGGGTTGCGACGCCGTCATCGTCAACACCTGCGGCTTCATCGAAGCGGCGAAGGTGGAGGCCATCGAGAACATCCTCGACATGGCGGAGTACAAGAAGTCCGGCGACATTCAGAAACTGATCGTCACGGGCTGTCTGTCCGAGCGCTACCAGTACGACATCCGCAAGGAGATGCCGGAGGTCGACGCGGTCGTCGGCATCGGCGAGAACGCGAACATCGTGCAGATCGTGGACGAAGTCCTCGGCGGCGACCTGGTCGAAACCTTCGCGGACAAGGAACTCCTGCCCCTGACCGGCGGGCGCATCCTCACGACGCCGGACTACTGGGCGTACCTCAAGATCGGCGACGGCTGCTCCAACAACTGTGCCTTCTGCGCCATCCCCGAGATCCGCGGCAAGTTCCGCTCCCGGAGCATCGAGGATATCGTCGACGAGGCGAAGACCCTTGCGGCCCAGGGCGTCAAGGAAGTGGTCCTCATCTCCCAGGACACGTCGCTCTACGGGCGCGACCTCTACAAGGAAAACAAACTGCCGGAACTGCTCACCGCCATCTCCGAAGTGGAGGGCATCGAGTGGATCCGCTTCCTGTACTGCTACCCCGAACGCATCGGCGATGAACTGCTCGACGTCATGGCGACCAACCCGAAAGTCTGCCACTACCTCGACATCCCGCTGCAGCACGCGGACAAGTCCGTGCTTCGCGGCATGCATCGCCCCGGTGACAGAGAGACCTTCGAGGCGCTCATCCGGAAGATCCGCGAGAAGGTGCCGGACATGGTCATCCGCACCACCGTCATGACCGGCTTCCCCGGCGAGACGGACGAACAGTTCGAAGAACTGGCGGAGTTCGTGAAGGCCATGAAGTTCGACAACCTCGGATGCTTCGCGTTCTCGCCCGAAGAGGGCACCGTGGCCGCGGAGCGGGAAGACCAGCTTGAAGAAGAGGTCAAGGTACATCGCCAGGACCTCATCATGCAGCTCCAGCACGACATCGTGCTCGAAAACAACAAAAAATTCCTCGGGAAGACTTTGAAAGTTCTCGTGGACGCGTATAATACTTATGACGACACTTATATCGGCCGCTTCTACGGCCAGGTGCCGGACATCGACGGAACGGTCCTCTTCACGAGCCCCCGGGAACTGAACCCCGGCGAGTTCGTCGACGTGACCATTCTCGGTTTCGATGAATATGACCTGACCGGAAAGGCACTTTGATACCCCGGCCTTTTGGAGGATAAGAACATGAACGTACCCAACATTCTCACCGTCGCACGCATCGTGCTGACCCCCGTCGTCCTTGCGGCTTACATGATCGCGTTCCCCGGCCACTACCTGGTCGCGACCATCCTGTATTTCATTGCCGGCATGACCGACTTCTTCGACGGCAAGATCGCCCGGAAGAACAACCTCATCACGAACTTCGGCAAGTTCGCCGACCCCCTCGCCGACAAGATGCTGACGACCGGCGTCTACCTCGCGCTCATCTCGAACGGATACTGTAACATCTGGATCCTGTTCATCATCCTGTTCCGCGAGTTCGGCATCAGCTCCATCCGCCTCGTCGCCGCCGCTCAGGGCGTCGTCATCCCGGCGAACATGTGGGGCAAGGTCAAGACCTTCAGCATGATGATCTTCACCGGCTTCATTTACCTGCTGCTCTCGCTGCAGTTCGACTTCGGCATCCTGCCGGAGACCTTCCCGCTGCACACGATCTCGAGCGTCCTTCTCTGGATCACCGCGATCGTCACGGCCATCTCCGGCGTCACCTACATCATCGAAGGCGCCAAAGTCATCGACTTCTCGAAATAAACCGTTTTCCAAGTTAGGAGTTTCATAAATGCAAGTATTCAACACCCTGACCCGCAAGAAAG
>JAFTZU010000058.1 GCA_017461005.1 Clostridia bacterium
GTCATGCTGACCCACTACAACATCGTCAACGACGGCAAGACCATCGGCGACGGCATGGACCTCTCGACCGCGGACCGCATGATGATCCAGGTCCCCATGTTCCACTGCTTCGGCATGGTCCTCGCCATGACGGCGACCATGACCCACGGCGGCACCATCCTGCCCATCCCGTACTTCTCACCGAAGTCGTCCCTCGCCTGCATCAACAATGAACACATCACCGCCTTCCACGGCGTCCCGACCATGTTCATCGCCATGCTGGCCCACGACGACTTCCCGAAGACCGACTTCTCCTACATGCGCACCGGCATCATGGCGGGCTCGCCCTGTCCGGTCGCCGTCATGAAGGATGTCGTCGACAAGATGAACATGAAGGAGATCGTCATCGTCTACGGCCAGACGGAAGCGTCCCCCGGATGCACCATGAGCCGGACGACCGACCCCATCGACGTCCGCGTCAACACGGTCGGTTCCGCGTTCCCCGGCGTCGAGTGCAAGATCGTCGACCCCGAGACCGGCGAAGACTGCCCGGACGAAGTCATCGGCGAATTCGTCGCCCGCGGCTACAACATCATGAAGGGCTATTACAAGATGCCGAAAGCGACGGCGGCCGCCATCGACAAGGAAGGCTGGCTCCACACCGGAGACCTTGCCTGCCGCATGCCGGACGGCAACTACCGCATCACCGGCCGACTGAAAGACATGATCATCCGCGGCGGTGAGAACATCTACCCGAAAGAGATCGAAGAGTTCATCTACACCCATCCGAAAGTCTCCGACGTCCAGGTCATCGGTGTTCCCGACAAGGCCCTCGGCGAAGAGATCATGGCCTGCATCATCCTCAAAGAGGGCGAGACCATGACGGAAGACGAGATGAAACAGTTCGTCCTCGACCATATGGCGAAGCACAAAGTGCCGAAGTACATCGACTTCGTCGACAGCTTCCCGATGAACGACGCGGGCAAGATCCAGAAATTCAAGATGCGCGAAGCCGCGGTCGAAAAACTCGGCCTGCAGGCGGACGCGTCCATTGAGACGGCGTAACGCGCCATTCCCCTGTCAGAAAGAAGAAAAACCATGCAGTATCAACACCTTATCGACGCGCACTGCCACATCTACCCGGACCCCATCGCCCGGAAGGCGGTCGGCGGCATCAGCCATTTCTATGGCGATTTACCTTTCGACACTTACGACGGCACACAGCACCGGCTGGTGGAGAGCGCGAGCGCTGCAGGCGTGGACCACAACATCGTCTTTTCGGTGGCCACGACCCCGCACCAGGTGCACAGCATCAACACATACATCGCCAACGAGCAGCTCGCGTCCGGCGGGCGGTTCACGGGCCTCGGCACCCTGCACCTCGACTCGGAGGATCAGGAGGCCGACCTCGACGAGATCGAAGCCCTCGGTCTCCACGGCGTCAAGCTGCACCCGGACATCCAGAACTTCAAGATCGACGAGCCCCGGGCCATGGAGATCTTCGCGATGTGCGAAGACCGCGGCCTGCCCATCTACGTCCACACGGGGGACAAGCGGTACGACAACTCGAACCCGAACCGTGTGAAGAACGTGCTGGAGGCCTTCCCGAAACTGAAGTTCGTAGGGCCCCACCTCGGCGGCTGGAGCGTCTGGGAAGAGGCGGCGAAGGTGCTGCCGAAGTACGACAACATCATCGTCGACACGTCCTCGTCCCTCTATGAACTCGACCCCGACACGGCACGGGACATCATCCGCGCCTACGGCTCGGAGCGGGTCATGTTCGGGACGGACTACCCCATGTGGCCGGTCACGAAAGAGCTGGAACACATGGAGGCCCTCGGCCTCACGGACGAGGAATATGAAAACATCTACTGGAAGACCTGTGCGAAGCTGTTCGACATCCGGTTTCCGGGAGAATGATATTTAGGAGAGTTTACAGGAAATGTCTACCAAGAAAACCTTTGTGACCGTGGACGGTAACGAGGCTGCGGCGTACATCGCCTACGCCTTCTCGGAAGTTGCCGCGATCTACCCCATCACTCCGTCATCGCCCATGGCGGGGAAGACCGACGTCTGGTCGGCCAAAGGAAAGCTCAACATGTTCGGGCAGACGGTCCGCCTCGTGGAGATGCAGGCGGAGTCCGGCGCCATCGCGGCGGTCCACGGCGCGGCCGAGACCGGCGCGCTGGCCACGAGTTTCACGTCGTCCCAGGGACTCATGCTGATGATCCCGACCATGCACCGCATCTCGGGCGAACGGCATCCCGCCGTCCTCCACGTCGCGGCCCGTACAGTCGGCAACCACGCGCTGTCCATATTCGGCGACCACTCCGACATCTACA
>JAFTZU010000059.1 GCA_017461005.1 Clostridia bacterium
AACTTCCGCTGTCCGCGATGGACTGGACGGCTTCCGCGATGCGCTCCGGCGGGAGCACGAGGGCGAAACGGGTATAGCCTTCGCCTAAGGGACCAAAGCTGCCGCCGGGGGTCGTGATGACCCCGGCCTTCTCGATGAGGTCCAGGCAGAAGGCCATGCTGTCGCCTTTGTAATTCGCCGGGAGCGGCGCCCAGACGAACATGGAACCTTTGGAGTCGGGGACGTCCCAGCCGATGGCCCGGAGCCCGCCGCAGAGGGCGTCCCTGCGGGCCTGGTAGTCTTTACACTGCTGCTCGACCATGTCCGTCGGGCCGGTCAGGGCGGCAATGGCGGCGTACTGGATGGGGAGGAAGACACCGAAGTCGATCTGACTGCGCATTTTTCGGAACGCTGCCACCACATCCGGCCGGCCGATGAGGAAACTCATGCGGGCCCCGGTGACGTCGAAGGACTTGGACAGAGAGAAGAACTCTGCACCCACGTCCACGGCGCCTTCATACTGCAGGAAGCTGCCGCCCCGCACACCGTCGAAGATGATGTCCGAGTACGCGTTGTCGTGGAGCAGCAGAATGTCATGCTGCTTCGCGAACGCGATGAGCTCCTTATAGACTTCGTCGTTGCCGACGCTGCCCATGGGGTTCGCCGGCAGGGAGACCACCATGAATTTCGCTCTTTCTGCCACGTCCTCCGGGATGGTGGACACGTCCGGCAGGAAGTTCGTCTCCGCGGTCATGGGGTAGTACCAGGGTTCGGCACCGGCCATCTTGGCCCCCGCGATGAACACGGGGTAGCAGGGCGTCGGCAGGAGCACGGTGTCCCCTTCATTGACCAGCGCCATTCCTACGTGACCCATGCCCTCCTGGGTGCCGTAGCAGGAGCAGACCATGTCCGGTGTGATGGTCACGCCGAAGCGCCGGTCGTAGTAGGCGCAGACAGCGTCGAGGAGTTCCGGTAGATCGCGAAGAGCGTATTTCCAGTTCTCCGGGTCCATGGCGGCGGTGGCCAGGGCTTCGCGGATGTGTAAGGGCGTCTCGAAGTCCGGGGTGCCTACACTCATGTTGTAGATGGTGCGGCCCTCGGCCTCCAGCTGAAGTTTTTTGTCGTTGAGGGCTCCGAAGATCTCGTCTTCGAAGCGGTCCATGCGTTTGGAAAACTGCATAAAACGTTGCCGTTCCTTTTCTCGCTTTTTAAAATTTGATAGTATTGTATCACAAAAAGTGCTATAATACTGCTCACTTTAGAAGAAAGAAGGGGTTTTATGACCCTCGACAAGATCTACCATGCCGCCTTTGTCCTGAAGGACATCATCCGCAAGACCGACGTCATCGCGGCGCCGGAGCTCAACCCGGCGGCGGACATCATTCTGAAGACCGAGAACCTCCAGGTCACCGGTTCCTTCAAAGTCCGGGGCGCTGCCTATAAGATTTCCCAGCTCTCCGACGAGGAGAAGCAGCGGGGCGTCATCGCCTGTTCCGCGGGCAACCACGCCCAGGGGGTCGCACTGGCCGCCACCAAGGCCGGCGCAAAGAGCCTCATCTGCCTTCCCGACAACGCTCCCATCTCCAAGATCGAAGCGACCAAGAAATACGGTGCGGACGTGTGCCTCGTCCCCGGTGTCTACGACGACGCCTACAACCGGGCACTGGAACTCCGGGACGAAGAGGGCTACACCTTTGTCCACCCCTTCAATGATGAAGATGTCATCGCCGGCCAGGGCACCATCGGCCTCGAGATCCTCGAGCAGGTGCCGGACCTGGATGCGGTCATCGTCCCCGTGGGCGGCGGCGGACTCATCTCTGGCGTGGCCTATGCCATCAAACAGCTGAACCCCAATGTCAAGGTCTACGGCGTCCAGGCGGCCGGCGCTCCCTCCATGGTCAACTCCGTCAAGGAAGGGAAAGTCAAACGCCTTGCCTCCGTCACCACCATTGCCGACGGCATCGCCGTCAAGGAGCCCGGAGACCTGACTTACGAACTGGTTTCCCAGTATGTCGACGACCTGGTCACCGTCACCGACGACGAAGTGGCCGCCGCCATCCTCGCCCTCATCGAGCAGCAGAAGCTCTGCGCCGAAGGGGCCGGTGCGGTCTCTGTCGCTGCCGCCATGTTCAATAAAGTCCCCGTCGCCGGCAAGAAGGTCGTGTGCCTGGTCTCCGGCGGCAACATCGACGTCACCATCCTGTCCCGGGTCATCGACCGCGGTCTTCTGAAGTCCGGCCGCACCCTGTCCATCCAGGTCAACCGGGTGGACAAGCCCGGCCAGCTCCAGGGCGTTGCCAACTGCATCGCGGATGCCGGCGGAAACGTCACTTACATCAACCACGAGAAAGCCACCGAGGACATGTCCATCACGGACGCCTACCTGCGCATCACCATGGAGACGAAGAACTTCGAACACATCGACGAGATCCTCCATGCCCTGTCTGAAGCGGGCTTCACTTACCAGCAGTTTTAAAGGAGGATATTTACATATGAAAACCATTTCTACGGACAAAGCACCCGCCGCGATCGGCCCCTATTCTCAGGCGAAAGTCGTCGGGAACCTCGTCTTCTGCTCCGGCCAGATCCCCATCGATCCGGCGGAAGGGAAGATCGTCGCCACCACCATCGAAGACCAGACCACCCAAGTCTGCAAGAACATCGGTGAGCTCTTGAAGGCTGCCGGCACGGACTACGACCACGTGGTCAAGACCCTGTGCTTCCTCAAGGACATCTCCGACTTCGCCGCCTTCAATGGCATCTATGCGGAGTACTTCACTTCCAAGCCCGCACGCTCCTGCGTCGCCGCTGCCGACATTCCCGCCGGCGCCCTCGTTGAAGTGGAAGTCATCGCCGAAATCGCAGAATAAACACGATCAAAAAATCCCCACCCGGCAGGGTGGGGATTTTTATGTTCAATAGTCCGCGAAGCGGGAGTAGGGGGCGGCGGAGGTGATGGTGACGTTCACATCGGGGAGGAGAAGGTCTGTGCCGTCGGAGGCGGCGTAGTAGATGGAGTAGCTGGGCCCCAGGTTCTCGGTGATGGTCTGCTTGATGCTGTCGAGGATGGCGGCGTCCAGGTCCCTCTGTTCAAAGACCATGTAGTCTTTGGCCTGCTTTTCCGGAAGGCCGGTGTAGAGGGAGGCGTTCTTGTCCCACCAGATGGCGATGGACTCCTTCTCGACCTTCACCGCCGTCGTGGAAAGGTTCCAGTTCGTGACGTAGGCGAGGCCTTCGAGCAGTTTCTGGGCGGTCAGGTTGTCCCGGTACTGCCACTGGACGGTCCGCCAGGAGTCCACGTTCCAGATGAAGAGGGTCACTTCCCGGTCCCCGGGGTTCTTCCGCTCGAGAGGTACGTAGTACTGCACGGTCTCGCCGGAGGAGAGGACGCCTTCATCGGCGTCGGCGGCGCCGGCACTGTAGGAGGCCTCGTCCGACGGGTCCACCTTCGGAGACAGGGTCACATTCTCCATTTTCGAGCAGCCTGCAAGGGCCAGCGAGAGGGTCAGGAGCAGGACAAAGGCGGTACATCGCCACAGGAAAAGGGGTCGTTTCATGGGAAAGTTCTCCTTTACAAATGTAATAAAGAATGTGGTCAGCTTCATCATACAGGAAAAAGGCAATTTGCACAAGGAAGTGGTGGAAAGTTTGTGAAAGTTTCCAATTGTTCGTACATTGACTTTTAGCGCTCCCGCATTATAATAAGAGTGTACCGAGTCGGTCGAACGACCGACATGCAATTCTCGATCAACATGCTTTGAAAAATTGGGAGTTAATCATGTCTGAAATCAAAACCATCCAGCGGAAACTGAACCGCAAGTTCGGTGGCGCAGTAAAGGCGACCCGGGAAGACGACCTCATCCGTCTCACCGGCACTCTTTCCACCTGGGAAGACATCGTCAAAGCCGGCTCCATGGCAGTTTCCAAAGACAAGAGAAAGGTCCACGTGGTCAACGACATCCAGCTGGCCGGTGCGGACCCCGTTCCCGTGCGGACCCCGGTCCTGAAGGACGACGCACTGGAAGGCAGGACCCCTGACGTTCTCATCATCGGCGGCGGTGTCTCCGGCGCAGCCATCGCCCGGGAACTCTCCAAGTGGGACCTGGACATCCTCCTCGTCGACAAAGAGTCCGACTTCGCCATCCAGGCTTCCGGCCGGAACGACGGTGAAGTCCACGTCGGTGTCGACCTGGGCAAAGGCAGTCTCAAACAGAAGTACGTCCTCCTCGGCAACCACATGTTCGATGAGGTCTGCAAGGAACTGGACGTGCCCTTCCGGCGCATCGGACAGTATGCCTGCTTCACGCAGCCCTACCTCAAACCCTTCGTCACCCTGTATTCCAAGTGGCGCAAGTACCACGACGGCGTTAAGGATGTTTCCATCGTCGGCAGGGAACAGCTCCACAGAGACAACCCCACCCTGAACGAAGACTTCGCTTTCGCGATGTACAACTCTTCCGCCGGCATCGTTTCCCCTTATAACCTGACCATCGCCTATGCGGAGAACGCCGTTCAGAACGGTGTGGAAGTTTCCCTGAACACCATGGTCACCGCTATCCACAACGAGTACGGCACCATCCGCTCCGTCGAGACCAATCGCGGGACCGTCTTCCCGAAGGTGGTCGTCAATGCGGCCGGCGTCTTCGCCGACGAAGTGGCCGAAATGGCCGGGGACCGGTTCTACTCCATCCATCCCCGCCGGGGCACCGACACCATCCAGGACGTCAAGTCCAACAAGATCATCCACACGGTGGCTTCCATCGTCGAAGTCAACAAGGCATATCTGACCAGCCACACCAAGGGCGGCGGACTCATGCAGACCGTCCACGGCAACGTCCTGGCAGGCCCGGATGCGGTCGAGACACGCGAGAAAGAAAACTACGCGACTCACCCCGAGAGCATCCGCACCATCTACACGAAACAGCAGAAGACCGTCGCTGCGGCTTCGCCCCGCGACATCATCACCTACTTCACCGGCGTCCGGGCTCCCACCTACGAAGAGGACTTCGTCATCGAGTGGGGCCGGAAGGCCAAAAACCTCTTCCACGTGGGCGGCATCCAGTCCCCGGGCCTGACTTCGGCTCCGGCCTTCGCCCTGGACGTGGAAAAAGCAGTGGTCGAACGCCTCAAAGGCTCCATGACCGTGGAACCCAACAAGGACTACGACCCGCACCGGCAGGGCATCCCCGAACTGAACAAGATGTCTCCGGAACAGAGAGAAGAGTACATTAAGAAGAACCCCGACTACGGCATCATCATCTGCCGCTGCGAAGAGATCTCCAAAGGCGAGATCCTCGATGCACTGAACAGCCCCTTCTGTCCGCCCACCATCGACGCGGTCAAGAAGAGAGTCCGTCCCGGTATGGGACGCTGCCAGGGCGGTTTCTGCTCCCCGCTGGTCACCCAGATCATCGCGGAACACGCCGGTATCCAGAATGCAGATGTCCGTAAGTGCGGCGAACGCTCCGTACAGCTGTACGGGAAAACAAAGGAGGGTCAGGCATGAATACAGTGAACACTGACGTCCTCGTCATCGGCGGCGGCCCTGCCGGTCTGGCAGCGTCCATCGCGGCCCACGATGCCGGAGCCAAAGTCCTCCTCATCGAGAGAGAACAGCGCCTCGGCGGCATCCTGAAACAGTGCATCCACGACGGCTTCGGCCTCGTCCGGTTCAAGGAGAAACTCTCCGGTCCCGAGTATGCAGAGCGGTTCATCGATGTCTTCAAAGAGAAAGAGATCCCCGCCATGCTGCAGACCTTCGTGACGGAGTCCAAGAAGACCGACGACGGTTTCCTGACCACGGTGGTCAACCACGAAGGCGTCACCAAGATCGAGTCGAAGGCGATGATCCTCGCCACCGGCTGCCGGGAGCGGACCGCCAAGCAGGTCTCCATCCACGGCACCCGCCCCGCCGGCGTCTTCACCGCCGGTACCGCCCAGAACTTCATCAACCTCATGGGCGAACTTCCTTCCAAAAAATGCGTCATCCTGGGTTCCGGCGACATCGGACTCATCATGGCGAGACGACTGACCCTCGAAGGCGCCGAAGTCGTCGGCGTGTACGAAGTCAAGTCCACTCCTTCGGGTCTGACCCGAAACATCCACCAGTGCCTCAACGACTACGGCATCCCGCTGCACCTCTCCCACACGGTGACGAGAGTCTTCGGCGATGACCGCCTCACCGCCGTCGAGATCGCCGAAGTCGACGACAAGATGGCTCCCATCAAAGGCACCGAAGAGATCATCGAGTGCGATGCCCTCATCCTCTCCGTCGGCCTCATCCCCGAGAACGAGATCGCCGAGAACCTGGGCGTCCAGCTCGACTGGCACACCAAAGGCCCCCTGGCGGACGAGTCCCTCATGACTTCCGTCCCCGGCATCTTCTCCTGCGGCAACGCCCTCCACGTCAATGACCTGGTGGACTACGTGTCCGAGTCCGGTGAGATCGCCGGCAAAGGCGCCGCTGCCTATGCCGCCAGTGCCAGGAAAGCGGCTCCCAAGGCTGTCGACCTGGAAGCAGGGGAGAACACCCTTTACATCGTTCCCCAGAAGGTCACCCTTCCGGAGGGCGATGCATCGGAAAAGACCATCGTCTACTTCCGCAGTAAAGAAATCTTTGACAAATCCATTTTCCGCATCCAGAATGAAAAGGGAGAGGTCATCTTCGAGAAGAAGTACCCCTTCCTCCGTCCGCCCGAGATGGAAAAAGTCCTCGTGGACTTTGGCGCATTCGATCTGGCGAACGGCGGCAAGCTGACTGCTACCATTGAGGAGGTGACAGCATGACCGAACAGACCATCGTCTGCATCACGTGCCCGAGAGGCTGCACGATGAACGTCAAACAGGACGGCGATGAGATCACCGTCACCGGCAACTCCTGCAAGCGGGGGGAAGTCTTCGCTGTCAACGAGCTGACCCACCCCATGCGGACCATCTGCTCCACCGTGAGCACCGCATTCCCGGAAAGCCCCGTGCTTCCCTGCCGGGTGTCCACGGACATCCCGAAAGAGATGATCTTCGACGTCATGAAGGAGATCAACAAAGTGGTCGTGAAAGAGCGCATCGGCCGCGGCGACGTCATCATCCCCGACGTCCTCGGCACCGGCGCCGACGTCATTGCGACGTCCGACCTTCTGAAGTAAGAAACGAAAACCCTGAAATAAAACAAAAGGAGATCAATTATGGCTTACAAACCCTACAAAGGCTTCGAACCCAAGTGGATCACGAAAGCAGCCCCCGCAGACTCTTACCGCTCCATCTTCCGCTGGGGCGACCCCGACTTCTTCAAACTCCCGAAGGAGTCCCTCTACAAGATGATGGGCGACCGTCTCGGCGTCAAAGACTCTGACTTCCAGGAGTACAAAATGGACCTGGGCTTCGACAAAGTCGAGCTCGGCGAAGAGTATGCTCCGAAGATGGATCAGAAACACGTGGACTTCTTCAAGAGTGTCTACGGTGACGACTGGTCCCAGGGCGACTACGACCGCATGTCCGTCATGTATGGTCAGACCTGCTTCGACCTGCTCCGTCTGAGAGAGAAGAAGTTCGACTCTCTGCCCGACATCGTCCTCTATCCCAGTAGCCACGATCAGATCGCGAAGACCGTCGACTACTGTGCTGAGAACAACATCCCGCTCTATGTCTACGGCGGCTGTTCCTCCGTGACCCGCGGCGTCGAGCCCACCACGGGCGGCGTCTCCCTCGACATGAGACGGAAGTTCAACAAGGTCCTCTACTTCAACGAAGTGGACCAGACCATCACCGTCCAGGCCGGTATGTCCGGCCCCGACTTCGAGGCTCACCTGAACAACGCTGTGGCCGAGTTCGGTGCCAAACGCGCTTACACCTGCGGTCACTTCCCGCAGTCCTTCGAATACTCCTCCGTCGGCGGCTGGGTCGTCACGAGAGGTTCCGGTCAGAACTCCACCTACTACGGCTGCGCCAAAGACATGGTCGTCTCCCAGCGCTATGCCACTCCCCGTGGAGAGATCGTCACCACCCACTATCCGAGAGAGGCCACCGGTCCTTCCATGAACGAGATCATGATGGGCGGCGAGGGCACCTTCGGTGTCCTGACCGAGGTCACCATGAAGATCTTCCGCTACATGCCGGAAAACAGACATCGTTTCTCCTACATCTTCAAGAACTGGCGTGACGCCATGAACGCTGCCCGGGAAATGATGCAGGCTGAATGCGGTTTCTCCTCTGTCTTCCGTCTGTCCGACGAAGAAGAGACCAACATGATGCTCCGCCTTTACAACGTCGACGATACTCCCCTTCATCCGATGCTGGAGAAACTCGGCTACAAGGACTACGAGCGCTGCCTGTACCTCGGCTTCACAGAAGGCGAGAAGGGCTACTCCTGGAACGTCTACTACAACATCATGAAGATCGCCCTGAAGCACGGCGCCCTTCCCCTCACCGGCTATGTCTGCAAGAGCTGGGAATCCGGCCGCTTCAACGACCCCTATCTTCGTGACACTATCATGGACTTCGGTATCTGCGTCGACACCCTCGAGTGCTGTGTCAACTGGTCCAACATGGAAAAGGTCCATCGCGAAGTCCGGAAAGTCTGCCACGACAATCCGCACACCGTCATCACGACCCACATGTCCCACTGCTATCCCCAGGGTGCGAACCTGTACTTCATCTTCCTGACTCCCATCCATGAGTCCGCAGAATTCAAGAAGTACCTGACCCAGATCCTCGACGCCATCGAGGCTTCCGGCGCAGCCCTGTCCCATCACCATGGTATCGGTAAGATGTTCGCTCCGTGGCTTGAGGCCAACATCGGCGAGACCGAGTACGGCGTCTTCAAGCTCCTCAAAGAGTACTTCGACCCGAACTACACCATGAACCCCGGCGGCACTATCGGTCTTGACCTCACTGAGGACGAGAAGAGAAATACCCGCAAGGGCTATGATGGCTACCGCGATGGCTACAACACTCCCGCCTGGGACAAAGTCATCGCTTACAACGAGGAAGACGAGTTCCTGACCATGCTCAAGAACCGTAAGTAAGCTATATACCTTCCTATCTCCAATTGAAAAACGACCGGCTCTCGAAAGAGGGCCGGTCGTTTTATGTTGTCGTTTAAAATAAGGCTTTGAAGAACTGTTCGGTGGCTTTGATGAACTTGTCGGCGTCGAAGGCGTCGTTGCCCAGCTCGGCCTGGATGATCATACCGTCGGTGACGAGGAGGGCGAGCCAGGAGAAGTAGTTGGCGACGTCTTTCGTGAAGTCGTCCCGTTCCTGGAGCTTGTCCGCGATGATGGTCTGGAACCTGTGGTACCGGTCGATGACCTTCTCCCGCAGGGGCTCGTTGCCGAAGCAGGCGGAGTAGAGCATCTGGAACCGGGGGCCGACTTCGTGGAAGTTTCGGTCGAGGACGTACATGAGGACCCGGTTGAGGCTCGTGTCCTTGGACTCGTCGTTCAGCCAGAGGAGCAGGTCCGCCTCCTGTTTTTTGAGGTACCGGTCCATGATGTCGAAGACGATATCTTCTTTGGTTTTGTAGTGGTAGTAAAGGGTACCTTTGGAAATGGAACAGGCGGTGGCGATGTTCGCTAATGAAATGTTGTCGACGCCCTGCTCCTTCATGAGCTCTTCGGTGGCGTCCAGGATGATCTCCTTGACGTTGTCGTTGCGGGGTGCTGCCATAGGTGAGACACTCGCTTTCTCTCAGAGGGAAGAATTGTTGACAGGTAGAAACGTAGAGGATTATATCACACTTTGTGGTTTTTTGCACTTTGAATTGCAGAACGTTCGACTTTGTGGAAGTTCTCTCAAAAAGTTCCGTATTGTCATTGCTTTTTATTTATTACTCTGATAAAATTATCTTGAGTCAGTCGGTCGACCGACTTCGACCGGCAAAGGTATTTTAGTATTAGGAGATCGAAACTATGGCAGAGTTAAAACACTATTTTGTCGTGAACCCCGTGTCCGGCAAAAACATCACCATCGACTTCGTGAACGACCTCATCATCCCCGCCTGTGAAAAGCTGGGCGTCGACTACGAGATCTATGAGACGAAGCAGGCCGGTGACGGCATCCGCTTTGTCGATGAGACGGCCACGAAGATGGGGAACAAGCCCTGCCGCTTCTATGCGGTAGGAGGCGACGGCACTCTTTACGAAGTGGTCAATGGCGCTTATGGCCACGACAACGCCGAAGTCGGCGTCATCCCGAAGGGCTCCGGCAACGACTGGATCCGTCTCTTCGGCGACCTGGAGCTTTTCCGGAACGTGGAAGCCGAGCTGAAGGGCACGCCTCATAAGGTCGACTGCATCAAGGCCAACGACGAGATCGCCATCAACCAGGCCTCCCTGGGCTTCGACGCCGAAGTCTGTGCCCGTCAGGCCGCTATGAAGAACGTCCCCGGTGCTGTGGGCCACGTCACTTACCTGCTGGCGGGCTTCACCTGCATGCTGACCAAGACCTGGTTCGACTTCAAAGTCACCATCGACGGTCAGGAGATCCGCGGACCCTTCATCCAGTGCGTCGGCGCCAACTCCCGCTGGTACGGCTCCGGCATCAAGGAAGCTCCCTTTGCCATGCCTGACGACCACATGCTGGACTTCGTCATCTTCCGCCGCACCTCTTCCTGGCCGGCCATGGTCTACCCGATGATGGTCAACTGGCAGATGAAGGGCGACCACGTGAAGTACAGCTTCGTCGAATACTACCGGGGCAAGAAGATGGTCATCGAGACCAAGAAACCCTCCCAGACCAACATCGACGGCGAGTGCCACGAAGTGGATACCCTCACCCTGGAACTGGTGGAAGACGGCCTGACCTTCGTCGTCCCCGAAGGCTCTGCCTACTTTGACAACAAGGCCCGCGGCATCCTGAACAACGGCATCAAGAAGTCCCTTCGGAACCGGAGACCCTTCAAGTACATGCTGGCGGAGTACAACCCATTCAGCATGATCGTGAACAAGGGCATCCTGAAACTCTTCAGCATGGACCGCAACTATCTCAACTTCACCAAACTGAAGAACCACAATACTTTCGGGCTCTAATAAATTGAGATAACTGGAGAGGAAACGATTATGAAAAAACCTGAGACTTTGAACAATTACCCTGTGGTCCTCATGCACGGCGCTGCCGGCTGGGGCGAGAGTGAATGGCTGACGAAACTCGTGCCGTACTTCGGCTTTTTTAAGAGCAACGTCCTGAAACTGTACCGGGGCCTCGGCTACGATGCCTTCGTCCCCACCAGCGGCCCCTTCACCGGCAGCTGGGTCAGAGCCTGTGACCTCTATGCCCAGGTCGTGGGCGGCCGGACCGACTACGGCAAAGCCTACTCCGAGCGCACCGGCTGTGAGCGCTACGGCCGCACCTACCCGGGCCTCATCCCGGACTGGGGCCGCCTCGACGAGAACGGCAAGATCAAGAAGATCTGCCTTATCTCCCACTCCTACGGCGCTCCCGCCATGCGGGTCTTCATCTCCCTGCTGGCCTACGGCAGCGAAGAAGAAAGAGCTGTCACTCCGGAGAACGAGCTGTCCGACCTGTTCAAGGGCGGCAAAGAGAACTGGGTCCACGCTGCCACCACCCTGGCGGGCGTCCACAACGGCCTGTCTCTCGTCCAGTTCTTCCCGAACGGCCTCCTTCGTCCCCTGTGGGGCGGACTCCTCTTCGTCCTGAGCCTGCTCTTCGACTATGTGGGCATTGCGAAACGCATCTGGGACATGAAGCTCGACGCTTATAAACTGACCACGGAGCCCGGCAAGCACACTTCCCTTAAGGACAAGCTGAACGGCGCTATCATCCTCGGGAAAGAGAAGACCGGTTCCATGGCCTATGACACCTCCTTCGACGGTGCCAAAGACCTGGCGGAGAAGTTCCCCTTCCCCTATGGCAAAGTCTATTACTTCGCCCATTGCGGCTGCGCCGTCAAGAAGAACGGCGACCACTACAACTACCTGCCGGACAAAGAGTCCTTCATGCTGAGCCGCTTCCTGGCTCCGGCCACCGGCGCCGTCAAGCGCCCCTCCGTCGGCCTCACCGACGAATGGCTTCCCTGTGACGGCCTCGTTCCGGTCATGTCCGCCAGAGCTCCTATGGGCGAACCCCAGGAGGACTTCACTTCTCTGGAAAACTGCAAGCCCGGTATCTGGTACAAAATGCCCATCGAGAAGAAGGACCACCACTCCTTCGAAGGCTCTGGGGAAGACCCGAAAGTCTATGCCGCCTTCATGACGGACGTCCTCGAGCGTATGGAAAACCTGCCGACCATCGACTAAAGGAGACTATGAACCATGTTTGACAGAAAAATCCTCGCAGCCATCTTTGACGTCGACAACTGGGCCAAAGATGTGCTCATCAACAACCTCAACTACCCGGCCATCACCGTTGAAAAAGATGTGGTTTACTGGGATGCCCTCCCTCAGGTGTGCATCGCGGACCTGCTCTACAACAAGGACAGCGCCAAGTATGAGAAGTACCCCGTCGTCCTGAACATCCACGGCGGCGGCTGGATCATCGGCAACAAGGACAACAGCCACGGCCAGTGCCTCCAGATGGCGGACAGCGGCTACTTCGTCATGAACATCAACTACGGCATGCCCCCGAAGGAGTTCCCCTTCTTTGAGAAGCACGACCCGAAAGCAAGCCATGGCGACTACCGTTTCCCGACTCAGGTGGAACATGCCTACAAGGCTCTTGAGTGGCTGAAGGCCAACGCCGAGAAGTACAACCTGGACCTGGACCACGTCGTCGTCTCCGGCGATTCCGCAGGTTCCCACCTGACTTCCGTCGTCTGCACCACTGCCACGAACCCCGAGTACCGCAAGGCCCTCGGTCTGCCGGACCCGGCCGTGAAGATCACCGGCGGCGTCATGTTCTGCGGCCTTTACAACTTCGACAACTGGCTCGGCATGGACATCAACAAAGTCCCCGCGTTCCGCGGTATGCCGGCAGCTCTGTTCGATAACGACAAAGACCCGAAGAGCAATCCCCTCTACAAGTACTTCAACCCCATTCCTTACGTCACGAAGGACTTCCCGAAAGCCCTCCTGGTCTCCGGTAAGTTCGACGTCCTGACCCTGGGTCAGACCCATCAGCTGGCAGAAGGCCTGAAGAAAGTGGGCGCCGATTTCGAGCACTACGAGCACACCGGCCCCATCTCCATCCACGACTTCCACCTGCTGTCCTTCACTCCCGGTTCCCACAACTGCATGATGCATGTTGCCGAGTTCCTGGATGAGGTCGCAAAACTGTAAATCGCGAACTCCTGATACAAAAGAAGAGTCTGTGTCACTTGCGTGGCACAGGCTCTTTTACTATAATAGATTTCTAATGGGAGGTGGTTCGTTTTTGAACAACCAGTACGCCCCTTACGGGACGTTGGAAGTCGGTCCCTCGACCCCCATGTCGAAGGCGACCCGCAATGAGATCTTAAAAGTGAGCGGCATCCTGGGGCTGTGCATCCTCATGTTCTACGGCCTCAGCGAGTTCAGCGGGCGGATGCTCGCGACCCTGGTCAACGCCGGGGCTTTTGACTATAACTTCACGACGCAGAACATCATCCAGATCCTCTACACCCTGCTGACCATTCTGGTGCCCTTTGCCATTGGTGCCTTCTTCATCAAAAGGGTGCAGAAACGCGATACACTCCTGCTGCTCGACAAACCGAAGTCCGGCATCCTGCTGGTGGAAGCGGTGGGCATCGGGCTCCTCGCCATCGTGGTGGCCAACGTGGTCACGGCGGGCATCGTCCGTTTCTTCGAAGTCAACGGCGTGGTCTTCGACAGCTACAAGCCGGAGAGCCCCACGACGGGGTACCAGTTCGCCTGGATGCTCCTGTCTAACGCCATCGTGCCTGCCCTGGTAGAAGAGTTCGCGCTGCGGGGCGTGTTCCTGCAGTCTCTGCGCAAGTATGGCGATGCATTCGCTGTCTTTGCCAGTGCCATTCTGTTCGGCATCATGCACGGCAACATGACTCAGGCCCCCTTCGCCTTTATGCTGGGTGCGGTCCTTGCCATTCTGGTCATCGTGACCGGGAGCCTGTGGACTTCCATGCTCATCCACCTCATCAACAACACCTATTCGGTGATCATGACCACCCTCCTGGAGCACAGCGACGCCACCGTGACCGCCATGGCCACCGTGTCCTTCAACACGCTGTTCTCCATTTACGGCGCCATCGCCCTCGTGTACCTCTTCGGCATGCACCACGGCCGCGATTTAATCAAAGCCCGTTACCAGCCCGGCGGCCCCGCCCTGGAAGGCATCCGTCTTTACCGGCGGCAGGCCTGGCTCTACACCCTGGTGTCGCCCTCCATGCTGGTGGCCCTCATCCTTCTTCTGGTGGAACTCTTTAAGACCGTCCACCTGGCGGAGTAGTTTATGGACTGGAGAGAAAAGAAAGCCCTGGGCCTGACTCCTCCGGAACCCACTGCTGAGGAGCAGGAGCGGTTCATGGGGGAGGCCCTGAAGGAAGCCCGGCTGGCTTATGAGGCCGGGGAAGTGCCCATTGGGGCTGTGGTGGTCCGGGACGGCGAAGTCGTCGGACGGGGCCACAACCGACGGGAGTCCGACAAGAACGCTCTGGCCCACGCCGAGGTGCTGGCTATAGATGAAGCCTGCAAGGCCCTCGGCGGCTGGCGGCTCTGGGAGTGTGACCTCTACGTCACGCTGGAGCCCTGTCCCATGTGCGCCGGCGCCCTGGTCAACGCCCGGGTGCGGAACGTCTACTACGGCGCGAAGGACGAGAAGGCCGGTTCCATCGAGAGCGTGACGAAACTCTTCGACCTGCCCTACAACCACCGCCCGAAGGCATATGGCGGGGTCCGGAAAGAAGAGTGTGCCGCGCTTTTGTCGGAATTCTTCGAAGTGTTGCGTGGGAAACGTACATCGCGGAACGAAGTATGATATAATGCACTTGAGTATATAAAAGGAGATATTTGTTATGGCTGAAAACAACGCACCGTTCAACAAAGAAGAGTTCGCCTGGGAGTCGAACCCCTTCAGTGAAGTGGACAAAGTCATTGCGGTCGCCTCCGGTAAAGGCGGCGTCGGCAAGTCCCTCGTTACGTCCCTGCTGGCTTCCGCCTGCGCCAAGGACGGCAACGAGACCGCCATCATGGACGCCGATGTCACCGGCCCGTCCATCCCGAAATCCTTCGGCCTGCATGGCATGCTGAGCGCCATTGAAGGCGTCGGCATCGAGCCGGCCGTTTCCGAAGGCGGCGTCAAAGTCGTCTCCATGAACCTGCTCCTGGAAGAGGAAGATGCACCCGTCGTCTGGAGAGGCCCTGTGGTCGCCGGCGTCCTGCAGCAGTTCTGGAAAGATGTCGACTGGGGCAAGGTCGACTACATGTTCGTGGACATGCCTCCCGGCACCGGCGACGTGCCCCTGTCCATCTACCAGTCCCTGCCCGTCGACGGCATCGTCGTCGTCACCACTCCCCAGGATCTGGTCCAGCTCATCGTCAAGAAGGCCTACAACATGGCCAAGATGATGAACGTGCCCATCATCGGCGTCATCGAGAACATGAGCTACCTCGAGTGCCCCGACTGCGGCAAGAAGATCAATGTCTTCGGCGAGTCCAAGGCCGACGAGATCGCCAAGGAGCTTGGCGTCCCGGTCCTCGCCACCCTGCCCATCCGGCCCCAGACCGCGACCCTCGTGGACCTCGGCAAAGTCGAGTCCGCCAACGCCCCGGAAGCCGCCGAAGCCTTCGCCAAAGTCAAGGAAGCCCTCGGCGACAACGACTGATCGACGGAACATCAGCCATGAGTACTTGATGCAACAAAAAGCACCCGAAGTGATCTTCGGGTGCTTTTCTGCGCTTTGTTCCTCCATAAAAACTCGACAACTCCGAATTTGTCGAGCTGATTTCCCGGGGAAGGGGAAGTCATGCACAGCACTAGCTTCGCGTCGAAGAGTGTGAGAGAAAGCCACCTTCCCCTGTCCCCGGACCCCTACCCCTTCCGGCTTTCGCGCTGGGCAGAAAAAGCATTGTTTGGAGCAAACAACCTACGCATCCTTGCTTTTTCCTGTTTGCGTAGGTCACCAAAAGCCGATATTCGCGGTAATCAAGCCGTGTGAACCTACACAAATCCTTGTTTCGCGAATTGCGTA
>JAFTZU010000060.1 GCA_017461005.1 Clostridia bacterium
GGTCCGTTTGTGATAGTCTTTAGGCGATTTACGGAAGGGGGACACACCCATGAAAGTCGTTATGCCGGAATACAGCACCCTCACCCGGGGCGATATCGACATGTCCGGGTTCGAGACGCTCGGCGACCTTGTTGTTCTGGACCATCCGACGAGGGACGAACTGAAAGCGGAACTGGCCGATGCCGACATGCTGTTCGTCAACAAGGTCCAGGTCGATGAGGACCTGCTGTCGGCGTCGCCGAAACTGCGCTATGTCGGCGAGTGCGCGACCGGATACAACAACATCGACCTGACCGCCTGCAAGAAGCGGGGCATCACCGTCACCTATGTGCCGGCCTATTCGACCGACGCGGTGGCGCAGCAGGTGTTTGCGTTCCTGCTCGAACACTTTTCACGAGTCCACGACTACAACGACTTCGTCAAAGACGGGGGATGGGTCCGTTCCGGAAACTTCTCCGAATTCTGTTTCCCGACCGCGGAACTCGCCCACAAGACCATCGGCCTCGTGGGCTACGGACGCATCGGAAGCAAGGTCGCGCTGATCGCCAAAGCGTTCGGCATGAACGTCCTTGCCACGTCCCGTTCCTTCCTGTCCGGGTACTCGGGCGACGGGCTCGCGCAGTTCGTCCCGCTGGACACGCTCCTGGCACAGTCCGACGTGGTCTCGGTCCACTGCCCGCTGAACGACGAGTCCCTCCACCTGTTCAACGAGAAGACGTTCGCCAAAATGAAGGACGGCGCCTTTTTCATCAATACGGCCCGCGGACCCATCGTGTCCGAACCGGCTCTGGCCGCCGCGCTGAAGAGCGGACACCTGGCCGGCGCCGCCGTCGACGTCGTGGAAGAGGAGCCCATGAAAGAGGGCTCGGTCCTCCTCGAAGTCGAGAACTGCATCGTCACGCCCCACGTGGCCTGGGCTCCCCGGGAGACCCGCCAGCGGCTGGTCGATGTGGTCCTCAGCAACGCATACTGCTGGATCGACAGAGAGCCGGTCAATGTGGTGGAATCCGATTGACAAAGGACCGCCCTCTCTGCTAGAATACATTGGCAATACGGAGACGTATCGAAGTGGTCATAACGGGGCTGACTCGAAATCAGTTTGCCGGTAACTCCGGCACGAGGGTTCGAATCCCTCCGTCTCCGCCAAAGAAAAAGAGCATCCTTCAGGATGCTCTTTTTCTTTTTGTGGAGCGGTCGGGATTCGAACCCGGAAGGGCTCGAGCGTTAAGAAAACAGTCCTGCGGACTGTTTTTAGCGAGAGGAGCTGCGGCAGCAGCTCGGTGTGGTTTTTGCGGCGAAGCGCAGCAAAAAGCACGGACGGTCAGAAACATAGTCGTCTCGCTCGCTTGGAGCGCTTCGCGATACTCCTTGTTTCTTCCTGTTCGACAGCTCCGCTTTATCTGCCACTGGCAGCGCGGAACTGCGAACCAAATCCCTCCGTCTCCCATTTTATGTTATAATAGACCCATCCCATCTTCCGGAGGTGCTTCCATGTCTGCTCCCGTCCGTTATTACATCTCCTTCAAAGGCCGCGTCCAGGGCGTCGGCTTCCGCTGGCGCGCGCAGACCATCGCGAACGACCTCGGTCTCACGGGCTGGGTGCGCAACGAGTACGACGGGTCGGTCTCGATGGAGCTCCAGGGGCCCATCGTGACCATCTATCAGCTCATCGACACGATGGAAAACGACCGGTGGATCCGCATCGACGAGAAGTACATGCGGGAGATCCCGCTCGAGCCCCACGAAACGCAGTTTCGGGTCCGCAGCTGACTTTTTGGACCGAAGGTGGTAAATCGCCTTTAAATATGTTATGATTACTTAGTTAATATTTTTGTGTTCTTGGAGGCAAAGACTATGCTGGGTGCCATCATCGGAGATATCGTCGGTTCTCCCTACGAATTTGATGAGAACAACATCAAGACGACGAATTTCCCTCTGTTCACAGACAAGTCTGTCTTCACGGACGATACCGTCATGACGGTGGCGGTCGCCAGAGCGCTGATGGACACCTACGGCTCCGACGACGAGACCATCGAAAACGCGCTGACCATGCAGATGAGGGCCCTCGGCCGCAACTACCCCGCCCGGGGATACGGCGGCATGTTCCAGGCCTGGCTGCTGGTCGACACCGCGGAAGCCTACAACAGTTTCGGCAACGGCAGCGCCATGCGCGTGGCTGCGGCCGGCTGGCTGTACCGCACGCTCGAAGAGACCCTTCACGCGGCGGAACTCACCGCCCGCGTCACCCATAACCATCCGGAAGGCATCAAGGGCGCGCAGGCCGTCGCGGCCGCCATCTTCCTGGCCCGCCTCCGCCTCCCGAAGGACGACATCCGCGCGTACCTCTCAAAGACCTTCGGGTACGACCTCACCCGGACCCTCAAACAGATCCGCCCGACCTATAAGATGGACGAGACCTGCCAGGGCTCCGTCCCGGAAGCCATCACGGCTTTCCTCGAAGGCAACGGGTTCGTCGATGTCATCCGCAAGGCCGTCTCCATCGGCGGCGACAGCGACACCATCGCCTGCATGGCGGGGTCCATCGCCGAAGCCTATTACGGCATCCCGGAAAACCTGGAAAAGGAAGCGTTCCAGCGGCTCACCCCGGACCTCTCGTCCACGGTGCTGAAATTCCGGAAATTCTACCTCGACAACTCCGGCATGCCTCTGCCCGGCTGGGAAGAGAGTGTCTACTATAATCCTGACGAGGTCCTGAAGGGCCTCAAGAACCTGGAGTTCGCCATCTCTGAATTCTACATCAAGTCCGGCAGCGGCAAAATGGAACCGCAGCCCGTGCTCGATGAGATCGCGGAACTGCTCCGCAGGGACGAAGTGGCGCTCATCACGGTCCAGGCGCCGAGCCAGTCACTCAAGTATTCCACCAGTGCCGATGCCGTGCAGGTCCAGTGCATCAACGACAGCGAAGGCCACCTCCTGCTGCCGATCTTCACCTCGAAGAACCAGGTCTCGACCGGCGGCCCGGAACTGTACTGCATGACCGACAGCATCCGGAACATCCTCGAGTCCAGCCTGGCGGCCGACAACCTGTTCGGCGTCATCATCAACCCCTTCGGGCAGAACTTCCTGCTCGACAAAAAGAACGTCCGACTGCTCGTCCAGCAGTTCCAGATGGACCAGTCGATCGCCGCACCGAAACAGGAAGACTGACGTTCTGACAAACACGCAACACACCTTGGGAGTAGTTTTATGGCAACAAAGATCATCATCGCTGCGCACAAGCAGTACCGCATGCCGGAAGACCCGGTCTATGTCCCGGTACAGGTCGGCGCAGCCTGCAATAAAGACGAGGATGGGAACCCCGTCGACCTCGGTTTCCTCAAAGACAATACCGGGGACAACATCTCGGCGAAGAACCCGCACTTCTGCGAACTGACCGGTCTCTACTGGGCCTGGAAGAACCTCGAGGCAGATCACCTCGGCCTCGTCCATTACCGCCGGTACTTCGGCTCTCCGAAGAAGGCGAAGAAAAAGGACCTCTACGAGACCATCCTGACCGGCGCCGAAGCCGACCGCCTGTTCGAGCAGTACCGCGTCCTGGTGCCGTCCCGCCGGAATTACTACATCGAGACGCTCTATTCGCACTACGCGCACACCCACTATGCGGAGCACCTCGACGAGACCCGGAAGATCATCGCGTCGGTCTGCCCGGACTATCTTGGCGCCTTCGACACCGTCATGACGCAGCGCTCCGGCTACATGTTCAACATGTGTGCCATGGACCGGGAACTCATGAACGATTACTGTGAATGGGTCTTCAACATCCTCTTCCGCCTGGAAGACGCGCTGAAGAACCAGGAAGCGGAGCTCTCCTTCTACCAGGGCCGCTTCTACGGCAGGGTCTCCGAGATCATCTTCAACGTCTGGCTGCAGCATCAGCTGGAGACCGGCCGCCTCTCGAAAGAGGACATCTGCGAACTGCCCTGCATCTACACCGAAAAGGTCAACTGGCTGAAGAAGGGCACGGCGTTCCTGTCCGCCAAATTCCTGCACAAACGCTACGAAAACAGTTTCTGATAAAAGGTGATCCCCATGAAAAACGCGGTCACACGCACCGTGGCACGGGGGTCCGGAACATACTCGTTGAAGGAAAGGTCTGAATATTTTAACTTCGGGTTTCAATATTTCGGACCTTTTTTGTATGGATTCACGAAGTGGCTTTCCGCCCGCCTCTCCGAAGAGGGACTCACGAACGTGTTCTTCTTCTCCCGGGACGGCTACATGATGCAGAAGGCCTTCGAACTCCTCGAGCCGGACTTCCCGAAAACCAAATATGTCTACTTCTCCCGCAAGAGCCTGCGCCAGAGCCTTCTCTGGAAGTGTGACGGCTTTTCGGAGTCCCTTCGCTATCTGACCTACGAGAACTTCATCTCGGTGGGCCGGCTCCTCGACTATTACGGCTACGGGGAAGCGGAGCGGGTCTCGGTCGCGGAACAGTACGGCCTGGACCTCACGGAGGACCTGCCCTGGAACACGCTCTCCGGGAACGAGACCGCGAAGCATGTCTATGGACTACTGTCCGAAGACATCGCCCGTAGATCGCGCGAGCAGTATGACCTGCTCGAAGGGTACCTCGATGCCATCGGCATGACCGGCAGGGTCGCCATCGTGGACATCGGGTGGATCGGGAGCATGCAGTATGCCCTCGAGGAGTTCGCCCGGATGAGCGGCCGGGACCTCACCGTCTCCGGCTTCTATGTCGGCATGAACCCCGAAAACCCGGTCACCGGTCTTGCGGAAGGCTACCTCTACAACAAAGACGACCTCACGCTGCGCAAGAGCCTCCTCTGCTTCTTCGGCGGCCTCGAAAAGCTGTTCCAGAGCCTCGAGGGTTCCACCGACGGCTATGTCCGGGAGAACGGTACCGTCGTTCCCACCTGTGCCGCCTATGAGTACGAGGGCGATACACGCATCCAGGGCTTCATCAAAGAATGGCAGCAGGGCGCGCTGGACTTCGTGGCCTTCGCGAAAGACGACCCGTCTGCCGGGAAGGTCAGAGACCTGCGGGACTGGGCCATGCCTCTGGTGGAGTTTGGCAAATCGCCGCCGCTCTGGGGCGTGAAACTCTTCTCGTTCTTCTACAATGTCGACGGGACGAAGCAGTACTTCGTCGCGCAGAAGCCCCTGTGGAAGTACGGCCCGAAGGAACTCGTCCACGACCTGTCCAACAGTGTCTGGAAAACGGGCTTCATGAAGTCCGTCCTGAAAGTGCCGTTCCCGTATTTCAAAATCTACGATATCCTCCGAAAGTGAGACCTCTGTCATGAGACTCAAAACGTTTCTTTATACCCTCTGCCTGCGCCGCTACCGCGCGGTCAGCTTCGATATCTTCGACACGCTCCTGGAGCGGGACGTCGACCGGCCGGTCGATGTGTTCCTCCGGGTGGGCGATATCGTGCTGGGCGCCGGGAAGGGAGAGCAGTTCCAGGCGGACAGGATCGCTGCCGAAAAGGCCGCGAGAGTCCCGGCTCCGAACGGGGAAGTCACCCTCGACGACATCTACGAGGCGCTGATCGCCGCCGGGTATGACCGGGAGACCGCGGAGGAACTGAAGACCGAGGAGGTCCGCTCCGAACTGAACGGATGCTTCGTGAAGGCCTCCATGAAACCGGTCTTCGACGCCGCCCTGAAGCGGGGCAAAACGGTGTTCCTCATCTCCGACATGTACCTGCCGCCGGAAGTCATCTCCGGCATGGCGGCCCGCTGCGGCTATGAGGGCTACGAGAAGCTCTTCGTCTCCAACGAATACGGCGTCAGCAAGCGGAGCGGGAAACTCTTCGACGAAGTGCTAAAGGAGTACGACCTCTCGAAGAAGGACCTCCTCCACATCGGAGACAGCATCGGGGCCGACCTGCTCGGCGCCCGGAAAGCGGGCATCGCCGCACTGCCGGTGGCCCGGAAGAACAGACTGGGGAGGCTTTTGGACCGATCATGAAAAAGATCCTCGAAGTGAATGTGGACGATATGGGCTTCGGCGGCGTCTACTCGCTCGTCCGAAACGTCATCCTCGCGAAACCGGCGGGGACGACCCTGGACATCGCCTGTATCGAACCCTTTGAACAGCAGAAAAACATCGACGAACTGGCCGACCACGGCTGCACGGTCCACTATGTGGGCTATGCCGGGAACAAGGTCAAAAAGCAGTTCGTCATCATAAAGAACCTGAAGAAACTCATCCGGGAGGGCGGCTATGAAGCGGTGCACATCCACGGCGATGTGGCCTACAAGCTTCTCGTCTACTCCGTCGCGGCACGCCTTGCCGGTGTGAAGACCATCCTGCTCCACTCCCACGCGTCCGGCACGGACGGGAACCACCGGGACCTCAAGAAAAAACTGCACATGGCGTCCCGCCGCTTCCTCAAGTGGACCGGCACCGGGTACGTCTCCTGTTCCGACCTCGCGGCGGACTGGATGTTCCCGAACGTGAAGGCAAAGAAGATCACGATCATCCACAACGGCGTGGACCTCGACAGATTCCGTTTCGACCCGGAACAGCGTGCCGCCATGCGGAGCGAATGGGGCCTAGAAGACGCGTTCGTCCTCGGCCACGTCGGCCGGTTCGAATACCAGAAGAACCACGAATACCTCATCGACCTCTTTGCCGCCGTCAAGGACCGTGTCCCGAACGCGAAGCTCTTCCTCGTGGGCGAGGGGAGCCTGCAGGAGGAGACCCGGAACAAGGTGGAGGCCCTCGGCCTCACAGACGACGTCATCTTCGCCGGCCTGTCCCGGGAAGTGCCGAAACTCCTCTCCGGCTTCGACGTCTTCGTCCTGCCGTCCCACTTCGAAGGACTGCCCATCGTCGGGGTCGAAGCCCAGGCAGCCGGTCTGCCGGTCCTGTTCGCGGACACCATCACGAAAGAAGCCAGACTGACCGACGACGCCTGGTTCCTGCCCATCGGCGCAGGCGATGTACCGCAGTGGACCGACAAACTGGAGACCCTGAAGGACGCGAAACGGGGAGACCCCTACGAGCGCCTGAAGGCACAGCATTTCTCGCTGCAGGACACCATTCAGGAGTTCCTGGACCTGTACGCGTGAGTCGATCGTAAATCGCCAGCCAAATAAAACAACACCCAGACCTTCGGTTGCCCCGATGAAGTCTGGGTGTTTTCTTTTATAACGATTATTACTGCCCGAGGACCGTCTGAAATGCGCTCAGGGCCGCCGGGAAGTCCTCCTCCGGCAAGGCCGAGGGAAGGAGGGTCAGGCGGGCGGTCTGCCCGTCAAAGCTCTCCCAGAAAACGCTGAGACCGACGGCGTCGAAGTCCTCCTTCGTGCCGGTGAAGGGGACCGTGAGACGGATCTGCAGTCCGTTCTCGCTGACCCGGCATTCCTCATAGGAGAGGTGGTCCCGCAGGAGCTCATAGAACCGGCGGGTCTTGGCGGTGGCGAAGCGGCGGATCTTGCGGATCTGCGCGCCGATGTGTCCGTCCCGGATGTATCCGCAGAGGGCGATCTGCTCCGTTTTGCTCGCGGTCTGGGAGAACCGCCAGATCTGTTCGTGGTAGGCGTCCGCGAGGACCCGGGGCAGCACCATGAAGGAGATGCGGATGCCGGGGGTCAGGACGTTCGCGAACGAACTCATGTAGACGACGTTGTCGGCGGTGGCCAGCGCATAGAGAGAGGGCGTCGGCCGGGAGGCGTAAAGGAAGTCGTTGTCGTAGTCGTCTTCGAGGACGAGCGCCGCGTGAGCTTCACTGTACTCGACGAGCTCCAGCCGGCGCTTCATGGACATGACGTCCCCGAAGCGGGTCATGTGGGAAGGGGAGACGTAGATGATGGTCGCGTCCTTGTCCCGGAAGTGGACGTCGAAACCATAGTTCTCGAACCGGGAGATGCCCTTCCGGAAACTCCGGTCCGGGAAGGAGACCGTCTTGTCTTTGGGCAGCAGGGTGCAGAGGATGTCGAGGAGCGTGTCGACGCCGGCGCCGATGACGATCTGGTCCTTGTCGGCGATGACGTTCCGCTTGCCGCGGATGTACCCGGCGATGGCCTCCCGCAGGTCCTCTTCGCCCTGGGGCTCACTGTAGGAGCAGAGCCGTTCCTTCTGCCGCAACGCCGCGTTGATATACCGGTGCCAGAGGGCGACATCGAAGCTCTCGAGGTCGGCGTCGCCGCTCGAGAGGTCGAAGCGGGGCCTGACCTTGCCGGTGAAGTCCTTCGGTATGTCGGGGACTGTCTGCTTTTGTCCGGCCTTGCGGGAGACGTAATAGCCGCTGCGGTCCGACGACAGGAGGAAACCCTCCGCCTGAAGAGCGAAGTAGGCGTTCTCGACCGTCGTCCGGCTGACGCCGTGGATGACGGACGCCTCCCGGATGGAAGGCAGGCGGTCGCCCTGGGCGAGCTGCCCGTCCAGAATGCGGTCTTTATAGTATTCGTAAAGTTCTAAATACTTCTTCATGGGACCTCCAACTGACCTTTAAAAAATATTGATTATTGTCACTTTCTTTCATGTCAGTTCCAGTATATACTGTCTGCAACTTCGAAACAAGAAGAACTTCGCCCCTGCAGAAAGGAACGACTTCCCATGACCAGACGCACCCCTTCCGCCGCATCCGCGCGGAGCAGCACCGACCTCCGGCGCCTGACGACGGCCGCCGTCGCGACCGCACTCGTGTTCCTGTTCACCTTCCTCATCAAAGTACCGACCGTGATCGGATATATCCACCTTGGCGATGCGTTCGTCCTGCTCTATGCCGCCCTGACCGGCGACCCGCTGGCGCTCCTCGTCGGAGCGCTCGGAGAAGGGCTGGCCGATGTCGCCGGCGGCTATTTCCAGTATGCGCCCGCCACGATGCTCATCAAGGCGCTGATCGCGCTGCCCGTCGTCCTGTCGGCCCGAAATGGACCGTCGGAAGACAAAGACCGCTCGAAGGTCCTGACGGCAAAGACCTTCCTGTGGTCGCTCCCTTCTGTCCCGATCACCCTCGGCGGCTATTTCCTGATCGACTACCTGCTGAGCGGCGCCTACGCCTACGCGGCGCTCTGGACCAACGCGGTCCAGGCCGGCGGCAGCCTCCTCGTATTCGTGGTGCTCGCGCTTGGGTTCGAGAAAAGTCGGATCGGTGAGCGTCTTCGGTAGATCGCCATGACCGGACCAAAAAGAAACGTGCCATTCTCGATGAGAATGACACGTTATTTTTATGCATTCGATCTGTTGCGTTTCGGCCGAAGCTTTTTGAGCCAGGGCCAGGGGTCCAGCATCCAGTTCACCGGGACCGTGAAGGGCTTCCAGGAGAAGAGGTAGGTGAGGCCCACACCCAGCACGACGGAGAGGAGGAGATGGTACCAGAACGACGTGTGGATGAGGTCGACGGCCCAGCTCCGGTGGATGATGATGTCGAGGACAGGCAGGTGCCAGAAATAGACGGACAGGGTCCGGGCACCGAGCTCGGTCATATGGGCGATGTTCATGCGGGGCACCATCGTGAAGAACGCGACGATGATGAGCGCGCTGATGATGTATGCAAGCCCCCGGTACAGGAATTCGACGGGGCCGAGCGCGTTCGGGATCTCATCGTAGTTGTTCTGCCCGGTGAAGAGCCGCCGCAGCAGGTAGACCTGTTTTTCGAAGAGGAAGCACAGTACGAACCAGAGGACGAAAAGGGACACGCCCGCCACCCGGACCGGCTTTTTGTCGAGGAATTCCGCGAACCTGTTCCGGTCCAGCATGTAGCCCGCATAGAAGAAGGGGAAGAACACGATGATCCGGGACAGGGAGAAGCCTTCGCTGATGAAGGGCACATAGCCGACGGCGAGGCCCACGAGGATGGTCCCCGGGAACACGTACTTCGGCGGGAACTTCCGGAGCAGCCAGGCAAGGAGTACGAGGCGAAGATGGCCAGCATGAACCAGGAGATCTTGCTCTGGTCGTAGAAGCTGAACCCGTGCGCCGGTTTGCGGATGTGGATCGACCAGTCCCGGAACATGCTCAGGACGAAGCAGATGAACACATAGGGCACGAGCTTTCGCCAGTTGTACTTGTCCGCCTGCACCGTCCGTTTGGAGAACAGGCCGGAGATGAAGAGGAACGCCGGCATATGGAAGCTGTAAATGAACAGGAACAGGCTCCGGTCGAAGCCGTAGTATTCACAGCCCCGTTCGACGGCGTGGCCGAAGACGACGAGAAGGATCAGAAGGAACTTCGCGTTGTCCCAGCGCGGGTCGCGTTTGGCGGTTGGCAGAGGGATCAGATCCTTTCTCTCATGCTGCGGATGGTGCGGCGGAACATGTCTTCCATGCCGACCGAGGGGACATATCCGATGGACTTCAGTTTCGAGGAATCCAGACGGATGATCATTTGCGGGTTATAACCGAAGGAGGCGATGTCCTCCGGGATCTCGACGCGGACGTTCACACCGGCTTCCGGTTCGAGACCGGCGACCAGCTCGGCCATCTCTCTGATGGAGCAGGCCGTGTCCATGTTGGTGACGTTATATGCTTCGCCGCTCTCACCCTTCAGAAGGATGGTGTAGAGGGCGCAGACCGCGTCGGCGGTGTAGCAGTAGCTGCGGACCGTGGAGCCGTCCGTGTGGAGGACGATGTCCTTCTTCTCCATGAGGCAGCGGGCGAACTCCGCGAACACACGGCCGTCGTTGTACTCGACCCCGGCGCCGAAGGTCTGGGAGAGACGGGCCACCTTGACGGGCACACCGTATTCGGAAGCATAAGACGCGCAGAGGCATTCCACCATCCGCTTGCCTTCCGAGTAGCTGCTTCGGACGGACAGGGGCTCGATGAGGCCGTAGTCGGACTCGGAAATGGTTTCGTTCTTGCCGTCGGGCACGCCGTACACTTCCAGAGAGGAGAGGTAGACCATGCCGCTGACCTGTTTGTCTCTCGCGAACTGCAGGAGACGGTCGGTGCCGTAAATGGCGGTCTGGATGGTCTCGACAGGGCTTTCGACGAAGAACTTCGAACCGGTGGCGCTGGCGCCGTGGACGACGTAGTCGACGGGCTTGTCGTATTCGACCGGACGGGACAGATCGCCGATGACGAAATCGAGCTTCCCGTTCGGAAGGAGGTCCTCGAACATCGCCTGTGCCTTTTTCTCGTTTCGGATGAACGCGGCGACGGTGATGTCGGCGTCATAGAGGCGATCCGCCTCGAGCAGGGTCCGGACCATCTGCGACCCGATGAGGCCGGTGGCTCCGGTGATGAAGACGGTCTTGCCGGCCAGGGCCGGGAGCAGACCGTTGTCGTTCAGTGTTTTCGCGCAGAGGGCCATGTCCTCCCGCAGTACGGAATCGGTCATGGTCAGCTCTCTTTCGGTTTCCGGAACGTGTTGAGCTTCGTGCGGTTGCCGTTCGTGAGACCGAAACCGAAGGTCTGCTCGTTCTCACGGTACTGAAGCAGGGCACGGAACATGTAAACGTCTTCCGGTGTGGTGACTTTGATGTTGCCGCGGTTGCCTTCCACCATGTGGACCGGGATGCCGAGGGTGTGGCAGATGGTGCAGTTGTCGACCATGTTCTCATAGCCGTTCTCGGTGGCGCGGATGCGGTCGTGGGCGGCGATGATGTCCTTCAGGACGAAGGTCTGGGGCGCCTGGGCCGCAAAGGTGTCTTTCCGGTAGGGGACCTGGTCGACGCCTTCACCGTCGTGGCTCAGAAGGATGGTCTCGAAGCAGGGCGTGCAGGTGATGGCATTGCCCTTTTCCTTCGCGGTCTCGATGTTCTCGGTGATGACATCGTAAGAGACGAAGGGACGGACGCCGTCATGGAGCAGCACGATGCTGTCGTCCGGGTTCTCGGACTCCGCCTTCTTCAGGAGGTTGTAGATGGTGTCCTGTGCGCTGGAACCGCCGGGGATGACCTCCGCCACCTTGGTGAGGCGGTACTCTTCGCAGAGGGACTCGACATAGGGGATGTAATCTTCCAGAGTGGAGATGTAGATCTTGTCGATCATCGTATGCCACTGGAACAGCCGGACCGTATGGACCAGGACCGGCATGGAGTTGATCTCCAGGAACTGTTTCGGGATACCGGCACCCATACGGACGCCGCTGCCGCCGGCAAAGATCAGTGCGATATTCATAAAAGGATCCTCCTTTTTTGTTGCTTAGTCGTGGGTGTCCTGCTTCTCTTCCTCGTCGTCCGTCTCTTCTCTCGGAGTGAGGGAGGCGAAGCTCAGGTGGCGGAGCCGCTCGACGCGGTCTTCCTCCGCCTTGATGTCCGCCTGGATGTCGGCCGGGATGTTCCCGAGGACGATCCAGTCGATGACGCGGTCGGAGGCGCCGGAATCGATGTAGTCGAAGTGGACATCGACATATTCCTCGACCTTTTCGTAGTCGAAGTCATCGTTCTCGAGCGCGTGCATGACTTCGTCGAAGGTATGGCAGACCTTGCCCGGCGCGGACTCCTCGTAGTCGCGGTGGAAGCCGCGGGAGAAGGAGTACTGGATCTCGTCGAAGGCGAAGAACAGCATGGGCTTTCTCATGAGGGAGAACTCGAAGATATTCGAGGAGTAGTCCGTGATGAGAAGATCGGTCTTGTAGAAGAGGTCGTTGATGTTCGGGTATTTGTTGACGTCGACGAACTTGTCCTTGTGCTCCTCTTTGATGGGCACCGGCTCGGAGACCCAGGGGTGCATCTTGAAGAGGACGACGGTGTCGTCTCCGCAGAATTCGTAAAGACGGTCGAAGTCGATGAGGTGGTACGGGTAGTGGGCGTCGAAGTGGTTCTTGCCCCGGTAGGTGGGAGCGAAGAGGATGACCCGTTTGCCGTCGATCATCGGGAACTGCTCGAGCAGTTCTTTTTCTTTCTGTGCCCGGTAGTCCGGGTCGAGGTACTCGTCCATGCGCGGCATGCCGGTGGGCAGGACGTTCTCGGTGTTGATGCCCCAGACTTCGGAGAAGAAGTGGGCGATGGCCTTACTGCCGGCGATGCCGTACTTGTACTGGCGGTGGCATCCGTTCGGAGCGGGACAGCCGGTGTGGCCCCAGCGGCTGTAGCCGGAGGACTTGAACCCGGCGCCGGCGTGCCACAGCTGGATGAGGGTCGTGTCCTCGTTCAGGAAGACCCAGTCGAGGATGGGGGCGTGGTCGTCAATGAAGATCATGTCGGCCTGTGCCATCTTCCAGAGGACTTTGAGCCAGCTCGGGATGCCGTAATGGGGGTTCGCCACGGTGGCGCGGGCCGAGTAGATGAGGTCATAGTCCTTGTCCATCCCGCGTTCGACCATGCGGTCGGCGACGCTCATGATGTTGGTGCCGAGCTTCTCGCTCTGCTCACTCATGAAGAGGATGGTCGGTTTGGCGTTCTTTCCCCGGAGGAGCCGGTTGAGATCGTGAGACGTGTTGTAGTCCCAGATCATGAATTTCCGCCCGGCTTTGACGTACTTTTTGTGGATGTTCTTTTTGAGCTTCGCCATGCCCGTCGGGTTGTTCTCCTGGCGGTCGTCGACATTGAAGACTTTGAGGCCGGACTTCGAGAGGTCCATGATGTTGAGGATGATGCCGAGGTCCTCCTCGTCTTCGGTGACCGAGAAGTTCACGCAGTAGCCCTTCGTCTTGTTGTTGTGGAGGAAGGTGCGGGAATGCTCCTGGAGCTTCGGCGCGAGTTCCGCCGACACTTCCGGCGCGCAGAGGATGTCATTGCCCTGGCAGGCATAGATCGTGTAAGTGCCCGTGGGGACACACATGACGGCGCCCGTGTTCGTGACGTTCAGGGACAGCCGGTAGGTGTGCTCATCGAGCTGCTCGGTCTTGTACTGGGCATTGGCCATCAGGAAGGCCGCGACCAGATAGAAGTCCAGAGGAAGGGAACGGTCGAACTGTTCGGAATAGTCGACCTTCACGGTGAGGTGCATATGGATGCGCTCCCATTCGATCGCCGTGATGGTGGCCGAAATGAGATGCTCGTCCAGTCGGTTGTTCATGAGGACCTTGCTGTCCCGGGCTTGCTGATTTGCCATAGATAGATAGCCTCCACAAAAAAGTCATTAAATTATATCATATAAGGCATGTCCATTTCCATAGAATTCGACATCCATTTGTGTTAAGATAGCGATATATGTTGGGAGGTGCTTGTATGAGCCTTGAACGACCGGACTTTCTCAATGAAAGTTCCCCGGCAGACCCAAATCTCAATATCACCGAAGAGCCGGTCGTCGCCAACGTCGACGAACGTCCCCGTTATGAGGTGGCTTTCTTCTCTCCGGAATTCATGGAGGTCGTCGAAGAGAACCGCCGCAGAGAGCATGAACTGCTGGTCCACTGGCAGTCCGACGCGGAGAGCGGAGACCCCGAAGCCCAGCTGCAGATGGGCATCAACCATCTGTACGGCATCGGAGGCGTCGAGCAGGACGACCGGAAAGCATTCGAATACTTTGAAGCCGCCGAGTCAGGCAGTGCGGAAGCGGACTACTGGCTGGGCCTCTGTTATATGAACGGCATCGGTACCGGTGAGGACCCGGCAAAGGGGTTCGCACTGCTGAAACAGGCGGCGGACCACGAGGACCCTCTGGCACTCTGCGCCCTCGGTGCCTGCTATGAGAACGGCATCGGGACGAAACAGGACCTGAAAGAAGCGGTGTTCTGTTATACAGCGGCGATGGACCGCGGTTCCGTCGAAGCGGCATTCCAGCTGGCCGAACTGCATTTCCTCGGCAGCGGCGTGGAGCGGGACGACAAAAAAGCTCTGGAACTCTACCGGAAAGCGGCCGAAGGCGGCGACCACCGGGCCCTGTTCATGCTGGGCTTCTGCTTCGAGACCGGAGCCGGTGTGGAGCGGGACTTCGAAAAGGCCGCCTCGCTCTACCGCGAAGCCGCCAGGAAGGGCGTCCCCGAAGCGAACTGTTTCCTCGGTGTCCTCTACTTCAACGGAAAGGGCGTTCCGGAAGACCGGGAAGAGGCCGCCAGACTGTTCCGTCTCTCGGCGGACGACGGCTTCCCGCGGGCGAACTTCCTCCTGGGCTATTGTTACGACTTCGGGTTCGGTGTCGGGGAAGACCTCGAGACCGCCCTCGAATATTACTGGAAAGCGGCCGAACGCGGCGATGTCGACGGCATGTACCAGATCGGCCTCTGCTGCGAGACCGGCCACGGGACCGCACAGAACTTCGAAAAAGCGGCCGAATGGTATGAAAAAGCCGCCATGGCGGGAAACTCCCGTTCCATGGTCCGACTCGGCGTCCTCTGTGAAGCCGGGACCGGTGTCCCGAAAGACGAGTCGAAAGCGGTGTCCTGGTACCAGATGGCGGCAGGCCTCGGAAACACCGAAGCCATGACGAACCTCGCCGTCCTGCTGCGGCAGGGCAGAGGGACCGCGCCGGACTGGCCGGAGGCGGCCCGACTTCTGGAAACGGCTTCCGAGCAGCTGAACCCCCGGGCGATGTACCTGAACGGCCTTCTGTACCTCGACGGAGACGAACAGCATCCGAAGGACGAGCGCCACGCGTTCCGCCTTTTCCTGGATGCCGCGGAGGCCGGGTACGAAAAAGCCTGGTACGCGGTCGGCCATTGCCGGGAGAACGGTATCGGTACGATCGCGAATCCCGTCCGTGCCGCCACCGACTACCGCCTCGCGGCGGAATACGGACTGCCGGACGCCCAGTACCGGTACGCGACCCTGCTCCACCGGGGCGAGGTCATCCGTCAGAACGATGAAGAATCCTTCCAATGGCTCTCCAAAGCTGCGGCCCAGGGCCATCCGGACGCCATCTGTGACCTGGGGTTCTATTACGACAGCGGCATCGCGGTCGCCAAAGACCCGGCCCGTGCCCGCCACCTGTTCGAAGAATCGGCGTCTCTTGGCTGTGCCCGCGCCATGACGAACCTCGCCCAGCTGTACGCGGCGGGCAGAGGTGTCGAGGAAAACGAAGAGAAGGCCGTTTCCCTGTTCCTGCAGGCGGCCGATGCCGGCGACCCCTTCGCCATGACCCGCATCGGTGAGATGTATGAACACGGCGTCGGTGTCAAACAGAAGCGGGACCTCTCCAAGGCACTTCACTGGTACCGAAGAGCTTCCAAGGGCGGAGACCTGGTCGCCGCCGGGGCGCTCGAACGGATGCGGGTCGCCTTCCGGGACGCGTTCCGAAGATCGATCCTCGCCACCATGATCCTCTCCGGCGCCGGACTGATTACCCTGATCCTCCACCTGATCGGCGTGTTCTCGCCGGTGACCGGCATTCTGGCCGGAGTCTGCCTCGTCGGGGACATTGCGGTCCTCGGACAGACCCTTCATTTGCTGAAACAATATTTTAACCTTTGAGGTGATACCGTATGAAAACCATGAAAACCGTGACCAAGATCTTCCTGGCCGTCTTCGGCATTTTGCTGGGCGCGGCCGGCATCGTCTGCCTGGCAGACCCCCTCGGTGCCGTCAGTACCGTTGCCTGGCTGGTCGGCGTCATCCTGCTGGTCACTGGCATCAGTACCGCTGTCTATTACTTTATGTTCGGCAGCTTCCTGATCTTTGCTTTCCCGGTCCTGCTGAAAGCGATCGCGGACATCCTGTTCGGCGTCGTCTTCCTGCAGCATCCGGACGGGACCTCCCGGGTCTTCATCGTCCTTTACGGGATGCTCCTGATCCTGGTCGGCCTCGCCGCCATCCTGGTGGCATTCATTGCCCGGAAGTTCGTTGAGAACAAGGCGGCTTTCGGCGGTGTCCTTGCTGTGGGCCTCGTCGGTGTAGTGCTCGGCATCGTCGCTCTGGCTTCCGACGCGGCGGGCGCGTTCCTCGTCGCCATCCCGGTCGGCATCGGCCTGCTCCTGATGGGCGTCGGATACATTGCCCTCGATATTCTTCTCATCAAGTCAGACAAAGCGGGAGAGACTCCGAAATACTTCAAGGA
>JAFTZU010000061.1 GCA_017461005.1 Clostridia bacterium
GAAGACCTTGCCGTCCTTCGTGACACGGGCCTGCTTATAAAAGACGGGGCCCCGGTCATAGGCTTTGATGAGGATGGCGGTGATGAGCATGAACGGGCTCGTGATGACGAGGGCGATGAGGCTCAGGAGGATGTCGACGATCCGCTTCAGGACCTTCTGTTCGAAGGTGAGGCCGGTGTTGCGGCAGAGCAGCAGCGGCGTGTCGAACACGTGCAGGTTCTCTCCGGAGCGGATGATGATGTCGGAGACCTTCGGCGTCACGTAGGTGCGCTTGCCGTTGTCATAGCAGAACTTCAGGATGTCGTTGCGCAGGGAACCCGGGATATCGCAGATGATGGCGCCGTCATAGGCCATGATGCGTTCCTTGATGTAGTCGTAACCCTGGTCGATGTTGACCGCTTCACAGATGATGAACCGGTCGTCTCTCGCGGACATTTTCCGCACGAGGCTCGTCGCCGAATGATAACTGTAGACGATGACCAGATGGTACGGCGGGTACAGTTTCCGGTAGACGATGGCGGCGAGGTAGGCCCAGATGAGGATGATGCCCATCTGTACGAGGAACAGGATGAGGACCGGGGCCACGGCCACCATCTTCCGGGCGACCAGGCTCATGATGGCATACATGATGGCGTCGACGAGCAGGGTCGTGATGCCCTGGGAGTAGACGATGTCACTGACCCGGTAGAGGTCGATCTTCAGAGCACCGTAAACGCGCGACAGCACATACTGCAGCACGAAGTACAGAGTGAAGATGAGGTAGTTGCCTCTCCGGAAGAATGCCCAGATGATGCCGACATTGATGTGGTTCACCCAGGTGTATCCGAATGCCACCGTCAGGGACAGAAGGATCAAAATGGAGAGGGTGAACATGATCATCTTGCGGAATTCATCCGCTCTGGTTTTAGATTTCATAAGAGCCTGCCTTTCCCTGTCCGGCCCCTTCGGCGATGGACTTCGAGACCACCGCGGACATGACCTGCGTCTCTGCATCGCTCTCCTCCGGGCGGGAGGAGAATTCGCAGCCGCAGTAATTCTGCCGGTACAGGCAATATTCTCTTGAAAGTTCGATCGATTTTTTGTAGCCGTCCCGCTTCTTGAAGTCGGACGGCAGGAACGGGACCCCGACGTCTTCCGCCAGTTCCTGTCCGATGCGGTTGAGCACCTGCGAGTTCTTGTGGGGGCTCACCGTGAGGGTCGTGCAGAACCAGTCGTAGCCGCCGGCCTTCGCGGTCTCCGCCGCTTTCCGGAGGCGCTGTTCAAAGCAGAGGGCACATCGCGCGCCTCCCTCCGGGTCTCCCTCGTGGCCCGCCACCCGGTCGAGGAAGGACAGGTGGTCGTAGGGCTCGTCGAGGTACCGGATGTTCCGGCCGCGGGCGTTCATCCGGTCGATGAGACCCTTCTGCACGTCTTTCCGGAGTTCGTATTCCTCCTCCGGGTCGATGCAGGGGTTGTAGTAGAGGACCGTGATGTCGAACCACCCGGCCAGATAGTCGAGCACATAGCTGGAACAGGGGCCGCAGCAGCTGTGGAGCAGGAGGTTCGGGCGTTCGCCCCGGTCCTCGAGGTCCTGCAGGATGCGGTCGAGCTCCAGCTGGTAGTTCACTTTCATATCACAGAGCGTACTGTTTCGCCACGGCTTCGGCCGTCTCCCGGACGGCGTCGCGGACGTGGCTCGGAGACACGACCTGCATCTTCGTGCCGAACTTCATGACCCAGCCGATGAAGCCTTCACTGGTGGCTGCCTCGACCCGGACTGTGAACGTCGTCTCATCGGCATCGATGATGGCGAGTTTGTTCCCGAAGAGGTCGGCGATGGTCTCATACAGTTCATGGGCACAGCGCAGCTCGACGACTTCGACCGTGCCGGAGAAGCCTTCGAAGATCTTGGCGCTGTAGTCGGCGGTGTCGAACTTCTCCCGGTATTCGGAGACTTCGGAGACCGGGCGGACCGGTTCCTGTTCGAGGACATCGACCCGTTTGATGCGCTCGATGCGCAGGTGCAGGAGGTTATCGTATTTCGCGTTGTTGCAGATGAGATAGTAGTGGTCGTTCAGCCAGATCATCGCGTAGGGCGAGACCGTCATGATGCGGATCTCGTTGCGGACGGCAGACCCCTCTTCCAGCCGGCGGCGCTCATAGGTGACCTTCACCCGGCACTTCTTGTCGATGGCCTCCGCCAGTTCGTTGATCCGGTAGTAGATGGCGTCGTTGTCGGTCTTGTTCCGCTGGTCGATGTACACCTGCTTGCGGAAGTTCTCTCTCTGATAGATGGAGAGGTTCTTCTCGAGCTTCGAGATGAGCTTGCGGCTGTTGGCCTGGGAGATGAAGCTCGCGGACTGGACCGCATCGGCGATGAGCCGCAGTTCCACCGGTTCGAACTCCCGGTCTCCGAGGAAGAAGCCCTTCTTCGGAGTCGACGTCTTGACGATGTCGAGGTTGTACTGCCGCAGGACCTCGAGATTGGCATAGATCGATTTGCGCTCTGCCCCGACGCCCCGGTCATCGAGTTCTTTGCAGATGTCCGCGGCGGACATGGGATGGTCCTCGTCGGTCTGTTCCCGGAGGATGTCCATGAGGTAAAGCGTTTTGAGTTTCGAGTCAGCACGTCCCGGCATAGGTTCCGCTCCTTCTCATTAAGGTATTTTGTTCAGTGTACCACGTTTCCGATGTAAAGTCCATATAGTCGTACACTTTCTCTCCCCCTGTGGCGATTGACTTTTCCAGTCAAAACAGAGATAATAATAGCCGTTCAACCGAATACGCACCTATGGTGGAATTGGCAGACACGCCAGATTTAGGATCTGGTGCCGCAAGGCGTGCAGGTTCAAGTCCTGTTGGGTGCACCAAAGAAAAGAGGCAGGCTTCGGCCTGCCTCTTTTCTTTCTGTGCAGACAACAGGAGGAGAACCCCGTTAGGTGATTCTACATAAAAAATAGACCTTTCGGTTTGATATTCTATTGAAAGATTCTATAAAAAGTGTTAAATTATAAACGGGAAGTATGGTTAGACCAGGCCTTGATCAACGCCTGGCCTTTTTAATAGTTTGGTTTTGGGAGGAATTTAATATGCAACAAGCCTCTGCGACAACAATTTTGGCATTGGTCGGCAAAGGCGGCGTGGGAAAAACGTCGCTCTCCGCACTGATGGTAAAACTGTTGTCGGATTTTTATCCCGACAAAAAGATCCTCGCCATCGACGCGGACCCCGCGGTCGGTCTCGCGACCGCTCTCGGAGTCGAAGTCGATTCCACAGTCGATGACATCCGCAAGTCATTCGTCCAGACCGCCGAGAACGGCAACACCAAAGCCGCCGTCGAGCTGCTCGGCGAAGCCAAGTATCAGATGTTCGACGCCCTGGTCGACATCCGAGACAACGTCTCGTTCCTCGCCATCGGACGTCCGGAGAGCGCCGGCTGTTACTGCAAGGTCAACGCCTACCTCAAAGAGGTCATCTCCATGATCTCCGACCACTTCGACTATGTGGTCATCGACGGCGAAGCCGGCATCGAACAGGTCAATCGCCGCGTCATGGAGAAGGTAACACACCTCATCCTCGTCTCGGATGCCAGCAAGAAAGGCCTGCAGGTCGTTCAGACCATCCACCAGGTGGCATCTGAACTCGTCATGTTCGACAAGGCGGGACTCATCGTCAACCGGATGCCGGACATGTCCCTCGTCGATCGACTCGATACGGGAGACCTCGAGCTGCTCACCTGCATCCCGGACGACCGGGAAATGGTGCTTTCCGACATGAACGGCGCCAGTGTATTTGAACTGCCGGACGACGCTCCGGTGGTCCTCGGGGCAAAAGAAGCCCTTCAGAAGTTAGGTATTTAACCGGGCCCAACCGGATAATTTGGGTATTTGTAAAAGGGAGGTATTTA
>JAFTZU010000062.1 GCA_017461005.1 Clostridia bacterium
CCAATTCCAGTTTGTCAAAGAGAAAGATAGACTTCTCAGGATGAGAAGTCTATCTTGTTTGGATTAGTTACCACTCTTCTCCTTCCAGGTGGACGGTGGTGTAGTCGTGGTGGACGGCGTCAAGGAAGGGTCCGAAGACGTCGGCCACTTTCATGCGCATGGAGGTCGTGTTGACGCAGGGGTGGCAGCCGAAGTATTCGGCGTCCAGGACGTCTTCGTCCACAATGAGCCGCACGTGGTTCTCCGTGTCGTTCATGAGGCCCAGTACGCTGACCGCTCCGGGTTCGATGTTGAGGTACTCCTCCATGAACTCCGCATCGCCAAAGGACAGGCGGGCGACGCCCAGCTGGCCGGAGATCTCCTTGGTCTTGAACTTTTTGTCGTTCTTGATCATCAGGAGATAGAAGTCTGTCTTCTGCCGGTTGCACAAAAACAGGTTCTTGCAGATGACCGCCGGCGCCAGGAGCTTGTCGACTTCCGCGCAGACCTCCATGGTAGTGGCCGGCTCCGTGTCGACACAATCATATTCAAGGCCAAGCCCGTCCAGGAAGTCGTAGACCCGGAGCTCCTTTTCCAGTCTCCCCTCTTCGTCAGCCGGCCGGCCGCTGTAAACTATGTTTTTCAATGCTCTCTCATCCTTCCAAAACTTGTTTCAGGATCCCTTCCTGAAGGATTCCCTTAATCAGTTCACCCAGCTGGTCGGCCGGTATCTGCTGATTGCTTTTTACCCAGACGCCAAGAAGCGTCACTACTCCGGAGAAATAAAACTCCAGTGCACATCGAACTTTCCAGTCATCCGGGTCCGCCCCAAAGTAGTCCAAAAGAAACGGGACGACTCCCTTCCTCATTTTTTGCAGGATGGAAGTGTGATTCGGGGCAAACAGCAAAGAAATGTAATCGGCCCTTCCCCCGATCACTTCCGAAAACCGGTAGACAAAACTGTCCAGCAGTTCTTCTGTGTCCAAATCGTCCGCCACCTTCTCCTGAACGGCCTGCATGAGCTCGTTCGCGATGTGCTCTTCCACGTCATAGACATCTTTGAAATACTTATAAAAAGTGGCCCGGCTGTATCCTGCCTTTTGGGCGACCTCGATCACTGTGATCTGTTCGATCGGCCGTGACCGGTAGTAGTAACAAAACGCATCGACAAAAGCCTGTCGGGTAGCATCAGTGATCTCCGGATGTTTTTTCACTGGGGCCTCACCTCGTTTCCCATTCAGTATACACTCGGCTTACATCTGTCAATTGAAAAGCAGGGTGCCGGAATGTATAATCAAATTGTAAGACACGTGTCTACCAATGTAAAGAGTCTTTTTGAGGTGACTATGAAAAAGTATTCTCTTGAGATTTTGACCTTCCTCACCTTCGGCATGGTGACCGGTTGTGCCGTCTTCTATGATTCCATGACCATCTTGCAGAAGACCATGCTGGCCTATATGTTCCTGTTCACGATCCATGAATGGGAGGAGATCCGCCTGCCCGGAGGCTTCGCACAGCTGATGGCGAAATTCTTCGGCTTTGAACTGACCCCGGAGAAAGAACAGAAAGCACACATCCCGGTCGTCGTCCTGATCCTGTTCATGACCTTCATACCGTTCTTCACCCAGTGGAACATCCTGGCTCTGGTCCCGGTCTACCTCGGGTTCATGGAAGGGTTCATCCATGTCGCCGGCATCAAGATCCACAAGATGCTGAAACCCTATACCCCGGGAATGGTGACTGCGATCTGCATGTTTGCAGTTTCCGTCTACACCGTACACCTGTTTTCCGCACAGGACATCGCCCATGGAAGCACCTTCGCCTGGGGCGTTCTGGCGACATTCCTTTGCTTCGCCGCCATGCAAAGGACCGTCATCGCAATCATGGGAATGGGTTACCGCGATGTGATCGCCCGGTTCCGCAAAAAAGCATAAAACAACAAAGCAAAAAGAAAGGCCCCTCCGACGAGGGGCCTTTTCATATGCTGTTTACAGTTCCTCCGGTTCGAAGGAGGGCATGAGGCGGAGCTTGTGCAGGTTGATGCGGTGGAGACGGTCGATCTTCTCTTTGGTCTCGAGGTCGTCGATCTCGCCGGTGCGGATGTACCGGTCGAGGACGGCGTAGGTGAAGCCGAGTTTCTCTTCATCGCCCACACCGGACAAGCCGTCGGAAGGCGTCTTCTTCACGAGTTTTTCGGGCAGGCCGAGCACCTCGCCGATCTGCAGGACCTCCTCGACGCACAGGTGCGCCAGCGGGCTGAAGTCCCCGGCGGCGTCGCCGTACTTGGTCGAGTAGCCGACATAGTCTTCGGACAGGTTGCAGGTGTTCGCGACACGGGCGCCGTTCGTCAGCATCTGCCCGACGGCGTACAGGGTCGCCATGCGAAGGCGCGGCGGCAGGTTGATGCGCGTGTCGTTGGACAGTTCCGTCCGGCCGGTGATCTCCGCCAGTTTCTCGCTGCCCTCGAGCATGTGCTTCATGCCCTGGAACGCCTCTTCAATGTTCAGTTCCACGAAGGGGATGCCGATGGCGGCCACCAGTTCCCGGGAGTCCTCGATGTCCGGCTGCACGCCGTTCGGCATGAGCACGCCGACCACGCGGTCCTTCCCCAGCGCTTCTGCGCACAGGGCAGCGGTCACGCTCGAGTCCTTGCCGCCGGACACGCCGACGACTGCGGAGCAGGTCGGGCCGTTCTCCGCGAAATAGTCGCGGATCCACTGGACCACTTCGTTCTTGGTTTTTTCAGGATTTTTCAGCATAAGGTTTCCTCGCTAAAATCGATCAATGAGCTTTCAGCGGCAGCCAGTGGAAGGCGCCGTAGAGGTCGGTCAGACGGTAGGTGAACATGCAGCCGACGTTGTCGACCTTCAGGGAGTAGACTTCCAGGCCGTCACTGCCGACGGTGAACGCGTTGCCGAGTTTGTACTCGTCCTTCACGGAGCCGTCTTCGGTGTAGTGGTCACAGAGCAGCTGGATGGTGTCCCCCGCCTCGATGGCGATGAGGCCCTTGTGCTCCACATCGACGTCGTAGATCTTCTCCGCGCCGAGGACCGTGTCTTTGCCGGTCTCTTCGTTGAACTCGACGATGATGTTCACACGCTCGCCGTTCAGTTCGGCCGGGATGAACTTGGTCGTGATGTACTTGCCGTTGCCGTCCTCATCGAGGTCGGAGACCGGGTAGATCGCCGCAAAGTTGCCGTTCAGCGTGATCCAGTTGCCGGTCCATTCGTCGATGAGGTCGCCCTCGTCAGTGAACTTCGCGGTGTTGTCGAGACCGAGGTCGAGCCATCCGCCGTTGTTCTCATCCGGAACGAAGACGTTGACTTCGGCCGCTTTGATCTCGGACCACTGCTCATCGGTCAGGACCAGGACGTCCTTGCCGTTCTTGATGACAGGCGCCAGGTCGGTCGCGTTGGTCAGTGCGCGGGTGGACAACTGACCGGCCGCCTCACGGACCATCTCGTCGGTCATCCAGGAGGCTCTCCCGCCAAACAGGGACGAGAAGTCGGTGCCGCCGTAGTACTGGCCGCCGGTGGTCGCGTAGCCGGAGTTGCCGGACTGCGCCTGGCCGAGCATGTTGTATAGGTCGTTGACAGTGTAGCTGCCGTTGTACTGGACATACGGGCTGTTGGAGCTGCCGTACTGTCCGTTCTGGCTGTAGCTGTTACCGGACGTGTTGTAGTTGTAGTACTGGCCGCCGGTCAGGAGGTCGAAGAGCGAGGAGCCCGAGCTGTTGGACGTGATCTGTCCCGCAGACTCCATCGTCGCGTACTGACGAACAGAACCCGCGAAGGCTTCGTCCATCTCGATCTCATCGTAGATCTGCGACATGGCGTTCATGTAGCGCAGGTTGCTGTTCGGGAAGTACAGGGAAAGTCCGTAAGCATCGGAGACGCCCTTCGCGCGGTTGTACTTGACCGCGTTCTGGACCTTTTCGGCCAGCGCTTTGGCATCGGCGCTGTCGAGTTTCAGGCAGAAGTCGACGAGGTCGACCTGGTCGAGGCGATTCGCCGCGGAAAACTCTCGGGCGGAGCTGCGAGCGTTCGCGACATCCATGTAGTGGTCGGACGTCAGGGTCTCCTGGAGGTCGTTACCGAACTCGGTCAGAGCCGCAGGGATGGTCCCCTTGAGTTCCGCAAGGTCGATCATGGAAAGGGTCGTCTGAGAGCCGTACCCGTAATAGTTCATCTGGCCCTGAGACTTCGCGGTGAAGTCGTCAAGGATCCGCTTGCCGAGTTCCAGCGTCGGGGTCGACGTGTTGGCGTTCAGGTCAGACAGCCAGTTGGTGTAGTACCAGCCGGTGCCGGGCTCGGACTCCTCAGAGGCGATGAAGTAGTCGGCGTAAGGTTCGACCGCGATCGCGTTCTCGAGAGTCGCCATCAGGCAGGCGTCGAATCCGACGAAGTCGAATTTCACGCCGCCGGCTTTGAGCGCTTTGGCCACTTCGTTGGTGGTCATCGTATCGCTCGTGTAGAGTTCATCGCGGCCATAGCCGGTAACGCTGCCGCCGCCATGGTCCCAGAGAATGAGCATGTAGCGGTCCGCCGGAGCCTGTTTCGCCGCGAACTGGATGAACGAAGCGAGCGTTTCCGGTTTGGTCATAGCAGCACTTTTCAGCGTCTCGAGGCGCTGCAGACCACGGGATGTGGCACTCCAGCGTTCGATGTTCCGGCTGCTCATGACATTGTTCTGCCAGCGCCGGGTACCGCCGGTCTCGACGACGATGTTCAGGTTCTGGTTGTCGAGGTCGGCGTGAAGGATCTCGTTGAGGTCCATGGTCGCCATACCGGACTGGGACTCGAGGTCCGAGCCGATGATGTAAAGCATCAGCGTGACTTTGTCCTGGCCGTTGCCCTTGAGGCTCGTGAACTTGGAACGGGCAGCGCCGTCCACGTTCGTGTCCACCACGGACTCATCCGTGTTGGAGGCCGCCGAACTGTTGCTGTAGGTCGTGTAATAGGGCTGGACGTTGCTTCCGGTGTTTCCGCCGAAGCCGGCAAAACCGCCGATGATCGCCATGATGATGGCGAAGATGGTACCGAGGATACCGAAGCCGCCGGCGCGGGACATACCGGGACGATTCCCGCCCCCGTTGCCGCCGAAGCCGCCGCCAAAGCCACCGCCGGAGGGGCCGCCGGAGAATACGTGTCCGGAACCGCCGCCGACATGTTCGGTCCTGCTGTGAGGTCTTCCTGCTGGCATATGAATGCCTCCTTCATAACGTGATGGTTATTACAGAATACTTTAATAAGATAATACCATAAATCGCGATGGCAGGAAAAGACAAAGAAAAAGAGACTTCCCAAACGGGAAGCCTCTTTGCTTTTTCTGAAATGCCGTACGGCCAGTTATCTCTTGGAGAACTGGGGTGCGCGACGGGCACCTTTGAGACCGTATTTCTTTCTTTCCTTCATTCTCGGGTCTCTGGTGAGGAAACCGGCCTTCTTGAGCTGCGGACGAAGGGTCTCGTCATACTCAAGGAGAGCTCTGGAAAGACCGTGACGGATGGCACCGGCCTGACCGGAAACGCCACCGCCCTGGACGCGGACGACGATGTCGAACTTCTCGGTGAGGCCGAGCAGCTCGAGGGGCTGACGGACGATGACCTTCAGGGTCTCAAGACCGAAGTAATCGTCGATGTCTCTTTCGTTGATGGTGATCTTACCGGTACCCGGATAGACGCGAACGCGGGCAACGGAGCTTTTTCTGCGGCCAGTGCCGTAATAGAAATTACTTTCGTACATGTGTTACCCTCCCTTAAAATTCACGTGCTTCCGGCTTCTGAGCAGCATGCTTGTGCTCGGGGCCGGCATAGACATGCAGACGAGTGAGAGCCTTGCGGCCAAGAGTGTTGTCGGGGAGCATGCCCTTGACAGCCTTCTTGACGACGAACTCGGGCTTCTCAGCCATCAGCTTCTTGTACTTGACCTCTTTGAGGTTACCGATGTAACCGGTGTGATGGTAGTACATTTTCTGATCGAGTTTCTTACCGGTCAGAACGACTTTATCCGCATTGATGACGACGACGAAATCGCCGGTGTCAACATGAGGAGTGAAGATCGGTTTGTGTTTGCCGCGGAGAAGAGTAGCGGCTTCAGTAGCAAGAGCACCGAGGGTCTTGCCTTCTGCGTCAAGCAGATACCATTTACGCTCAACTTCGTTGGCTTTCGGCATATAAGTTGACATACCTGTTCCTCCAAATAGTTTTTGTTGCCCGACTATAGTAACACCGCGCTTTGACAGAGTCAACAACTATTTTTCGAAATTTCGATTTAGATATACACTATCTCCGTTTTTCTCGTTTTTCCTCCGTTTTTCTACCGATTTTCTTTCACACGGATTTCAATAATTTTTCGGCGATTTACGCAAAAAGAGACCCTCTTCTTTGTGAAGAGGGCCGATTTATACATACTTATGGTCCAGCGTCACCCGCACGCTGTACTCCGGCATCGTCTCTTCGCAGAGGCGCTTGAGTTCCTTGCGGGTCTCCTGCTCTTCCCCGGCGTATTCGACCGGCACGAAGACCTGGAAGACGAGTTTGTCCTTCGGGCTCTGGGGCACGATGCGGATATCCTTGAGTTCATAGACCGGGAACCGTTTCTGGAGGAGCCCTTCGATGATCTTACGGACTTCCTTCAGTTCTTCGGTGTCCTCGGCGACCGGGTCCATGTGGATGGTCGCGGTGCAGCCCAGCTCCTTGCGCAGCTGGTGTTCCGCGAAATCGACCTCGTCGTGGATGGTGACGAGATCCATGTCCGCCGGCACCTCGACGTCGAGGGCCACATAGCGGATACCGTGGCCGTAGTCGTGCACGATGATGTCGTGGACACCGAGCACGTGGGGCTCGCGCGAGACGATCTCCCGGACCTGTTCGACGAATTCGGGATCCGGTTTCCGGCCGATCAGCGGGGACGTGGTCTCCCGCATGGACTGCGCGCCCATGTAGAGGACGAACACACCGACGATGAAGCCGCCGTATGCGTCGACATTGAACGTGGTGAACTTCGAGAGGACCATCGCCAGGATGACGACCAGAGTGACGAAGACGTCGGCGATGCTGTCGACCGCGACCGCCTTGAGCGTCGGGGAGTCGATCTTCTTCCCGTAGATCTTGTTATAGCCGTACATGTAGAGCTTCAGCACGACGGAGGCGCCGAGCACGATGAAACTCGCGAGGCCGGGCGTGACGGGTTCCGGGTGGATCATCTTCTGGACGGACTCCTTGATGATCTCCACACCGATGACCATGACGAGTACCGCCACGATGACGCCCGCCACATATTCGCTCCGGCCGTGGCCGAAGGGGTGGTCCTCATCGGCGTGTTTGCCGGAGGAGCGGAAGCCCCACAGCGTGATGATGGAGGACGCGGCATCGGACAGGTTGTTGACACCGTCCGCCACGATGGCGACGGAACTTGCGAGCAGACCGACGATGAATTTCGTCAGCGACTGAAGCAGGTTCAGGCAGATGCCCATGACCCCGCATAACGTGCCGTAACCCCGTCTGACGGCGGGGTTCGTGTAGTTCTTATAGTCTTTTAAGAACAAACGGGCAAGTAACTGGATCATAGGTCCTTATCCTTTATGCTTTGTGCCATTTGACGCCCTGAGGCGTGTCTTCGAGGATGATGCCGCGGGCCTTCAGGTCGTCGCGGATCTTGTCGGCGGTGGCGAAGTCGCGGTTCTTCCGGGCTTCGGTGCGTTCGGCGATGAGCCGTTCGACTTCCTCTTCGAGGCTCTCTTCCCCGGCGACGGGACGCTCATAGAGCAGACCCAGGACTCCGGTGAGTTCTGCGAACAGATCGGACGCATACTGGATGGTCTCGGCAGAAGCGCCGTCCACCAGGACTTTCGTGTTGATGTCGCGGACGAGTTCGAAGATGGCGGCGATGCCGTCGGCAGTGTTGAGGTCATCGTCCATGGCGGCGATGAACTTGTCGCGGTGTGTATCGAGTTCCTTCGCGAGGGCCTCATCCAGAGCGCCGGGCTCCGCGTTCTTCAGAGCGAAGGCCATGTTGTCCCGGCAGTTGTAGAGGCGGTCGAGGGAACCGCGGCACTGCTCGATGATGTCGAGCGAGTAGTTGATGGGCATTCTGTAATGGGAGTAGATCATCAGGAAACGGATGAACTCGTACCCGTATTTCTCGGCCACTTCACGGACCATGAAGAAGTTGCCCTTGGACTTGGACATCTTCTCGTTGTCGACGTTGATGAAGCCGTTGTGCATCCAGTAATTCGCGAACGTCTTGTCGTTGCAGCACTCGGACTGCGCGATCTCGTTCTCGTGGTGCGGGAAGATGAGGTCCTTGCCGCCGCAGTGGACGTCGATGGTCTCGCCGAGGTAGCGGCGATTCATCGCGGAACACTCGATATGCCAGCCGGGACGGCCGTGGCCCCAGGGGCTCTCCCAGTAGGGCTCGCCGGGCTTGGCAGCCTTCCAGAGGGCGAAGTCCATCGGCTCTTTCTTCAGCTCGCCGATGTTGATGCGGGCGCCGGCCTGCAGTTCATCGAGGGGCTGGTGGGACAGCTTGCCGTAACCGCGGCAGGAAGACGTGACGAAGTAGACGTCGCCGTTCTCGACGACATAGGCGTGGCCCTTGTCGATGAGGGTCTGGATGATGTCGATGATCTCATCCATAACCTCCGTGGCACGGGGATGGATGTCCGCGCGGCGCACGTTCGGGCCG
>JAFTZU010000063.1 GCA_017461005.1 Clostridia bacterium
AAAGTTCTTCGAAACTTCAAAAGAAATTTCAAGGGTTCTTTTCGTTCATTGATGTTTAATTTTCAAGGTCCACCAACCACGTAGTTACGTGGTTTTGGCATTCGGCCGAGCGCCGAACGCGAGATATATAATACTGCATCTGTTATCTTAAGTCAACACTTTTTTACCACTTTTTTGCAAAAGTTTGAAACCCCGCCGGGCGTTCGCACCCGGCGGGATTTGAGAAGTGTTGTAACTACGTTGTTGCACGCCGCCAGCATTCGTCCTGAGCCAGGAGAAAAGGGGCTGGTTTTGACATTCGTCAAGTGCAAAGCTCGTCGCAGCGTTCGCCCTGGCTCGAGAGAAAAGAGCCGGCTTCAGCATTCGTCAAGCGCGAAGCTCGTCGTCGGCGTTCGTCCCGGGCCGGCCGGCGTTCACTTTAAGCCTAGCGGATGAAGAAGAATCGCATGACCAGATGGTCGTCGTCCGTGTTGTACTGCAGCTTGGTCGAGCTGACCTTGTTCCCCGGTTTCACCAGCACGTTCGCGCTGGAGATGAGATAGTAGATCCGGTCGTTCTCGACGAGCTGATACTTGGCGTCTTCGTAGGCCTCGCGGCTCGTGAACTTCAGTTCGAGAGAACGTTTCCCCTCGTTCAGGACTTTGGGCAACGTGCGGGTGACGGCGCGGGACGCCGCTTCGTAGGAATCGCACAGCAGCCCGTTCCACTCGTAGTAGTTCAAATCGCCCCAGATGCAGTTGGCCCAGAGGTTCTCCTCGTCCGGCTGGTGGTCGGCGGCCATCTCGGTCTTGTCCACGTTGAAGAAGATGTGGCTCGGCTCGTTCGAGGTCACGCCGGACGAGCTGTCGATGATGTAGTCGTCCCAGGTGACGTCCACGTTGTACTCGCGGCCGGAGACAGTGACGACGTTCCACATGTGGTTCTCGGTCCCGCTCACGGACATGCCGGTGCCGGAGATGACGCGGCTCACGACGCCGAGGCGTTTCAGCAGGTACTGCATGCCGCGGGAATAGCCCTCACAGTTCGCCTCGTGCTCGACGAGGAGGCCGTAGGGCGTGTAGACGGAGGACTCGACGGCCGTCGAGGTCTTGTAGTCCGCCATGGCGGCAAGGGAGTCGTGGATATAGAGTTCCTTGTCGTAGTCGGAAGCCCCCGCATCCAGGTTCGCGATCAGCGCGTTCGCCTCGTTCTCCACCGCTTCCATCTCCGCGGTGTACTGGTCCTTCGTCATGCTGTAGGACGGCTGGAAGTAGAAGATGGCGCCGAAGCGCATGTACTGACAGGAGTTGCCGAGGAAGAAGAACTCCGGGTTGTCGTAGGACACCGCGGTATACACTTCCTGGACCTCGTCCGAGGACAGGTTCGGCACGGCGATCCGCTCCGGGAAGTCCGGCAGCTGACTGCAGATGAGGGTATAGGCTTCCTTCGACTCCTCGGTCTTCAGATGGTTATAGTAGTATTTATAATCGAGCTCCTCCGGCTGGGACACCACCGTGTACCCCTTCCGCTCGGCATCGTGCCGCGCGACGAAGCTGTCGATGGGCAGGTAGAACCAGGCGGCGAGCAGGACAGTCGCGGCCACAAAGAGGGCATAAAAAACGAGGAAGGGGTGACGGCGCTTCTTTGTCTTTTTCTTTGACATGGAGCGGTCCTCCCTTCCTGCGGTATTCATCGTTTAAAGGTCTTCGTCGAAGACGGTCTTCTGTGCTTTGATCGGTTTCTCCCGGTCGGAGGCCTCCTCGAGGAAGTTCGTGTACCGGGCGAAGTCGGCGATCGTGATGTTCGTGCTGACAGCGTTGACCAGGCTTTCATAGAGGGCCTGGCTCTTTTCGAAGTTCTCCGGTGTCAGTTCCTGGTTGAGCCAGTCGGCGATGACGGCGGTCTGGGCATCGGTCTCGTCGATCGAGTGGTCGCCGCCCACGTACTTGAGGTACGTGTAGAACTCGTTGCCGTTCAGCGAGTGCTGGCCCTTCAGAAGGTGGAGGGTCTGGCGGGTGCCCTCATACTTGAACTCTTTCTCGAGGACGATGTCATAGTACCCGAGTTTCAGAAGGACACGGCCGATGTTCTCCTCATTCACGATGAGGTACCGGTCGAACTCCTCCCCGTACCGTTCGCTGACCGCCTTCACCAGTTTGTCTCTGGAGATAGCGTCGGCGTCCTTGCGACCAAGGATCTCGTTGAAGGTCTGACGTTCATACCGGGACTTGGGCGATATACCGGCGATCTTTCCGGTGCCGTTCCGGGTGTTGATGGTGAGTCGCGACAGGAAGACGAGGTCTCCGTCGGTATCGGTGCCGCCGAACAGGATGTTGACGGTGTGCTGCATCGTGCTGCTGTCGAATCCGGTGTCGTTCTTTTTCCCGAAGCCGGTCTCCCGGAAAATGACGATGCCGGACAGCAGCGCCACCAGCAGGACGATGGCGGTGAAAATGAGAGCGATCTTCCGGTTGCGGATCTTGTTTTCCTTCACCGTGGTCCGGAATTTCAAAGGTTTCTTGTCGCCGGGCTTTCTCATACGGCGGACTCCTCCTTACATCGGTTGGCGATGTACGTAATCTATCATGCGAAGTTGAAATCTAATTAAATAGGGATAAATATTATATAACAAAGTATTTATAAAATACAAGAGAACGCACACGCTCTCGGGTGGGAGAGGGTGGATTGCGGTGCAAATCCCACTCTCCAGCAGAAGACTCGCTTTGCTCGCCTTCTCGGTGGGAGAGGGTGGATCAGAGGGTTCGCCACCCTCGCGAGAGCGTGACCGCTCGCGGGTGGGAGAGGATGGATTCGACGTGTTTTTGCTTCGCAAAACCACTCCGAGCTGCTGCCGCAGCTCCTGTCGCTAAAAACAGTCCACAGGACTGTTTTCTTTACGCTCCAGCCCAAGGCTTCGAATCCAGCCCTCTCCAGAAATGAAAAACAGACGACCTTATGGTCGTCTGTCTTTCATGGTGGCAGA
>JAFTZU010000064.1 GCA_017461005.1 Clostridia bacterium
ACCCGCTGAGGTAACGGGGGTTCCCGGTGTCGAAAAAGTGTTCCGTGAAATGGTGCCAGCCGTACTGCCTGTGGGGCTTCTCAGAACGGTCCTCCGCATTTCTATGGGTCAGGTCATGCCAGCGCTGTTTGATGTCAGTCATGTTGTTCACCAGCTTTGTAAGTTTTATGAGTGTATATAAATAATCGTTTGTACAAAAAGCTACTATAGCACGTCCGGCAAAAAAGAAAACTGACAATCGTAAGAGTTTGTTTGGACAAAATGCGTGGAATGTACTGTAACAGGGAGCGCGGACGCGAAGCCGTTGTCCGGCCGCCCGTTTACCGCATACGTCCTTTTGTGGTAAACTAAGGGGTAGTAGATCGCCCCGGGAAAGGGGAGGAGGAAGTCCTATGAATTTTGCGGCAGTACTGGCCGGCGGCATCGGCAGCCGGATGGGCGCGGAGTTGCCCAAGCAGTATCTCGAAGTGGGCGGGAAGCCCATCCTCGTGCGTTCGGTGGAGCAGTTCGCCTGCCGGGCGGACATGGCCTGTGTGCTGGTCCTGACACCGGAGGACTGGGTCTCGTACACGAAGGACCTTCTGGCAAAGTACGGCATCGGCTCGGGCGATGTACCGGTCGAAGTCCTCACGGGCGGCGCCACCCGGAACGACACCCTCCGCAATGCCATCACGTACCTCGAGGAGCACTACGCCCTCGATGAAAACTCCGTCTTCGTCACCCACGACGCGGTGCGCCCCTTCCTGACCCAGCAGATGATCGACGACAACATTGCGGCGGTGGAGCAGTACGGCGCCTGCGGCACCTGTATCCCCGCCACCGACACCATCGTCGTCAGCGAGGACGGCACCGCCATCTCGGAGATCCCGGACCGCAGCCGCCTCCACCAGATGCAGACGCCCCAGAGCTTCCGGCCTCTCAAACTGAAAGCCCTCATGGACAGCCTGACCCCGGACGAGGAGGCGGTCCTGACCGACGGCTGCAAGATCTACCTGCTCAAAGGAGAGCCGGTCGTCATGGTGCCGGGCGCGGTCACGAACATCAAGATCACCTACCCGTCGGACCTCGCGTTCGCCGAGAGTTTCCTGAAAGGGGAGGACGCATGAGCGCAGTATCGTCTCTGAAAGAGGCCGTCAAGAACGTCGGCTTCCGGGTCTTCGCCTTCTGTTTCGACTGCGGAGCGCGGCTGCCGGTGAAGAAAGACCGGGTCGTGCTCTTCAACCTGATGCACGGCGGCTTCGAGGGAGCCCTCACCGAAACGGAGCGGGAACTGGCGGCATACGCACGGCTGGACCTCGTGAAGGTGGACCGCAACGACCTCGAACGGGGCATCGGTCCCATGCTCCGGTTCATGACGAAGGATGCCTTCACCATGGGCCGTGCGAAGACCATCTTCATCAACAACAACTTTTTCCCCTTCGGCTGGGTACACCCGAACCGGGCGACGACCGTCGTCCAGGTGTGGCACGGCCAGGGAGCCTTCAAGAAGTTCGGACTGGACATCCCTCAGCCGGAGGACGTCCGCAAAAAGGAGATCGGCGCGAACAAGCCGTTGACGTACGTCACCTGCTCCGCCGAGACCATCCGTCCCATCTACATGAGCGCGTTCGGTCTGCCGACGAGCAAGATCATCACGACCGGCAACCCCGTCTCGGACTACTTCTTCCGGGAGGAGAACGTGGGGGAGGCCGCGGTCGCCGCGAAGCGCAAAGCCTTCGACGCGAAGTTCCCCCAGTGTAAGGACAAGTACCTCGTGCTCTACGCCCCGACCTTCCGGGACGACCCCGAAGAAGACCAGGACCTGCTGTCCCATCTCGATGCCCCGGCACTCAAGGCCGCCATCGAGGCCGGAGCGGGCCGGGAAGCGGCCCTGCTCATCCGCCTGCATCCGAATGACAGTTCCGGCCGGGAACAGCTGCAGGCCCTCACAGAGCAGTATGACGGCATCCTGGACCTCACGTCCTACCCGGACTCCAACGAACTCAGCGTCCTGTCGGATGTCCTCATCACGGACTACTCGTCCATCTGCATGAACAACGCGCTGCTCCACAAGCCCGTCGTGTTCTACGCCTACGACCTCGACCGGTTCGAGGGCGACCGGGACTTCTACTACCCCTATGAGGAGACCGTCGGCGGTCCCGTCGTGAAGACCATGGACGAGCTCTGTGACGTCTTCGCGAAGCAGGACTTCCGGACCGACCGCCTCGAAGCCTTCCGCGAACTCCACTTCGGAGAATTCGACGGCGGCGCCACGAAAGCGATGCTTCAGCAGGTCTTGTAATAAGAAAAAACAACACCGTCTGTGTGCCAAAGGTATAGGCATACAGGCGGTTTTGTGGTATACTTTCTGCAAATTTTGGAAACCAGCACCCTTTGAAAGGATGAATGAAATGAAGGTCAACGCGAACTTCGACAACCTCGTCCCGAATTACCTCTTCGCGGACGTCGCCAGAAAAACGAATGAGTACATCGCCGCAAACCCCGACAAGCCCGTCATCCGCATGGGCATCGGCGATGTGACGCTCCCCCTCTGCAAAGCCGCCACGGACGCCCTCAAAAAAGGCGCCGAGGACCTGGCCCACAAGGAGAGCTTCAAGGGCTATCCCGACTACGAAGGCTATGACTTCGTCCGGGAGGCCATCTCGAACTACTACAAGAGCTTCGGCGTGGACGTCGGCGCGGACGAGATCCTCGTCACCGACGGTGCCAAGTCCGACAGCGCGAACCTGCAGGACATCTTCGCCCAGGACAACGTCGTCCTCGTCACCGATCCGGTGTACCCCGTCTATGTCGACTCGAACATCATGGCCGGCCGCAAGATCATCTACGCTCCCTCCACCGAGGAGAACGGCTTCTGCGCCATGCCCGACAAGAGCGTCCACGCGGACCTCATCTACCTCTGCTCGCCGAACAACCCCACCGGTGCTGCCTACAGCAAAGAGCAGCTGAAGGAGTGGGTCGACTACGCGAACGAGAACGACGCCATCATCATCTACGATGCCGCTTACGAGCACTTCGTCGTCGATGACTCCGCCCGCAGCATCTTCCAGGTGGAAGGCGCCCGCACCTGTGCCATCGAGCTCTGCTCCATGTCTAAGACCGCCGGCTTCACCGGCACCCGCGGCGGCTACACCGTCATCCCGAAGGAACTCGAGCGCGACGGCCACAACATCTACAAACTCTGGTACCGCCGCCTGTCCACCAAGTACAACGGTGTGTCCTGGCCGGTCCAGTGCGCTATCGCCGCAGTCTTCTCCGAAGAGGGCATGAAAGAGATCGACGAGAACATCAACTACTACCGCAACAACGCGAAGGTCATCATGGAGACCTTCGACCGCCTCGGCATCTTCTACACCGGCGGCAAGAACTCCCCGTATGTCTGGATCAAGTGCCCGAACGGCATGGGCTCCTGGGAATTCTTCGACTACCTGCTTGAGAACGCTCAGGTCGTCGGCACGCCCGGCGAAGGCTTCGGCGACTGCGGCAAGGGTTATTTCCGCTTCACCAGCTTCTCCTCCTACGAGAACACGGTCGAAGCTATGAAGCGCATCGAGGCTCTCCTCGGCTGAGGCGATTTGCCAAACGCGCTTTGAAAACCGCATAACCATAAGAAAAACGAGGACTCTCCTGCCCGGAGAGTCCTCGTTCTACGTTGTTGAGAGGTACATCGCCCACGCGGAGGTGGTCCTGTACGGAGTGAAACTCGTACAATAATGGCGCGGCAGGCAAAAGGCCTGCGAAACCTGAACTATTGGAGGACCACAAACATGGCAGATTACATCCTGAGCTGCTGTTCCACGGCAGACCTGACGAAAGAAGAATTTGAGAAGCGGGACATCCACTATGTCTGCTTCCACTACTACCTCGACGACGTCGAACACCCGGACGACCTCTACGAGACCATGGACGCCGACACCTTCTACCAGAAGATGGCGGACGGCGCCATGACCCGCACGTCCCAGGTCAACGTCGAAGAGTTCATCGACTACTTCACGCCGTTCCTCGAAGAGGGGAAGGACATCCTGCACCTGACCCTGTCCTCGGGCATCTCCGGCGTCTATAACTCCGCCTGCACGGCGAGAGACTTCCTGCTCGAGAAGTTCCCGGAGCGGAAGATCATCATCCTCGACTCCCTCGGCGCCTCGAGCGGCTACGGCCTCTTGATGACCACCCTTGCCGACAAGCGGGACGAGGGCATGAGCCTCATGGAACTCGCGGACTGGGCCGAGACGAACAAGCTCCGCCTGCACCACTGGTTCTTCTCGACGGACCTCACGTTCTATGTCCGCGGCGGCCGCATCTCCAAGGCCTCCGGCTGGTTCGGCACGGTCCTGAAAATCTGTCCGCTCCTGAACATGGACAACCTCGGCCGGCTGATCCCCCGCTACAAGATCCGCGGCAAGAAAGCCGTCATCCAGGAGATCGTGAACAAGATGGTCGAACACGCCGAAGGCGGAAAGAACTACACCGGCAAGGTGTACCTCTCCATGTCTGCCTGTGAGGAAGACGCGAAGGAAGTCGCCGACCTCGTCGCCAAAACGTTCAAGAAAATGGATGGCAAACCGGTCATCCACAACATCGGCACCACCATCGGCTCCCACACGGGCCCCGGCACCGTCGCTCTGTTCTTCTGGGGCGATGCACGCACGGAGTAAATCGCCGAACCGAAAAATTAAACAGGTGTACAAAAGCACCCCTCGTGGTATACTTTTCCATGAGGGGTGTTTGAAATGCCAAAAGCTAAGTACAAGAAATCCATGCAGCGAAGACGCATCATTTCGGTCGTCGTCGCGCTGCTGCTGGCCTTTGCGCTGATCTTCGCAATCGTCTCCGGCATCGTCAAGGGTGTCCGGTCCATCAAGGCGAAGGTCCACGCGCGCCAGGAATATGCCGCCACCATGCAGGCGAAGCTCGACAAGATGAGCCTCGAGGACAAGGTGGGGCAGATGATCCTCGCCTATCATCCGGCCAAGGATGACGTGGCGGCCCAGAAGAAATATCAGTTCGGCGGGTACATCTTCTTCGCGAAGTACTTCAACGACAACACGCCGGAGGGCGTCGTTGCCGACATGGCCTCGTTCCAGGAAGTCTCGAAGATCGGCATGCTGCTCGCGGTCGACGAAGAGGGCGGCACCGTGAACCGGATCTCCCGGTTCCCGATGTATCGCGATGAGAAGTTCGCCAGCCCCCAGGAGATCTTCTACGGAGGCGGATGGGACGGCATCGTCGCGGACGCGAAGGAGAAAGCCGCGTTCCTCAAGATCCTCGGCCTCAACACGAACCTGGCTCCGGTCGTCGACGTCCCTTACGATAAAGAAAACTACATCTACAACCGTGCCTTCTCCACCGACCCGGAGGAAGTCGCGGACTTCGCCGAGTATGTGACCAACGAATTCAAGGAGGCCAAAGTCGTCTCCTGTCTGAAACATTATCCCGGTTACGGCAACGCGGGGGACACCCACCGAACGGTCATCGAAGATACGAGAGACCAGCAGATCCTCGACACGAGAGACGCCATGCCCTTCCAGGCAGGCATCGCGGCGGGCACCCCGATGATCATGGTGAGCCACACCATCGTCGACGCCTATGACGCGAAGAACCCGGCATCCATGTCGAAAGCGGTCCACAACGTGCTCCGGAACACCCTCGGGTTCGACGGTGTCATCATCACGGACGACCTCGAGATGAGCGGTGTCACGAAATTCGTCGCCGACCCGGGCAAGGCTGCCGTCCAGGCCATCCAGGCGGGCAACGACATGATCATCAGCGGCAAGCCGGTCGCACAGTATGAAGCACTCCTGAAGGCCGCCAAAGAGGGGACCATCTCGGAAGAGCGCATCAATGAGTCCGTCCTTCGCATCCTCGAGATGAAAAAGACGTATGGCCTCATCGAACAGAAGAAGTAGATCGCGAAAACAGAATAAAAGACAAAAAAACCGCCGTCCCGATTGGGACGACGGTTTTACTCATGGCAGCGGAATAGGGATTCGAACCCCAAATAACTGAGTCAGAGTCAGTCGTGTTACCGTTACACTATTCCGCTATATGAGTATTTGATTGGAAAAAAGGAAGTCTGATCAGACAGCGCGCTGGACCTTTCCGGAACGCAGGCAACGAGAGCAGACATAAACTCTTTTCGGAGTACCGTTCTCGACGATCTTGACTCTCATCAGGTTCGGCTTCCAAGCTCTGTTGGACCGTCTGTGGGAATGGGAAATCTTGTTACCAAACTTAACTTCCTTCTCGCAGCAGTAGCATTTTGCCATGTTTCGGCACCTCCTTTTTTTCTGACGGGCGACCCCCGTCTCAAATACAGCGTAATAATATTATCATCTGACATATTAAAATGCAAGCATTTTTTTGAAAAGTTCTGTCCTAAGAATGGGCTTGCAATTTGAAAGGCGATTCATTATAATAGAACACGTAACCGAACAAATGTACGCAAAGCTTGGAGGAATCAACTTTGGCAGACAACAAGAAGAAAGCATTAGACACCGCGATCGCTCAGATCGAACGCTCCTACGGTAAAGGCGCCATCATGCGCCTGGGAGACAGCCAGAACATGAACGTGGAGGCCATCTCCACCGGCTCCCTGACCCTCGACGCCGCCACCGGCATCGGCGGACTTCCCCGGGGCCGCATCATCGAGATCTACGGACCGGAGTCCTCCGGTAAGACCACCCTCGCGCTGCACGCCATCGCAGAAGCACAGAAACTCGGCGGCGAAGCCGCCTTCATCGACGCGGAACACGCCCTCGACCCCATCTACGCCGGCAACCTCGGCGTCGACGTCGACTCGCTCCTCGTCGCACAGCCGGACAACGGCGAACAGGCCCTTGAGATCGCCGAACAGCTCGTCCGTTCCGGCGCCATCGACATCCTGGTCGTCGACTCCGTCGCCGCCCTCGTCCCCCGGGCCGAGATCGAAGGCGAAATGGGCGACTCCCACGTCGGCCTGCACGCCCGCCTCATGTCCCAGGCGCTGCGGAAACTGGCCGGTGCCGTTTCCAAGTCCAACTGCATCATCATCTTCATCAACCAGCTGCGTGAAAAGGTCGGCGTCATGTACGGCAACCCCGAAGTCACCACCGGTGGCCGCGCGCTGAAGTTCTACGCATCCATGCGCATCGACGTCCGCCGCATCGAGCAGCTGAAGAGCTCCAAGAACGAGTTCATCGGCGCCCGCACCCGCGCGAAGATCGTCAAGAACAAGGTCGCTCCGCCCTTCCGTCAGGCTGAGTTCGACATCATGTTCGGCCGCGGCATCGCCAAAGAGGGCGAGATCCTCGACGCCGCTGTCAACCTCGACATCATCCAGAAGAGCGGTGCCTGGTACTCTTACAACGAAGAGCGCCTCGGCCAGGGCCGTGACAACGTCAAACAGTATCTCCTCGACAACCCCGAGTTCATGGAAGAAGTCGAGAAGAAAGTCCGCGAGCACAATGCCCAGCTGGCTGAGCAGGCCAAGGCGGCTTACCGCGGCGGCCAGATGAAAGACGAACCCGTGGCAGAGCCGGAACCGGCTCCGGAGCGCAAAGCCACCACGGCTGCGTCCGCCAAGGCCAAACTGGACATCACGGTCGATGACGACGAGTAATGAAACTCACAGCAAAGCCCGGTAAGGGGGAGAAGATCCATCTTTCCCTCGACGGGGAGTACATCGCCACCGTCAACGCGGACTACTGGTTCACCTGCGGCATCAAAAACGGCGCGGAGATCACCCCGGAACAGCTCGATGAACTGCTCACGGAGTCGGCCCGCCGCAAGATGATGAACAAGGCCCTGGACCTCCTCTCCATGCGGGACTACTCCCGCCGGGAACTCTCCGACAAACTGGTCACCAAGGCCTGGGAGAAGAAGGAACAGAAGGACATGGACCTCGGGACGCTGAAACAGCAGGCCTCCGACATCTGTGACCGTCTGGAAGAACTGGGTCTCCTCAACGAGGAACGGTTCGCCCGGTCCTATGTGGACGAGCTCATCCGCCGGAAGCACCTCAGCAAGAGCGGTCTCAAGACGGCCCTCATCCAGAAAGGGGTGCCGCGGGACATCATCGAGACGGTCCTCGAAGAAGTCGACGTGGACCCGGTCGAACAGGTCCGGGAACTGCTCTCGACGAAGTTCAAAAACCGGGACCTCTCCGATGAGAAGCAGAAGACCCGCACGGTCAACGCGCTGCTCCGTCTCGGGTACCGGTACAGCGAGATCAACGCCGCCATGGACGGCCGGCTCGAAGACGAATAACAAAACCAAACAGTCCGGCTCTTCCTGTGCGGAGGGGCCGGACGTTTTGTTTAAATTGTACGGCATACTTTCTTGCATTCCCGGGACCCCGTAGCTATAATAGAGACTCAATAAAAGTATTGCGAGAACACTCATGAACGACATCAAAACCATTTTTGCGAAAAACCTGTCCGAACTCCGCCAGGCCTCCGGCATGACACAGCTGGAACTGGGAGAACGGCTGAACTATTCCGACAAGACCGTTTCCAAGTGGGAACGGGGCGAGTCCATCCCGGACGCCGGCATGCTGAAGCAGATCGGCGATGTGTTCGGCGTGTCCGTCGACTACCTCCTCGAAGAGGAGCACGGAAAAGTCGAGTCGTTCGCGGCAGAGCCGTCGGAAGAGGAAGAACAGATCTATAAAAAGCATCAGACCATCCGCCACATCGTCCAGGCCGGTGTCTGGCTCCTGTCCTTCGTCATCATCGTCCTGTGCTGGATCGTCACCCGGAAGTTCTACTGGCTCATCCTCATCTGGACACTGCCCGTCAGCTTCCTCCTCGGCATCATCTTCTCGTCTCTGTGGAGCCGCCACAAGGGGAGAGACAACTACATCTTCATCTCCCTGTTCATTTTGAGCATCCTGCTGGCGATCTACCTCTCCGCCCTCAAGGCGAACCTGTGGATGCTGTTCCTCATCATGATCCCGGTGGAAGTCCTCATGTTCTTCTGCTTCAAACTGTACTTTGATAAGAAGAAACGAGCAGGGACTTCGGAGGAGTCAAAAACGTCGACAAAAAGCGAGTAAATACAACAAGAACCTGACCAGATCGGCCAGGTTCTTTTCTTTTTATGGCAGGCGGATCGCGTTATTCCGGAAGTGCTCCGAGCTGTTCCGCGAAGCTGAGGAAATACCCGTGGTACTTGTCCTTCTTGACGCCCATTCCCATGAGACCGGTGTGGTCGAAGTCCGAGGGTTCGAAGACATACCATTTGCCCTTCTCGAGGGTCTTCGGGTCGACGTCATCGCCGGGCCACGCGGTGGAGGGCTCGCTGTACGGAGCGCTGGCACCTTCGGTGTTGACGAAACCGTCGTGCTCCGCCCAGGTGTCGATGTCGAACCCGTAGGAGGAGTCTGCGTACTTGATGCCGGCGACGGTCAGGTTGCCGACCACGCGGGCCATGAGGGAGGCGTCCTTGTCGACGACCCATTTATCGCCCACCTTATGGGACTTGGCCGCGGGACGGGCGAAGTAGTAGACGTTCGGGAGCGCGCAGAGCTTCTCGTTGAGTTCATGGATGTACTTGCACTGCATCTCGAAGACGATACCGCCTTCGCGATTCTTGTTGTAGTTTCGGATCTCCTCTCTCTTCGAGAACGGGGAGTGGAGGTACAGGCTCTTCTTGGTCTCCGGGTTCGCCATGACGCCCCACTGCTCCAAGTGGAAGTCGATGAGCTGGGAGTTGAAGGGCGATTCACCGAGCATGGCCACGAGCCCCAGGTACCCGGCATGGAACGCTTTCGCGCCGCCGACTCTCATGAAGTCTGCCAGAGTCGTGCCGTTGTTGACGCCGGCGAGGGTGGTGATGCTGGCGACCCAGTCGCCTTTGCCGCCCTTGAACAGGTCGGAGAGCTCGTTCTCCGGAGTGCAGGCTCTCTCTTCTTCGGAACCGAAGGTCAGGAGCTGTGCAAACATGCGGGCGGTGGGGCCGCCGAAGGAGTGGCCGACCAGATGGATCTTTGCGTGGTTACCGGGCGTGCCGATGTCCTTCAGAATGCCGGGGTAGGTCCGCCCGTACCGGGCATGGCCGTACTTCTCCGAATGGTACTTGCCGTAGTCGACGGTCCCGCCGACGATGTGGTAGTACAGTTCACAGGCTCTGTCCCACAGATTGTTGATGGGACCGACCGCCGGGCCGTAGCATTCAAAGCCGTTCTGCCGCAGGTGCCGGACGGCGTTCTTGCCCGGGCCGAAGCCCCATCCGGACAGGAAGCGGCTGACGCCGTCTTCATCGCCGTAGCCCATAAAGCCGTGGACCAGGATGATCGGATAGTGGTTGTTGCGTTCCATAAAAAACACTCCTTTTCATTTCAGAATATTGCTGATTCCATTATACGCATACAAATGTCAGAAAGAAAAGGCGAAAACACAGAACAACTATGTTACAATAATCGATAGATTTAGAAAGAAGCGGGGAAGAACCATGGACGAACGCTTACAGAAACAGCTGGACTTCAGTCTGGAGATCGACAAAGAGAAAAATATATTCCGGCAGACGCATCTGTCCGGCCACGGCCGCGCGGAGAACGACGCGGAACATGCCTGGCACATGGCCATCATGGCATATCTCCTCAAAGAGTATGCGAACGAGCCCGTGGACATCGGACGGGTCATGATCATGTGCCTCATCCACGACATCGTCGAGATCGACGCGGGCGACACTTACGCCTACGACGACGAGGGGCTCAAGACCCAGAAAGAGCGGGAAGAGAAAGCCAAGGCCCGCATCTTCGGCCTCCTGCCGGAGGACCAGCGCGAGGAGCTGACCGCCCTCTTTGACGAGTTCGAAGCCAACGAGACGCCGGAGTCCCGGTTCGCCCACACCATGGACAACCTTCAGCCTCTCATCCTCAACAACTCGAACGACGGGGGAGACTGGGTCCGCCACGGCGTCAACGCCACCCATGTCCTGGGACGCCAGCGCAAGAGTGCCGACGGCTCGGAGTTCCTGTACAAGAATGTGATCGAGCCCATTGTGAAGGACCACATCGCCAAAGGGCACATTGTCGACGAGTAACGATAATAAAATACAAACATTCGATTTCCGGGCAGAGCCTTGACTTTTGGCTCCCCGGAAATTAGACTTTTATACAATATTAATACACTTTAAACCGTTGAAGCGGAAGTAAAGGTGACCATGCCTCCACAGAGAGTCCGGGGTGCTGAGATCCGGGCGAAACACAAGTCATCACAATGGGCCGCTGAGGGTGCTGTAAATGAGCAACGCGGGACCTGCGTCAGTGGTCGGGGGTATGCTGGTACCCCGCTGAGTGCACAGCTGTCAAATGCTGTGAATCAAGGTGGCAACGCGGATATTAATTCGTCCTTGATGGAAATACATCATTTCCGTCGAGGGCGTTTTTTCATACCCGGCGGAGAAGGAGGAACCTATGGAATACCGTCCAACGTTCGAAGAGGCACGGCGAATCGCCAATGAGGGCACGTACAGGGTGCTCCCGGTGAGCTGTGAGATCTTCGCGGACCTCTGTACGCCCATCGAGGTCATGCAGAAACTGAAAAACGTCTCGAGCCACTGCTACATGCTCGAGTCCGTGGAGGACCGCACCAAGTGGGGGCGATACACCTTCCTCGGCTTCGACCCGAAACTGGAGGTCACCTGCAGCGAAGGGGAGATGCAGATCGGGAACATCCGGGTCACGGCCGACGACCCGGCGTCGTACATCCGGCAGATCCTCGCCGACTACAAGAGCCCGACCTTCGACTACCTCCCGTCCTTCACCGGCGGCCTCGTCGGGTACTTCTCCTACGACTTCCTCGGCTACAGCGAGCCGAAAGTCCGTATGGACGTCGAGGACGAGGAGCGGTTCAAGGACGTGGACCTCATGCTCTTCGACAAGGTCATCGCCTTTGACAACTTTCGGCAGAAGATCATCCTCATCTGCAACATGCCCCTCGACGACCCGGAAGCCGGGTACAACAAGGCAAAGCTCGAGCTGCAGCAACTGGCGGACCTTCTGAAGTACGGCGAGAAGAAACAGGAGCCGGGCGGCAAACTCCTCGGCGATGTACGTCCCCTCTTCGGCAAAGACCGGTACTGCGAGATGGTGCGCACGGCGCAGAAGTATATCTATGAAGGCGACATCTTCCAGGTGGTCCTCTCGAACCGGCTGGAGGCGCCCTTCGAGGGCAGCCTGCTCAACACGTACCGCATCCTGCGGACGCTGAACCCGTCCCCGTATATGTTCTACTTCTCCGGGACGGACGTCGAAGTGGCGGGCGCCTCTCCCGAGACCCTCGTCAAGCTGGAGGACGGTGTTCTCCACACGTTCCCCCTGGCCGGCACGCGGCCGAGAGGGAAGACCGAGGAGGAAGACCTTCAGCTGGAGGCGGAACTCCTCGAGGACGAGAAGGAACTGGCGGAACACAACATGCTTGTGGACCTCGGTCGGAACGACCTTGGCAAAGTCTCGTCCTTCGGGACGGTGCAGGTGGAAAAACTCCACTCGATCGAGCGGTACTCCCACGTTATGCACATCGGGTCCACCGTACGGGGTGAGATCCGGGAGGACAAAGACGCGCTGGACGCCGTGGCGGCGGTCCTGCCGGCGGGCACTCTTTCGGGAGCCCCGAAGATCCGGGCCTGCCAGATCATCGGTGAACTGGAAAACAACAAGCGGGGTATTTACGGCGGCGCCATCGGGTACATCGATTTCTCCGGAAACATGGATACGTGTATCGCCATCCGCATCGCCTACAAGAAAAACGGAAAAGTATTCGTCCGAAGCGGGGCCGGCATCGTCGCGGACTCCGTGCCGGAAAAGGAATATGAGGAATGCCTCAACAAGGCGGCCGCTGTCATCAGCGCGCTGAAACAGGCAGAGGAGGTGGATGTATGATCCTGCTCATCGACAACTACGACAGCTTCTCCTATAACCTCTACCAGATGGTGGGAGAGCTGGAGCCGGACATCCGGGTCATCCGCAACGACGAGATGACCGTGGAGGAAGTCCGCGCACTGCGGCCGGACCGCATCATCCTCTCACCGGGCCCGGGACGGCCGGAGAACGCCGGCATCATCGTGGAAGCGGCGAAGACGGTCTGCCGGGAGATCCCGACCCTCGGCGTCTGCCTTGGGCACCAGGCCATCTGCCAGGCGTACGGCGGCACTGTCACCTATGCCACCCGCCTCATGCACGGCAAACAGTCCGTGGCGACGGTGGAAAACGACAGTCCCATCTTCAAGGGGCTTCCGGACAAAGTGCCGGTGGCCCGGTACCACTCGCTGGCCGCGGACCCGGAGAGCCTTCCGGAGTGCCTTCAGTGTATCGCCCAGACAGATGAGGGCGAGATCATGGCTGTCCAGCACACCGAGTACCCCATTTACGGCCTGCAGTTCCACCCGGAGTCCATCCTGACCCCGGACGGCCGCACCATTTTGAAGAATTTCATCGAATTGACATAACCTGAGGAGGTAACGAACCATGATCGAAGAAGCCATTGTGAAGATCGTTGACAAACAGGATCTGACTTACGAAGAGGCGTATGCCGTCATGAACGAGATCATGAACGGGGAGACCAGCGCGACCCAGAACGCCGCGTTCCTCGCCGCCCTTTCCACGAAGAGTGCGAAGGCGGAGACCACGGCGGAGATCGCCGGCTGTGCCGCTGCCATGAGGGAACACGCAACGCCCGTAGAGACGGACCTCGAAGTGCTGGAGATCGTCGGCACCGGCGGTGACCGGGCTCACAGCTTCAACATTTCCACGACCTCGGCCCTGGTTGCGGCGGCCGGCGGCATCAAGGTCGCGAAACACGGCAACCGGGCGGCGTCCTCCTCGAGCGGTACCGCAGACGTCCAGGAAGCCCTCGGCGTCAACATCGCCCAGGACCCGGACAAGTGCCGCGAACTGCTCGACGAAGTGGGCCTCTGCTTCATGTTTGCGCAGAAGTACCACACGTCCATGAAATATGTCGGCGCCATCCGCCGGGAGCTGGGCATCCGCACGGTGTTCAACATCTTGGGGCCCCTTACGAACCCGGCAAAACCGACCTACATGGTCCTCGGCGTCTATGACGAGTACCTCGTCCAGCCGCTGGCCCGCGTTCTCGCGGACCTCGGCGTCAAGCGCGGCATGGTCGTCTACGGAAAAGACCGCATGGATGAGATCTCGGCCAGCTCCGAGTCCACCGTCGCGGAGATCAACGGCGGCTGGTACAAGACCTACACCATCAGGCCCGAAGACTTCGGCCTGACCCGCGGCACCAAGGAAGAACTGGTCGGCGGTTCTGCCGAAGAGAACGCGCAGATCACCCGCGACATCCTCGCCGGGAAGGAGCAGGGTACCCGCCGGAACGCAGTCCTCATGAACGCCGGTGCCTGCTTCTATGTCTCCGGCAAGGTTGCGTCTCTGGCCGACGGCGTGAAGATGGCTGCCGAGCTCATCGACTCCGGCAAAGCGCAGGAGACCCTGGACCGCTACGTGGAAGTCTCGAACCGATAAAGGAGGACCCCATGGCCACCATTTTAGACGAGCTGGCGATGTGCGCCAGAATGAGAGTTGTCGAGGCTAAAACCCGGGAGCCGCTTCCGGTGGTACAGGCCCGGGCCGAGGCCCGGCCGAACCCGGACTTCGCCTTTGAAAAGGCCCTGAGCAACCCGGACCTCGCCTTTATCTGTGAATGCAAGAAGGCGTCTCCCTCGAAAGGCCTCATTGCACCGGAATTCCCCTATGTGCAGATCGCGAAAGAATATGAGGCCGCCGGTGCCGACGCCATCTCCGTCCTGACGGAACCGAAGTGGTTCCTAGGGTCGAAGGAATACCTGAACAAGATCGCGGAAGCGGTGTCCATTCCCTGTCTGCGGAAGGACTTCACCGTGGATGAATATATGATCTGGTCCGCGAAGGCTCGCGGCGCTTCCGCCGTACTGCTCATCTGCGCCATCCTCGATGACGCACGACTCCGGGCTTTCCGGGAACTGGCCGACGACCTCGGCCTGAGTGCCCTGGTGGAAGCCCATGACGAACGGGAAGTGGAGCGGGCCCTGAAGGCCGGCGCCCGTGTCGTCGGGGTCAACAACCGCAACCTCAAGGACTTCACGGTCGATACCGAGAACAGTGCGAAGCTTCGCAAACTGATCCCGAACGACGTCCTGTATGTCTCGGAGAGCGGTGTGAAGACGGCGGAAGATGTCGCACTGCTGCGGGAGATCGGCGCCGACGCCGTGCTCATTGGCGAGACGCTGATGCTGGCCGAAGACAAGACCGCGAAACTCGCGGAACTGCGAGGCACGGTATGAGCGTGTTTGTCAAGACCTGCGGGCTGTCCCGGCCCGAAGACATTGCGGCCGCCAATGAGCTGCGACCCGACTACGTCGGGTTCGTGTTCTGGCCGAAGAGCCGGCGGTACGTTTCGCCGGAGACGGCGGCGGAGCTGCGGGCGCAGCTCGATGACCGCATTCCGGCGGTGGGCGTCTTCGTGGACGCGCCGCTCGAAGACGTGGCGGCGCTGCTCCGCTGCGGGACCATCCAGGTGGCGCAGCTCCACGGACACGAAGACGAAACCTACCTCGCCGCTCTTCGCGAACAGGCGTCGGCGCCCGTCTGGAAAGCGTTCAAAGTCCGAACGAAGGAAGACGTCGCAAAAGCGGAAGCCAGTTCCGCAGACCTGATCCTTCTCGATAACGGCTACGGTACCGGCGAGACCTTTGACTGGTCTCTGCTTGATGGGGTACATCGCCCCTGGGTCCTGGCCGGCGGCCTCTCGACCGACAATGTGGCCGAGGCGCTCGACGTGCTGAAACCGGACGGTGTGGACGTCAGTTCCGGCATCGAGACAGACGGACAGAAAGACCCGCAGAAAATGAAGACATTTTTGAATGTCGTTCGCACTCAGTGAAACCAACTACAAGAAGGAGGACCTCCCTATGACCAACCCGGCAGGCCGGTTCGGCGTTCACGGCGGACAGTATGTCCCCGAGACTCTGATGAACGCGCTTCTCGAACTGGAAGAGGCCTACAACTACTATAAAAACGACCCGGAGTTCAACCGTGAACTCCAGGAACTCTTCAACGAATATGCCAACCGCCCGTCCAACCTGTACTTCGCCGAAAAGATGACGAAGGACCTCGGCGGCGCGAAGGTGTACCTCAAGCGTGAGGACCTGAACCACACGGGCGCCCACAAGGTGAACAACGTGCTCGGTCAGGCGCTCCTTGCGAAGAAGATGGGGAAGACCCGTCTCATCGCGGAGACCGGAGCGGGCCAGCACGGCGTGGCTACCGCTACTGCGGCCGCGCTCATGGACATGGAATGTGTCGTCTTCATGGGCGAAGAGGACACGAAGCGTCAGGCGCTGAACGTCTACCGCATGAAACTCCTCGGTTCCGAAGTCGTCCCGGTCACCACCGGTACCGCGACCCTGAAGGACGCTGTCTCAGAGGCGATGCGCGAGTGGACCAAACGCATCGACGACACCCACTACTGCCTCGGCTCCGTCATGGGCCCGCACCCGTTCCCGACCATCGTCCGGGACTTCCAGGCGGTCATCTCGAAGGAGGCCCTCGAGCAGATCCTCGCCAAAGAAGGCAAACTGCCGGACGCGGTCCTCGCCTGGGTCGGCGGCGGTTC
>JAFTZU010000065.1 GCA_017461005.1 Clostridia bacterium
CCAGGACGGTCTCACCGCCGTGTACATTCTCTTCGAGGGTCTGCAGGCAGAGACGTGTCGTCTCGTGGGTGCCGGTGCCGAAGGCGAGGCCGGGCTCGAGGTAGAGGACCTTGCGTTCTGTATTCGGAATGTTCTGCAGTTTAGATGATGCCGAATCGTCGTCCTCAAGAATCGGCTGGATCAGAAGCTTCTCTCCGACTTCCGTCGGCTTGAAATACTGCTTCCAGTTGTCCTGCCAGTCTTCCCGGCGGCAGGGGATGACGGTGAGCTCCGTCGGGATGCCCGCCTGCGCGTACTGCTCCTGCAGGAACGCGACGGCTTCCGCCGGGTTCTCACCGGGTTCTAAGTAGATGTGGACGACACCTTTGGTGCGGTCCTTGTCTTTCAGGGCTTCGTCGATGAGGTCGATGTGCGCGATCTCGTCGATCTCCTCTTCGAGGAACCGGTAGTCCTCGAGATAGATGCCGTAGGGCACCGCCATGTGGGCGATGTCGCCGGCGGCGTCGATGTGTTCGGCCGGGACCTCGATGCGGACTTCGGTCCAGGGGTCGGTGTTGGTGCCGGCGGAGTAGGTGCTGGCGCCTTCCGGAAGGCCGGTCTCTTTATCCATGGTCAGTCCTCCGTGTCGAACAGTTTGGCGACGGGCTCAGGCTTCTCGACCCGGCCGGGGTTGTAGAGCGCGATGTTGTCGAAGTTCCAGAGGCGGGAGGAGAACTCGCCGGCCCCGACGTTCGTGTAGGTGTCGCAGACCTCATAGATGGTGGCGTCCAGTTCGTCGAGCTTCGAGAGGATGATGGCCTCGAGGAACTTCGGCGGGACGGCGGCACCGAATTCCGGCTTGCCGTGGTGGGAGATGAGCATGTGCTCGACGAGCACGACTTTTTCGTCGGGCGTACCGAGTTCCTTCGCTACATCGCGCACCATCATGGCACCGACGACGAGGTGGCCGAGGAGGTTGCCCTCGGTGGTGTACTGGCTCGCGAGGCCCAGCTCGTTGGCGTCCATCTCGACGATCTTGCCGATGTCGTGGAGCGCGGCCCCGGTGATGAGCAGGTCCTCATCGACGGTGGGGTAGAGCTTCGCCACCTGCTGACACAGCCGCAGGATGGACAGGGTGTGGTACAGGAGACCGCCCTGCATGGCGTGGTGCAGCCGCACGGCGGCGGGGTAGAGGAGCAGTTCTTTCTTGTATTTCTCGAAGACTGCCTTCAGAAGGTCGGCAAGGTCCCGGTCCTGGAAACCGTCGGTCATGTCGACGATGGCGCGGTACATCGCCTCCGGCTGGAATTCGGCCATGGCGATGTAGTCCTGCGGCCTCACATTGTCCGACGGGACGGTGGCGCGGATGTGGCTGACGCGGAACTGGGGCGCGCCCCGGAACTCCTGCAGCTGTCCGCGGACCTTGACGATGGAGTTGACCTCGAACATGGGAGTGACGCCTTCCTGGTAGTCCCAGTACTTCGCGTCGACATCGCCGTCCTTGTCGCCAAGGGTGAGGTCCATGTACTTCTGGCCTTTGGAAGAAGTCTTCACTTCGATGCGTTTGACCAGCGCGAACAGGTCGTACGTGTCGTCGCGCTGACCAACGGGGATATAGTTCATAAATCTTGCCTCCAGTGGGTTCGGGTAGAATGATTTTACCACAGGTCCGCGTTATGGTAAAATACAAAAAATACTGTCAACTGGAAAGAAGGGACCTCGTTGGACAACACCTTCGTCATCAACTCTGTGGAGCCGGGCTTCCGGGTCTGCTCCTACCATACCGACCGGTTCAAAACGGGCATCCTGTCCGTGAACCTCGCAGTGCCCCTCGCCGGCAACGTGGCGGAAAAGTCCCTGCTGCCGTCGCTGCTCTGCGCCTCCTGCAAAGAGTACCCGGACCTCCTGTCCCTGAACCGGAAACTGGCCGAACTCTACGGCGCGGAACTGTCTCCCTCTGCCTCGAAACACGGGGAGAACCTCGTGCTGCGCCTCACCATGACCATGATCGGCGACCGCTTCGCCCTCGACGGCGAGAGCATCTCGGTCGAATGCGCGCGGCTCCTCTGCAAGGCACTCTTCGAGCCGAACGTCGAAAACGGCGCGTTCCTGCTCTCCGAAGTGGAACGGGAAAAACGCATCCGCCTCGACCGCATCGAGGCCCTGAAGAGCAGCAAGCGGGCCTACGCCCAGAAAAAGATGCTCGAGCTCATGTGTGCCGACGAGGCCTACTCGCTCTCCATCCTCGGCGAGGAAGACGACATCCGCGCCCTGACCCCGGAGCAGCTCTATGCCTCCTGGGAAGACCTGCTGAAAACGGCTTTCGTCCAGCTGCAGGTCGTGGGCGATTTAGAGGTCGAGCCCATCACGGCCCTCTTCCGGGAATACTTCGACAAAGTCGAAGACCGGAACGTCGTACGGGGAAAGACCGTCGTCATCCCCTCGGCGGGGACCGTCAAACGCGGCATCGAGGAACAGGACGTCGCCCAGAGCAAACTGGTCATGGGCTTCCGCTGCGGCATGCACGAACCCTTTGAAAACTACGCGGCCATGCGCACGTTCACGGACCTCTTCGGCGGCGGGACCTACTCCCGTCTCTTTATGAACGTCCGGGAAAAGCAGAGCCTCTGTTACTACTGCGCCGCCCGATTGACGGCGGCCAAGGGCATCATGACCGTCCAGAGCGGTGTCGAGACCGAGAACGCCGAAAAGGCCGAGACGGAGATCCTGAAACAGCTCGACGAGATGAAGGCCGGCGGCGTCACCGCCGAGGACCTCGAGAAGTCGCAGCGTTCCATGGAAGACTTCTTCCTGTCCGTCTTCGATACGCCGGAAGAACTGGACGGCTGGCTCTTCAGCCAGGTCACCGATGACGAGTTCCAGACCCCGGAAGACCTCGTGGCAGACATGAAACAGGTCACGGTGGAACAGGTCATCGAGATGGCGAACAACATTTCGCTCGACACGGTGTTCCTTCTGAAGGGCACCGGGACGGCAGACGACGGGGAGGTGGAGTACGATGCGTAACATCATCGAGCACAAAAACGAACTCCTCGGAGACGCCTATTACGAAGTCCGCCACGAGACGGGACTCACGGTCCTCGTCTACCCGAAAGCCGGTTATTCGACCTCCTACGCGGTCATCGGGACCAATTACGGCTCCATCGACGACGCGCTGAAGGTCAGAGGCGGGGAAGAGAAGGTCCTGCCCTGGGGCACGGCCCACTTCCTCGAGCATAAACTCTTCGAGAGCGAAGAACTGGATGCCTTCGAACGGTTCGCGGAGACCGGCGCCAGCGCCAACGCCTACACGACCTTCGACCGCACCTGTTACCTGTTCTCCTGTTCTTCCAACTTTCGGAAGAACCTCGAGATCCTCCTCGACTTCGTCCAGCACCCGTACTTCACCCAGGAGACGGTGGAGAAGGAGCAGGGCATCATCGGGCAGGAGATCCGCATGTACCTCGACGAGCCGGGCTGGCAGGTCCTCTTCAACCTGCTCAAGTGTCTTTACCACAAGCACCCGGTGAAGGTCGATATCGCCGGCACCGAGGAGTCCATCTCCCACATCACGGCGGACCTCCTCTACGAGTGCTATGAGAGCTTCTACAACCTGAACAACATGGTGCTGGCCTGCGCCGGCAACGTGACCGTGGACGAAGTCCTCGACATCTGCGACGCCTGTCTCAAACAGACGCCGGAGGTGCTGGTGGAGCGCCCGGACAAGGGCGAGCCTGCAGACATCGTGCGGCCGTCCATCGCCCAGGAATTCGCCGTCACCATCCCCACCTTCGCGCTGGGGTTCAAGGAGACCCACGAGACCCCGATCCGCGACATGAAGGAGCGCATCCTCACGGACCTCCTCATGGACGTCGTGGCGGGCGAGACCAGCGAACTCTACGAACGGCTCCTCCGCGAGGGGCTCATCGACACGGGCTTCGGCTATGAGTACTTCACCGGCCCCGGCTACGCGACCGTCCTCTTCGAAGGCCGTTCCCGCGACCCGGAGAAGGTGGCGGAGGCCATCAAGGCCGAGATCCGCAAACTCAGAGAGACCGGCGTGGACCCCGTCCAGTTCGACCGCCTGCGGAAGATGAACTACGGCAAAACGGTCATGAGCTACAACGACATCGACGGCCTCGCGAACGGTCTGGTGGGCGCCTACATGAACGGAGCCGAACTGTTCGAAGAGCTGGACCTCTACCGGGAGATCACCGTGGAGGACGCGAACGAGCAACTGAAACACCAGATGCTCGAGGAGTACAGCGCCCTTTCCGTGGTCCACGGACCCGCCGAAACCATCTGATGCTTGATAACAGGCGGGATTCTCTATATAATAAAAGTTGAATTCGAAAGTGAAATGACCGAAAAAGGAGTGTCCACCCATGGCAAAGATCAAGAAAAAAGTCAAGAAATATATCAAGAAGAACGAGCCCCA
>JAFTZU010000066.1 GCA_017461005.1 Clostridia bacterium
TCGACATCGGCTGCGTCGCCGCCCGGCTGACCGCCGAAGCCTGCGTCACCGCCGAAACCGGCAGCCGCGTTCGGGTCGAAGCCTGCTGCGGAGGGATCGCCCTGCGGAGCGTTCGCCTGGTACAGCTTTGCGGAGACTTCATAGAACTTGGACTGGAGTGCTTCCTGTTTGTTCTTGATGAGGTTGGTGTCAGTGCCTTTCAGCGCCTCTTTCAGCTCATCGATGGCGCTCTGGAGAGCGTCCTTGTCAGCCTGCTCGAACTTGTCGCCCTCGTCCTCGAGGATCCGCTCGGACTGGAAGACCATCTGGTCTGCGCCGTTGCGGAGGTCGACTTCTTCCTTACGGGCCTTGTCTTCAGCAGCATACTGCTCGGCGTCACGGACTGCCTTGTCGATGTCCTCTTTGGACATGTTGGAGGAAGCGGTGATGGAGATGTGCTGCTCTTTGCCGGTGCCGAGGTCTTTCGCGGAGACGTTGACGATACCGTTCGCGTCGATGTCGAAGGTGACTTCGATCTGCGGGGTGCCGCGGCGTGCGGGAAGGATGCCGTCGAGGTGGAAGACGCCGAGGGACTTGTTGTCTCTTGCGAATTCACGCTCGCCCTGAAGGACGTTGACTTCGACGGAAGTCTGGTTGTCCGCAGCGGTAGAGAAGATCTGGCTCTTCTTGGTCGGGATGGTGGTGTTTCTGTCGATGATCTTGGTGCAGACACCGCCGAGGGTCTCGATACCAAGGCTCAGAGGAGTGACGTCGAGGAGCAGGAGGCCCTTGACGTCGCCGCCGAGAACACCGCCCTGAAGGGCTGCGCCCATGGCGACACATTCATCGGGGTTGATGCCCTTGAAGGGCTCTTTGCCGATGTACTTCTGGACCGCTTCCTGGACGGCCGGGATACGGGAAGAACCGCCGACCATCAGGACTTTGTCGATCTCGGAAGTCTTGAGACCGGAGTCTGCGAGGACCTGACGGACCGGGCCCATCGTCGCTTCGACGAGGTCGGCAGTCAGTTCGTTGAACTTCGCTCTGGAAAGAGAGGTCTCAAGGTGTTTCGGACCCGTTGCATCTGCAGTGATGAACGGAAGGGAGATGGTGGAATTGGTGACACCGGAAAGTTCGATCTTCGCCTTTTCCGCAGCTTCCTTCAGACGCTGCATGGCCATCTTGTCGGAACGAAGGTCGATGCCTTCGGATTTCTTGAACTCGTCTGCGAGCCAGTCGATGATGCGCTGGTCGAAGTCGTCGCCGCCGAGACGGTTGTTACCGGCCGTGGCAAGGACTTCCTGAACGCCGTCGCCCATCTCGATGAGGGAGACGTCGAAGGTACCGCCGCCAAGGTCGTAGACCATGATCTTCTGGTCGGTCTCCTTGTCGATGCCGTATGCGAGAGCGGCTGCGGTCGGCTCGTTGATGATACGTTTGACCTCGAGGCCGGCGATCTTACCGGCGTCCTTGGTCGCCTGACGCTGGGCGTCGGTGAAGTATGCGGGAACGGTGATGACGGCTTCCGTCACTTTATCGCCGAGGTAAGCCTCTGCGTCGGTCTTCAGCTTCTGCAGGATCATCGCGGAGATCTCCTGCGGAGTGAACTTCTTGTCGTCGATGGTGACTTTGTAGTCAGAACCCATCTGTCTCTTGATGGAAGCGACCGTTCTGTCAGGGTTGGTGATGGCCTGACGCTTGGCGACCTGACCGACCATTCTCTCGCCGTCTTTGCCGAATGCAACAACGGACGGGGTGGTGCGGGCGCCTTCCGCGTTCGCGATGACGACGGGCTCGCCGCCTTCGATGACCGCTACACAAGAGTTGGTAGTACCTAAGTCAATACCTACGATTTTTGCCATAATGAATTCCTCCGTCTTTTCAATAAAGACTGTTTATTGAAAGTGTATTTTTAACATTTTTATATGGAATCGGGCGATGTGCCCGTGGTTCCCTAGTTCGCCACGACGACCATGGCGTGCCGGAGCACTTTGTCGCCGAGTTTGTAGCCCTTCTGGAAGACCTGTGCCAGAACGTTCTCGCCCTGTTCGGGGTCTTCGATGTGGCTGACCGCATTGTGGATGTTCGGGTCGAAGGGTTCGCCGGCTTCGCCGTACGCTTCGACGCCTGCTTTCTCGAAGACAGCCAGGACCTGGTCTCTGGTCATCTCGATGCCCTTGCGGAAATCTTCGGGCGATGCGTCTTCGTTCTCGAAGGCGCGGTCGAAGTTGTCGAGGACCGGCAGCAGACTCGTGAAGGTGTCTGCCTTCGCGTCGGTGTAGATGCCGTCCTTTTCTCTGGCAGAACGCTTGCGGAAGTTGTCGTACTCGGCCATCAGGCGCAGGTAACGGTTCTGTTCTTCCTCCAGTGCCTTCTGCAGGCTGGCGAGGTCATCGGAAGCTTCTTCGGCCGGTTCCTCCGCAGCGGTCTCTTCCGCAGCTTCGGTCTCGACGGTTTCTTCTTCCAGGACCTCTTCCTGTTCGAGCTCCTGCTCAAGAGGTTTCTTCGTCTGTTTGCTCATGGGTCGGTGTATCCTCCTCGTAAACTTCCGACAGGACCTTCGAGATGATGTCTGTCAGATATTGGATGCGCGGGATGAGTTTCGAATAATTCATCCGGGTGGGGCCGATGATGCCGATGGCACCGGTGGCTCCGTCTCCGATCTTGTATCGGGAGATGATGGTGGTCGAGTTCGAGAGTTCGGAGAACCGGTTCTCGGAACCGATGCGGACCTCGATGCCCGGGCCGCTCGCCTCTCCGGACGAGACCAGCATGTTCAGCGGCTCTTCATCGCCAAGGAACTTCAAAAGGGAGGGCAGGTTGTCGCTGTACTCTTTGTAGCCCAGCAGATTGGACTTGCCTTCCAGTTTGATGTCCGCCTGAGAGGCCATCTCGGCGAGGTCGGCAACCGTCGCCAGCAGCGAGCTCATGGAGAGCGCCTTGGCGCCGAGGGAAGCGGCGAGGGTCTGGATCTTGACCGTGTTGATGTCGCTGAGGGGCGTGCCCCGGAACTGTTCTTCCACCAGCTGGTCGAAGGTCTGTTTGATGTCCGGTGTCAGCGCGACATCCATGCGGCAGGGTTTGCTCTTCAGGATGCCGGTGGAGGTCAGGAGGACCACCATGGCGACTTTCGGACTGACCGGGACCATTTCGATGTTCTTGATGAACGCGTGCTCATCGGACGGGGTCGTGGAGAGTGCCGCGAAGTTCGTGAAGTTCACGAGCGCCTCGCCGGCCTTCGTCAGAAGGGCTTCCGGGTCTCCGGAGCGTTCGTCGACACCGGCTTCGATGCGCCGGCGGTCGGTCTCCCCCAGTTCCTCCATCTTCATAAGATTATCAACATAATACCGATAACCGCTCTGGGTCGGGATCCGGCCCGCGGAGGTGTGGGGCTGGTAGATGAGTCCCTGTGCAGTGAGGGCCGCCATATCGTTTCGGATGGTGGCGGACGAGACGTTGACGTCGAGCTTCGACAACAGTGCTTTGGAACCGACCGGTTCGCCGGTCTCGATGTACTGTTCGACAATGGCTGCTAAGATCTGCTGTCTTCGCGTCGGAAGCATCGTTTCTCACCCTTTCTGCGTTAGCACTCGGTTTAGCACTCAAAACTTCGGAGTGCTAATTGCAGTAATAATGTACCACCCGCCTTCTTAAAAGTCAACACCTTTTGACCAACTTTTTTCACTTTCGTGTCGAGAGTGCTAAAATATCCCGATTTTTGGCTTGAACAAGCCATTTTTTCGTTTTCACCATTTTACCGGAAGATCCCTTTCAGTCGAGGTTTTCCCAGAAATCCCGCACCACACGGCGCCAGGGTTTGGCAGGCGCGCGCCGTTTAGCACTCTTCTTAGCACTCTCCTCTTTCGCTGCGCATTCTTCGGCGATGGACCTCTTCTGTTCGAAGACCGCCGCCACCAGCGTCGCATAGGCGTCCAGGGACAGCGACAGGTCTCGGGCAAGGGGCGTCGGCAGCACCGGCAGGACCGGTTCCCCGCTCTCCGGCCGCACCCAGGTCCATTCCGGACGGAGCACCAGTTCTTCGGGCGGGATCATGTAGTCTCTCAGCGAGTTTCGGATCGCTTTGATTTTGTCCATGAATTCATTTATAGTAAATGTATTTACTACTTCCGATTTGCCGGAGAGCAGCGGTTCCAGCCCGGCGACGGGCAGGAGCAGGAAGTCTCCTTCCTCATTCGTCTCCCGTCCCGGCATCAAAACGCCCTCCGGTGTGTTCTGCCGGAGGATCTCCAGCGTGTATTCGTCCAGCGGTTCTCCCGGCAGCAGTTCATACCGGAGCAGACCGGCCCCCGGTCCCATGTCGTGGAACATCGTTTTCACCTCCGTTCGACAGGGTAGCAGACTCCGGCTCAAAAATCGAGAAGTATAACAAGTTTTCGACGAACGGTAGTTATTAACTGCCGAACGGTCGTTATGGTGACGGAAAATCGGCACTTAGTTGCCTTTTCTCCGGAACACAGGTTACGATGGCTCTATCCGAAACGGATCTTTTAAAAAACACTCATAACAAACTAGCAAATGTTCAGGAGGAAATGTTATGACAGTATTTGTATTAAGTAACGAGCCGAAGACCGTCCGGTTTCTGACCGGCGCCGTCAAGACGTACGGAGAACAGAAGTACGTCGATGTCGAGACCCGGGTGTTCCGCCGGATGCGGGACTACCTTCTGGAGTTCGACAAACCGGACCTTATCTTCATCGATGACAACTTTGAGATGAAGCCCTCGGTGGAGAACGCCCGGGTCGTCCGCACCAAAGACGGCAAAGCGGCCCTCGTCCTGCTGTCCACGAATCCGGAACGGGTCTTCGAGGCTTTCACCGTCAGGACCCACCGGTTCCTGACGAAGCCGGTCACCCAGTCCGACATCTTCGACGCGCTGGACTCCTACCGCAAGGAACTCTTCGCCGACCGGGTCGTCATCGTCAAAGTGGACGACGCGTTCCGTGTCTTCACGTCCGAGGACATCTACGCGGTCATCGCCGACGTCAACCACACGAAGATCATGACGAAGGACGAGATGGTGGAGACCATCACGAAGTTCACCCGGATCGAGACCCAGCTCCCGCCGGAGTACTTCTACAAGGTCCACCGGTCGTACGTCATCAACATGAAGCACATCGCGAAGTTCACCTCGGAGCAGGTGGAGATGACGAACCACGCCATCGTCCCCATCAGCCGGCGCAAGCGGCTCGACTTCCACATGCGGTATTCCGAGTACGTGAAGGGCCATACCTTCCGCGACTGAATCGCCACAGCTGTGCCCAAACCCTTTGTCCCTGTCCGGACCCGGGCCACAGTTTTTTAAGTAAACCAATTTGATACATCCTGCCCCGGATAGAGCCCTTCCCCGTTTGACAGTCCTCGCCCCTTCCCTGTATACTCTTAGAGGAAACGAAATGAAGAAAGGACTGACGCCTCATGGCATCACCCAAGACCCAGCAGTCCGGTTCCACCTCCATGGTCCGGAAGCTGACCACGACCGCAGTCATGGCGGCCATCGCCACCATCCTCATGTACATCGAGTTCCCCATCCCCATCATGCCCGGGTTCATCAAACTCGACTTCTCGGAACTCCCGGCTCTGCTGACCTCGTTCGCTCTGGGCCCCTGGTACGGCGCGCTGGTCTGCCTGCTCAAGAACCTCATCCACCTGCCGGTCACGTCGTCGTCCGGCGTCGGCGAACTGGCGAACTTCCTCATCGGTGTGTGCTTCGTCATTCCCACCGGCTACATCTACCAGTTCCGCAAGAGTCGCAAAGGCGCGCTCATCGGTTCTCTCGTCGGTGCGGTCATCATGGCGGTCATCAGTTTCCCCATCAACTACTTCATCGTCTACCCGTTCTACACGAACTTCATGCCGATGGAAGCCATCGTGGGAGCCTACCAGGCCATCCTGCCCTCCATCAAGGGTCTCGGCGACGCGCTCCTCATCTTCAACGTGCCCTTCACCTTTGTCAAAGGGATGATCGACGTCGTCATCACGTTCCTCATCTACAAACGGCTGTCGCCCATCATCAAGGGAACGAACTCAAAAAAGCAAACACCTGAGACCTGACCGTGTTCCGGGGTTGACAAAGCCCCGCCCGGTCAGTACAATATGTGCAAATCCAATAACTACTTATCCAGAGTGACGTAAGGGAACAGGCCCATCGACGTCCGGCAACCTGCCGCAAGGTAAGGTGCCAATTCCTGCGGTGTGAACCGAAAGATAAGACGATATTCGCCCTTCGGTTTGCCCGGAGGGCGTTTTTTTGGCGATGTGCCCCCTGTTGCACTCTTACACCAGAAAGGAGCCCAGTATGCATCATCTCTTTACTTCCGAATCCGTCACGAAGGGCCATCCCGACAAGATCTGCGACCAGATCTCCGACGCCGTCCTCGACGCCATCATGGCCCAGGACCCGAACGGCCGTGTCGCCTGTGAGACCACCGTCACCACCGGTCAGGTCATGATCATGGGCGAGATCTCCACGACCTGCTATGTGGACATCCCGAAGATCGCCCGTGAGACCATCAACGAGATCGGCTACAACAACGCGGTCTACGGTTTCGACGGCAACAGCTGTGCCGTCCTCACCTGCATCGACGAGCAGAGCCCCGACATCGCCCTCGGTGTCGACCACTCCCAGGAGAACAAAGCGAGTGACGTCGACCCCTACGACCTGAACGGCGCCGGCGACCAGGGCATGATGTTCGGCTATGCCACGAAGGAGACCCCGGAGCTCATGCCCCTCGCCATCTCCCTCGCCCACAAACTTTCCAAGCGCCTGACCGACGTCCGCGAGGACGGCACCCTGCCCTACCTCCGTCCGGACGGCAAGAGCCAGGTCACGGTCGAATACGACGAGGACGACAAACCGGTCCGCATCGAGGCCGTCGTCGTCTCCTCCCAGCACTCTGCCGACGTGGGACTCGAACAGATCCGCGCCGACATCATCGAGCACGTCATCAAGCCGGTCCTGCCGGCCGAGTTCCTCGATGAGGACACCAAGATCTACGTCAATCCCACCGGACGGTTCGTCA
>JAFTZU010000067.1 GCA_017461005.1 Clostridia bacterium
AATACTTCAAAGACGTTGACGACGAACCGAAAGAAGCTTAAGAAAATACAGTCAAAAAAGAGGCTCCGGATGCTTGCATCCGGAGCCTTTCCTGTATAGAATATTGTACTGTACATTCGTAAAAGAAAGAAGCAACCCGACCTATGAAACGTCCTGACGGAAAAACCATCGCAGTCATCATTGCTCTCCTGTTCGTCGCCATCTGCGCGGCAGTCAGCGTGGGGGTCGTCATCCACGGCATCCACAGTCTGAGCGACGAAAAAACGGTCTCGGTCTCCCGGGAAATGGCGCAGGCCAGAGAGGCCCGCATAAAGAAAAAACAGGAGACGAAAGCGGAACGGCCGGCGAAGGACGTCAAAACGACGAAGAGATCGACGGAAAAGAAGACCACAAAGAAGACTGCGACGACCACGAAGAAGACCACGACCGCAAAGAAGACGACGAAAAAGAGCACAAAGAAGACCACCGTCAAAGCGGACGGTTCGAAGGTCATCTACCTCACTTTCGATGACGGTCCCGGTCCGTACACCGACAAGCTCCTCGACATCCTCGACGAGTACGACGTGAAGGCGACGTTCTTCGTGACCGGGGTCTATTCGAAGTATCAGGGGTGTATCGCCAAAGAGGCACGGGCCGGCCACGCGGTGGGCGTCCATTCCTACTCCCACGAGTATTCTCAGGTCTACCGCTCCGAGTCCGCCTACTCGGCTGACTTCAACCGGATGAACGATATCGTCCAGAAGCAGACCGGCAGGCCGACGACCCTGTTCCGGTTCCCCGGCGGCAGTTCCAACACGGTCAGCCGGAAGTACAACGAGGGCATCATGACCCGCCTCACGAAACAGGCGAAGGAGAAAGGCCTCACCTATGTGGACTGGAACGTCTATGACGGCGACGCCGGCGAGACCACCAGCTCGAACCAGGTCTACAAGAACATCATCAGCGGTGTGAAGAACCAGAAGAAGAGCGTCGTCCTCTGCCACGACGTCAAGAGCTATACGGTGAACGCCATGCCGAAGACCATCCGTTGGTGCCTCGACCACGGCTATACCTTCGAGGTCCTGACGCCGGGCGGCTTCACGGTCCACCACGACGTCAACAACTGAAACAGTACAAACAGAAACGCCCGTCGGAAGTTCCGGCGGGCGTGTTTTTTATGGGTTTCAGGCGTTGGCAGTTTCGTCTTCCGCGAAGGCGTCCATCAGCTGGTGGAGGGTCTTCATGAGGACGACGGCTTTCATGTTGCCGATGTCGAGGCTGTCGATCATCTGACGCGGGACACAGACGGCCATCTGCTTGAGGTCGCGGCCCTTGTCGGTGAGACGGATGATGATGTTCCGTTCGTCACGCGGGTCTCTCGTACGTTCGACATAGCCCTGGGCCTCCAGCTTCTTCAGCAGGGGAGTGAGGGTGCCGGAGTCGAGGAACAGACGGGAGCCGAGTTCCTTCACGTTGACGTTGTCCTTTTCCCAGAGGGCCATCATGGTGATGTAGCCGGTATAGGTGAGACCGTAGGGCTCCAGCAGGGGCTTATAGCGCTTGATGACTTCCTTGGAACAGACGTACAGAGAGAAGCAGAGCTGGTTGTCCAGTTTCAGGAGTTCCTCTTCTGCCACCGCATCCAGTGCTTTCTCGGTAAGTTTCTTTTCAACAGCCATGGTAACTCTCCTTTATGCTCAATTGAATGGTAGTTTCAACTAATTGTGTGCAATTTTTGCTCCTTTTCATTGTGGCGCTTTTAAAAGAAAATGTCAAGTAAAAATCTCTTTGCATCTCCCGTGAAAGAAGGGGATCTCCATCCGAGCCCCGGGCAACCGTCTCTGAGGCCTGACGAATGCAAGACACTTCTGTAAAAAAAGTACGACTTAAGAAAATAATAAAAAGGGTTGACGGAGAGGCATAAATTGGATACAATCCAATTGACTCTTACAGAACTGTTGCCCGAACGGCAGTTCTGAACAATAAGAGTTCACTCTCCATAAATATCCAAAGCTTGAGGAAAACAGTCTGCCGGCCCCGGTGGACTGTTTTCCTTTTGGAAAGGAACCTCTCGATGAAACACGTAGTCTACGATTGTGACAATACACTCGGCGTCCTGTTCAGCGATGTCGACGACGGCCTTGCTCTGCTCTACCTGATGGCGGAACGGGAGTCGGTCGACCTTCTCGGGGTCACGACGACTTACGGCAACAGCCGGGAAGAAACGGTCTATAACGCCACCGTGAAGATGCTGAACGAGTGCGGCAGGGAAGACCTCCCGGTCGTTCGCGGAGGCGATGCGCCGGGACAGTATGAGAGCGCTGCGGCAGACTTTCTCGTGGAACAGGCCGACCGGTACCCCGGAGAACTCAGTATCCTCGCGACGGGCTCTCTGACGAACCTCGAAGGGGCATACCGCAAAGATCCGACCTTTTTTGAGAAGGTAAAGGAGATCGTACTGATGGGCGGGATCTCGGAACCATTGGTCTTCGCGAAAAACACGATGGACGAACTGAACTTCTCCTGTGACCCGGAGGCTTCGTTCCATGTCCTGACCCTCGGGAAGAACGTGTCGACCGTGACCGGGAACAACTGCCTCAAAGTCCTCTTCACAACAAAGGAGTACCGTGAGAAACTGTACTCCACTCATACACCGGCCGGAGACTTCATCCGGGACAAAGCCGACCTCTATGCCGGCCTCAACGAGGCTATCTTCGGCATCGAAGGTTTCTACAACTGGGACGTTCTGGCGGCCGCTTATCTCTGTCACCCCGAGCAGTTTCAGGATGCCCGCGGCTCCTATTCGATCTCCGTCGAAGATCTTGGGACCGGATTCCTGCGCGCAAGCGAGTCGGGCAACTGCGTGCTCAACCTGCCGGAGGTCCGTGAGGCTGAGGGGTTCCGGGACCACGTCTACGAGACATGGCTGTCAGCGGACATCTCCTACAAGAGCAGGAACTGCCTGCCTTTGCGAGTTCTCAAACGGCCGGTCTATGCGCTCCTCCACCGGGGCGCGGCCATTCTGTGGAATCGCGGGAAAGTCGGTGTCGGATACACCGGAGAAGGGGTCAACGGCCACGGGCGCTGATTCGAAAACCAATTAAAAAAAGAAACG
>JAFTZU010000068.1 GCA_017461005.1 Clostridia bacterium
AAAAGTAAAGAGAAGCATAGATCCATGAACCAAACACATGGCGCAAAACACCCTGTGAAAGGAGCATGAAATATGCGTAAACTGAAAATCCTGTTTAGTATGGCTCTGGTGCTCGCGACGATGGTCCTCTGCATGGTCCCCTCCTTCGCAGCCACCAGCAACAAAGACAAAGTTTATACCGCACTCGTCAAGAACGGCCTCTCCTCTGCTGCAGCCTGCGGCGTCATGGCCAACATTGAAAAAGAGTCGAACTTCAACCCCTCGGCCGGCAGCACTTCCGGTGCCTACGGTCTCTGCCAGTGGACCGGCGCACGCCGTTCCAACCTGTTCAGCTTCTGCAAGAACAACGGCTACTCCAGCAACTCCGTCGAAGGCCAGGTCGCCTTCCTCATGCATGAGCTGCGCGGCGCCTACTCCGGCGTCCTGAACAGCCTCAAGAGCGTTGCCAACTCCGCAGACGGTGCCTACAACGCCGGTTACCGCTTCTGCTATGACTTCGAGCGTCCCGCCAACAAGGGCAGCCGTTCCTCTCAGCGTGGCTCCGTCGCCAGAAGCTCTTACTGGCCGACCTACAAGACCCGCGATGAAGAGATCAAAAAGGCTGAAGAAGAAGCCAAGAAAAAGGCTGAAGAAGAAGCCAAGAAACAGCAGGTCATCGACCTCGTCAAGGTCTTCGACCACTACGGCATCGTCGCAGAATTCATCAACGCGTAACGCTGTCGCAACCACAGAACGGCACATCCCATACTAATACACAACACTCAACAGGAACCCAAAAGACCTGAGCGAAACACGCTCAGGTCTTTTTCTGTTTGTTGCGCGGTTGCGACGGGAATAAGACGCGGATCGCCCCGCTGTGCTATACTTGGTTAGCAAAAACTAACCGTAGCAAAACGGACTCAAGCGAAAGAAGGAGCTTTATGAGCAAAGTAAGCGACACCATGGTCATCCCGCTGTACGGGCGGAAGCTGTGCTCGGAACTGTACCCCGAGCTGTTCAAGGACGAGGCGGCCGAACGGCTGGTGGCGTCCCTCGACTATGACTTCAGCGACATCGAAAAGAAGGCAGACTCCGCGTTCATGCGCTTCGGCGCCCTCGAAGTGGCCTGCCGCCAGACGGACCTCGGTCTCGAGGTGCTGGACTACCTGAAGGCACACCCGAACGCGGCGGTCGTCAATCTCGGCTGCGGCCTCGACACCACCTTTGAGCGCGTGGACAACGGGCAGTGCACCGGGTACAACCTCGACTTCCCGGACATGATCGACCTGCGAAACGAGCTGCTGCCGGCAGGCGAGCGGGAGTACAACGTGCCCTGTGACCTCAACGACTTCTCCTGGATGGACAAGATCGACGCCTCGAACGGCGCCGTCTTCTTCGCGGCCGGTGTCTTCTACTACTTCCGGTTCGAGGAACTGAAGAAGCTGTTCCCGGCCATGGAGGCCCGTTTCCCAGGCTGCGTCCTGGCCTTCGACTCCTGCAACAAGATCGGTGCCAAGGCGATGAAGAAGACCTTCATCAAAGACGCCGGTATCACCGATGTCGACGCGTTCTTCTACACCTCTGATGCCGTGACGGACCTGGCGCCCTGGTTCTCTCACCCGGACACCGCCATCTCCACGAAGGGTTACATGGAAGGCTATCAGCCCCTGCCGGATCACGTCGGGAAACTGGCGAAGGTCCTCGCGAAGATCGGGGACAACGGTATCAAGATGCAGATCGTCCGCGTGGCGTTCGGCGGCGATTTACCGAAGAAGGTCGAGGCGGTCAAAAAGGCTGTCAGCAAAGCTGCCTCGGACAAGGCCACCGAGGAGAAGAAACTCTACATTCCCGTCCTCGGGAAGTACTTCAATCAGACCCGCAAGCCGGAAGGCGTCATGGGCAAGATGATGCTCGCCGGCATGAACTCCGGCCACGCGAAACTCGCGGACTGGGGCATGCAGTACCTGCCGGAACTCACGGTGGAAAGCGCGGTCGACCTTGGCTGCGGCGCCGGCCGGAACGCCGGCGAACTGGCGAAGCGCTACAAAGGCGCGAAGGTCACGGCGGTCGACTACTCCGAAGAGTCCGTCAAGGCGGCTGCGAAATACAATGCGAAGGCTGTTAAGGCCGGTACCGTGACCGTGCAGCAGGGCGACGTGTCGGCCCTCGACCTCGAGTCTGGCGTCTATGACCTCGCCACCGCGTTCGAGACCATCTACTTCTGGCCCGGCCTCGAGACCTGCTTCTCGGAAGTCTGCCGCGTCCTGAAGCCCGGCGGCACGTTCCTCATCACGAACGAGTCCGACGGCCTCGACAAAACGGCCCAGACCTTCCAGAAGATCATCGACGGCATGAACCTCTACACCGCCGAAGACATTACCGCAGCCCTGAAAGCCGCCGGCTTCTCCAAAGTCGAGTGCACACACCACAAGAAGAACCCGTGGATCGCCATCGTGGCCACGAAATAAACGGGGCAAATCGCCCAAAGGAGCACCAACATGAAACAGCAGACTTACCCTGATTATAAAAACTGGATCCCGGAGTGGATGCGCATCGGCGCGAACGTGCTCGGTGTCGTCGGCGTTGCCGTATGCCTCTGGACGAACAAGATGTATTACACGTTTTCCTACAATGGAAAGCGGAAACTGTCGAAGACCATTGTCGAAGGGACCGCGGAGTACGTCACTCTGCCGGAAGGCGGCGTCGGCCTCGATGTCGGTTGCGGAAGCGGCGCGCTCACCATCGCCTGCGCGAAGAAGAACCCGCAGGGCACCATGGTCGGCGTCGACCGCTGGGGCAAAGAGTACATGGACTTCAGCAACGCGCTCTGCGTGAAGAATGCCGAAGCGGAAGGCGTCGCCGACCGTGTCTCGTTCCGCCAAGGAGACGCCTGTAAACTCGACTTCCCGGACGAGACCTTCGACGCGGTCACGAGCAACTACGTGTACCACAACATCGCCGGCAAGGACAAGCAGGAGCTTCTCCGCGAGACCCTGCGCGTCCTGAAGAAAGGCGGCACATTCGCGATCCACGACATCATGTCCCCCGCCCGCTATGGCGATATGGACGCGTTCGTCGCCGAACTTAAAGCGGAAGGCTACGAGGACGTCCAGCTGATCGACACGACTCGCGGCAAGTTCATCGGCCGCGCCGAGTCCATTGTCATGGACCTCGCCGGCTCGAAGCTCCTCGTCGGCACGAAGTAATCGGAGGTTCTACCATGAAAACTCAGAAGTATTCCATCCAGAAGGATGGGTTTTACGGGCTGTATTTTCCTGCTGGGAAGAAGGCCAGGAAAAGCGACCCTGCCGGCACAAAAAGCGCGATGATCCTTATGCTGGGAGACTCGCCGGAGGATACGCTGGCGAAGGCCGGCGCGAAGTGGTTCCTGAAGCACGGCATCAGTGTGATGACCATGTCGCCGGAGAAGAAGGACTACGGGCACCACAACTACCCGCTGGAGCGCATTGGCGCGGCCATCCGGGTCCTGCAGGACAAAGGCCACACCAACATCGGCATTGCCGGCCTTTCGACGACCGGCATGGTCGCGCTGACCGCGGCGTCGTTCTACCCGGAGCTTTCTCTGACCATCGCCATGTCCGCGTCCGACTTCGTCATGGAAGGCTTCTACCAGGACAACCTCGACGGCGCGCACGAACGCCCCGGCGACGGGACGGAGTCGTCCCTCTCCTGGAAGGGCGAGCCGCTGCCGTTTTTACAGTACGCGTATCGCCACCCGGAATACTGGGAGAAGATCTCCGCTGAGTCCAAGGCGACCGGCAACATGGTCGCTGCCCGCGGCATGTTCGACGAGTCCGAGCGCCGAAACCCGGTGAGCGAAGACGCTCGCATCAAGGTCGAAAACATTAAAGGGCATATCGTGTTCATCGGCGCCGAAGACGACGCGCTTTGGGACACCTGCAAGTATACGCGGCGTATGGTCGAGGTCCTGCAAAAGAACCCCGGCAGTGCCACCTTCGATGCGCTCCTCTACGAGCACGGCACCCACTTCGTCCTGCCGGCCACCATGCTGACGGACCTGCTGCCGGTGGGCATCACCGCGTTCGTCGCGCTGGCATTTAAAGAAGGCCGCAAACACCCGCTGGCCTGCAAAAAGACCCGCGAGGACATCGATGAAAAACTCTCCGCCATCCTGGAAACCTGGAAGGCGAACGCATGAACCGGAACACCAGCGAAGTGGAGCGCCGACTGGCCGACACCCTGACCGAGCTGATCACGCAGAAGCCCTATGCGGAAATCACTATCAAAGAACTGGTCCTGACCGCGCAGGTCTCCCGCAGTTCGTTTTACCGCCATTACACTTGCATCGAAGACCTGCTGCTCGCCTGCATGAGCCGGGAGCTGAAGGGCCTCGCCGAGGAACTGGCGAAGACCGGCACCTCCACGAACTACGATGTCGCCGTCTCGTACTTCCGCTTCTGGGAGAAAAAGCAGAGCTTCGTGAAAGCACTGCGGGAGAACGGCCTTCTGTCCATGTTCCAGGCGAACTACGAACAGCTCATGTTCGAGGTGGCGCAGGACGCGAAGCCGGAAGCGGAAGACGTGGACCCGGCGACGGCGCCGCCCATGTTCAAGTACATCTATTATTATGGTATGCACGGCCTCTGGGGCGTCGCGAACCGCTGGATGCTCTTCGGCTGCAAAGAAACGCCGGAGCAACTCGCCTCCTACATCTGCATGTACTTCACGAATGCGGCCCTCACCGAGCCCTCAGTGAAGCAGTACCTCGAGAGCGGGACATTCCCTTTCCCGGAGGACGCCTGGGCGATGTACTTATCGTAAAAACAGAGCGGGACACAAGGGGCGAATTTGTCCCAAATGTCCCGGCCCTATTGAGAAACCAAAAACCTCACTTTTATAATGTTGGATAGTGAGACATGCCCTTCGGGCACGCCGCTGTCCAACATTTTTGTTTAGGAGGAAACACCCATGAAACTTACGAAAAAACTCTCCCTGGCCCTCGCGCTGGTCCTTTCGATGGTCATGATGGCCAGTGTCAGCGCGTTCGCCCTGACCGCCAACCTGACCGTCGGTCTCACCGACCCGGCAGCCACCGTCACCGGCGGCGTGACCCTGCCCGTCGACCTCAACAAGGGCGTCAAAGCCCCGACCACCAAAGGCATGAAGAAGAACGACCTTCGCAAACCCTTCGTTGGCGTCTGGAAGATGAACGCGGCTTATGACATCTCCGGAATCGCCCTCGGCATGGACACCGACCTCATGGTCTCGGTCTTCAACCCGGACGGCACCGGCGCTGCCTACCTCGCCGGCAACAAGGCCAACGAGTTCACCTACAGAGTCACGAAAGACTATTACTACGGCACCGACGAAGACGGTACCGAGAAGACCACTTACAAGTTCTCCAAAGACGGCAACCGTCTGTACCTCTACGGCGAAGACGGCGACCTCGAGATCGCTTACGAGCGCATCGCCTGATCGAACCGGGCGCGGTAAACGAAAAGAGAATTCAAGCAAGAGCCTCTGCCGGATGCAGAGGCTCTTATGTTATACTGAAATCTGTAGAACAGGCCGTGCAGCCGACTGAGAAGTGCAGGACTGCAACAAGTTAGTTGACGCTAACTAAAACGCGCTGTATGATTAGGATACGTTAGCGAACACCGCTCGCTAACAAAAGGAGAACCCCATGCCAAGAGACAAGACCGCGTCCCGCGAGAAAATCATCGCGGCCGCCAGACAGGAATTCTTAGAAAACGGATACGAAAAGGCATCTTTGCGACACATCGCCGACACCATCGGAATGAGCGTTGCGGGACTGTATCGCCACTTCCCGGACAAAGCCTCCATGTTCGACTATTTCGTCGAGCCGGCGCTGTCCCTGGTACAGTCCTATTACGATGCCGAGAAGGAATCCGACTTTCAGTGGCTCGACAGCCATGAACTGGACTCCGTCTGGGAAAGCGCCTTCGACCTCTCTCCGGCACTGGACCTCATCTATGAACAGCACGATGCGTTCCACCTTCTCCTCTGCTGCGCCGGTGGCTCCCGCCATGAATCCTTTGTCCGCGACTATGTGGACATGGAACTGCGGGACCTCAAAGCGTTCATCGCCGCAGCAAAAGAAAACGGCTACCGCGTGGCGGACATTTCTGACGAGGAAATGCACATGGTGCTGACCGCCTATTTCGAAGCATTTTTCGAGATCGTTCGGGGCGATGCACCCCTCGAAGAAGCCAAACGACAGGCGGCCACCCTCGCCCGGTTCTTTGCGCCGGGCTGGAAAGCACTGTTCTCGGAATGAGCGGTTCTCCTTTTCCATAAGACGGATAGAAAAGGAGAAACACTATGAAAAAACGCAACGTCATCAGTACGCTGTTGTCTCTGTGTCTGGCGCTGGCGATGTGTATCGCCCTGGCAGTACCGGGTTTTGCGGCTTCGCAGAAGAACCCGCTCTTCGCCGGCGGCTCGGGCACGAAGGCGGACCCCTATGAGATCGCCAATGTCCAGCAGCTGCTCGCCATCAACACGGACCTCGGTGCGAACTATGAGCTCGTCGCCGACATCGACTTCGAGGGCGTCGAAGCCTGGCTGCCGATCGGCTATTACAGCATCGACATCGAAGCCATGATGGCCGGCTCGGAAGAAGTCCCGGCGGCCCTCGCCTTCCACGGCACCTTCGACGGCAACGGCCACACCATGAAGAACCTCGACATCACCACCGTCAACCCGATGGCGGCCGGTGTCTTCGGCTTCACCGGCGGCAACGCTTACCTGCACGACATCAACATCGAGAACTTCTCGACCAAAGGCATCCTCTGCTGCGGCAGCCTCGTCGGCTGGGCCAGCGGCAAGACTGTCATCGAGAACGTCACCGTCAAGAACGCCAACAACAGAGGCATGTCCATGGTGGGTGCCCTTACCGGCAGCTCCAATGGCGATGTAACGGTCAAAAACGTCAAAGTCAACGGCGGCTCCTCAGTGGCCGGTTATTCCCTGCTCGGCGGTAATGTCGAACTGATGGCCGGTTACGGTCAGGCGGGCGGCGTCATCGGCGGCGCGGACGGCACCTCCTTTGACAGCTGCTCCGTCAAGAACTTCCGCGTGGTCGATCTGATCAAAGGCAACGACGGTTTCGGCGGGCTTGCCGGCTGCGCGAACGAAGCGAAGTACATCAAAAACTGCAGCGTCGAGAACGTGACCATCAAGGCGAAGGCCGGAGCGGTCGGTTACATCGGCGGCCTGGTCGGGTTCACCGGCACCGAAGCCGGCATCAAGAACGCCGCGAAAGCGTCCAAGGTCACCG
>JAFTZU010000069.1 GCA_017461005.1 Clostridia bacterium
AAGAGTAAATCAGGGACGTGTTTCTTCAAAAAAAGGGAAAAACACGTGCCTTGGCCACTGGAAACACTCCAACCGAAGCAGTATCAGGGACGTGTTTTGGCTAAAAATCGCAAAAACACGTCCCTGGGGGGCAAATATACACACCATTTCTTGCAGGCCGAAGGGCCGCAGTGCCCCTTTGGCCTGTTGTTTGCCCCATGCCGCAAGGCGGAGGGGCTGTCATAGGGCTGAGCCGCACGGGTTGCGGCGCTCGGGAGCGCCCTTGACAGCACCGGAGAACTGTGGCACCCGAGCCCGGAGCGAAGCGGAGGGCGCCAATACGCACGGCAGCTAACAGGGGCGTTCCGTCCGCCCCGCTGCCTGGCGGATATCACCGAGGAAGCTTCGCCAGTAGTACTGCATTTGAAAGGTAAATCGCCAATGCGAAGCTTTGACAAATTCGGATTTGTCGGGGTTTGCATGGTTGGAAGCAGAAGAAAGACCTCTGCTAGAAGAAATACCTCTGCTGAAGAGCAGAGGTATTTCTGAGTTTTTTGAATGAGGTTCTGTTGGTTCTGTTTGATGGCCTGCCGAAGGGCAGGCACAAAGCGGTCACACGGTGACGTGCAGGAGGTCGAGGAGGACGCCCGCGACGACGCCGATGCCGTAGAGGATGGCGACGATGGAGATGTTCCGCTTCACGCCTTCGTTCGACTTGAAGAGGACCACAAGGCCGATGCCCGCTCCGACGAGGAGGCCGGACATCATGGGGCCGACGCCGATGACGCCCTCAAGGTACAGCTGCGTGATGACGACCGAGGCGGCGCAGTTCGGGATGAGCCCGATGAGGCCCGCCAGCAGTTCGCCGACCACCGGCATGTTCACGACGAACCCGCCGAGGTTCTCTTCGCCGACGAGGGCGATGAGCGCGTTCAGCACGAGGCTCACGCCGAAGATCCAGGCGAGGATGACCAGCGAGTGCTTCAGGGCGGACACCAGGATGCCGTCCTCTTCCTCGTGGGCGTGTTCGTGTTCGCAGAAGTGGTGGATGTCCATGTCCTCCGTCAGCTTCTGGTTCCGGCGTTTCCGGGTGGCCCGGGCGCCGAAGTCGACGGCGAGGCCGCCGAGGATGCCGACCAGGACCTTGAGGCCCAGGATGCGGAGGATGGTGGCTGCCGGCACGTGCTCCGAGAGGAGGATGGGCAGCATCTCATCCGAGGTGGACAGGTACACGGCGATCAGCGTGCCCACCGTGATGACCCGTCCCGCATACAGGGACGAGGCGCCGGCGGAGAAGCCGCACTGTGGGAACGCGCCGAGCACCGACCCGATGACCGGGCCGAACCGGCCGGACTTCCGGACGAGGTCCGTGGTCCGCTCGCTCATGTGGCGTTCGAGGAACTCCATGAGCAGGTAGGCTAAAAACAGGATCGGGATGATCTCCGCGGTGTCCAGTAACGTGTCCAGCAGGATGTCCCAGACCGTCTCCCACATAGGGGTCCCTCCTTTCATGGGCGATTCACGTCAGTCGTGCGTTACGTCAGTTGTTCACGTTCTGGTGGCAGGTCGGTGTGCTCTCGTCAAGGGGCAGGAGCACATAGCCCTGCTTCAGCAGTTTGGCGATGGTCTTGTCCATCGCGTTCACGGTGTATTCGTGGATGTCGTGGCAGAGGACCACGGAGTGCGTATGCTTCGCGCAGCCCTTCACGATGTTCTTGTAGATCTTGTCGGAGTCCTTCGTCTCGCCGGCGTCACCGGAAAGGACGTTCCAGTCGTAGTAGATGTAGCCCTTTTCGTCTGCCTCTTTGACGAGCTTCGTCATGATGCCTTCGCTGTACTTCTTCGAGATGGTGTTCCCGCTGCCGCCGGGGAAGCGGAAGATGATCGCCCGTTTCCCGGTGTGCTGCTGGATGAGGTTCTCCATCTGTTCGAAGTCCTGCCAGTAGTCTTTTTCGCTGTTGTAGACTTTGGCGTAGTCGTGGGTGTAGGTGTGGACACCGATGGTGTGCCCGGCTTTCGCTTCCCGCTCGAGGCAGTCGAGATAGTTCTTGAAGAAGCCCGTGACGAAGAAGGTGGCCTTGACCTTGTGGTGGTCGAGGATGCCGAGCAGCTGACCAGTGTACTGGCCGGGGCCGTCGTCGAAGGTCAGGTAGACGGCCTTGCCGTTGCCGACGACACCGTCCTTGACCTTGTACGTGCGGCCGAGGTGGGTGACTTTACCGGTGTAACCGAAGTCGACCTTGCCGTTCTGAACATACCAGACACCCTTGTCGTTCGTCGAGATGCCCTTGTAGTTCTTGTCCTGTTTGCCCTTGGAGAAGTAGTACCAGGTGTCGTCGAGGAACTTGATGCCGCTGTAGTTCTGATCGAGCTTGCCGTTTTTGAAGTAGCAGAGGCCCGACTTCGTTTTCGCGACGCCGTCGAACGTGCGCTCTGCCTTGCCGTCGAGGACGTACCACCAGGTGGTCTCCCCTTCGATGGTGCCGGACTTCGTGCCGGTGAAGGACTGGTCGACGGTGCCGCCTTTGACCCAGTACCAGTCGTCGCCGGTGCGGGCGAAACCGGTGAAGGTGTTGTCGAGGACGCCCCTGTTGAAGTAGAGCCAGCCCGTCTCACTGGCGCCGAGGCCGGTGTAGGTGAGGTCCACTTCGCCGTTTTCCACGTAGTAGGTGCCCTGTTGTTTGTTGACCGTACCCTCTGCTGCGCCGGTGTAGTCAGCATCCGGTTCGCCCTTCTCATAGTAGACCCAGTGTTTGTCGTGGGACTCCCAGATGCCGGTATAGTCTGCGGGCGGCTTGCTCTCGCCGAAGGCGAGGAAGCCGAAGCAGAGGGCCAGCACCAGAAGGACAGCGCCGAGGGCGACCGCGTACCTGCCGCGGGTCGTCAGTTCGTATTTCTTTTCCATAACGCTCTCTGTTTCTGTTTGGTTTTTGCTGTTGTCGGTTTTGCTGTTGTTGGCGATTTACTCTTCCGTCTTCTCGACGAGTTTCAGGCCGAGGACATCGAGCTGTTCCGCGTCCGCCGGGGACGGGCAGTCGGTCATGGGTTCGGAGGCGTCCTTCGTCTTCGGGAAGGCGATGACGTCTCTCAGGGTCTCGGCGCGGATCATCTGCATGAGGAGACGGTCGAGGCCGATGCCCATGCCGCCGTGGGGCGGGGGACCGAACTTGAAGGCGTCGAGCAGGAAGCCGAACTTCTCGTAGGCTTCCTCGTCGGTCATGCCGAGGAGGTCGAAGATGCGGGCCTGGAGTTCGGGGTCCGTGATCCGGATGGAACCGGAGGACAGTTCGATGCCGTTGAGAACGAGGTCATAGGACTGTGCTCTGACGTTCGCCTTGTCGGACTCGAGGTACTCGAGGCACTCGTCCATGGGTGCGGTGAAGGGATGGTGCATCGCCACCCACTCGCCGAGCTCTTCGTCGAACTCGAAGAAGGGCATCTCGACGATCCAGAGCAGGTTGTAGAGGCCCTCCGGGATGAGGTCGAGCTTCTTCGCCATGGTCTGGCGAAGGGCGCCGAGAATGGTGAGCACGTGTTTGTTGTTGGTGTCCCCGATGATGAGGATGAGGTCGCCCTGTTCGGCGCCGCCCCGCTCCACGATGGAAGCGATGAGTTCCGGTGTCACGAACTTGTCGAAGGAAGAGGTGACTTCCTCGTCGACGCGGACCCAGGCAAGGCCCTTCGCGCCGATGCCTTTGGCTTCCTCCGTCAGTTTCTTGATGCCCTTCTTGGACACCGCCGCGGAGCCGCCCTTCGCCGTGATGGCGCGGACCGAGCCGCCGCCCTGGACCGGGCCCTCGAAGACGCCGAAGCCAGAGTCCTTGACGAGGTCGGAGATGTCGTAGATCTCCATGCCGTAGCGGGTGTCGGGTTTGTCGGAACCGTAGCGTTCCATGGCATCTTTATAGGTCAGGCGCGGCAGAGGCAGCTGGATATCGACATCCAGGACTTCCTTGAACGCGCGCTGCATGTAGCCTTCGATGAGGCTCAGGACGTCTTCCATCTCGACGAAAGACATCTCGAGGTCGATCTGCGTGAACTCCGGCTGGCGGTCCGCGCGAAGGTCCTCGTCGCGGAAGCAGCGGGCGATCTGCATGTAGCGGTCAAAACCGGCGACCATGGAGAGCTGCTTGTAGAGCTGCGGGCTCTGGGGCAGCGCATAGAACTCGCCGTTGTGGAGACGACTCGGAACGAGGAAGTCCCGCGCGCCTTCCGGCGTGGACTTGATGAGCATCGGGGTCTCGATCTCGATGAACCCGTTCTCGTCGAAGTAGTCTCTCGTGACCTTCGTCAGCTTGTGACGGAGGAGGATGTTCTTCTGCAGTTCCGGACGACGGAGGTCGAGGTACCGGTACTTGAGTCTCGTGAGTTCGGACGTGTTGCAGTCGTCGACGATCTCGAAGGGCGGGGTCTCGGACTTGCCGAGGATCCGCAGGTCGGTGACGGCGACTTCGACGTTACCGGTGGGAAGGTCCGGGTTCTTGGAGCTTCTCTCCTTGACGGTGCCCTTCGCCATCAGAACGAACTCGGAGCGGACGGTCTCCGCCTTTTCAAAGACGTCTCTCGCGGTCTCATCGCCGAAGGCCAGCTGGACGATGCCCGTCCGGTCTCTGAGGTCGATGAAGACGAGCTGTCCGAGGTTGCGGCGCTTGGCCGCCCAGCCGCAGACGACAACTTCCTGTCCGATGAGGTCTTCCCGCACGTCGTTGCAGTAATGCGTGCGTTTCAGTCCGTTCATTCTGTCCATGTGGTGTTTCCTCCCAAAAGTGCGCTGAGGTCGACGTTCGCAAGGTCGCCCTCGCTGGTATTGAGTTCCGCCTGCAGGGCGGACATGGCGGCGTTCATCGCAATCTGCTGGAAGTCCTCGGCAAAGTTGTCGAGGCGGACTTCCGTGGTCTCGCCCGTCTCCATGTATTTGAGCTGAACGGTGCCGGACTCCAGTTCGTTATCGCCAATGACTGCAGTGAAGTCGGCGCCGGTCTTGTTCGCGTATTTCATCTGTGCCTTGATGGACCGTCCGACGGTGTCGAACGCGCAGGGCACGCCTTCGGCCCGGAGGTCGTGGACGATCTGTGCCGCTTTGAAGGAGGCGGCGTCGCCGGCCGTGGCGAGGTACAGCGCCATGGTCTCTTCCTTCGGCAGCTCGATGCCCTGGGCCTCGAGGAGCAGCATGAGGCGTTCCATGCCCATGCCGAAGCCGAGGGCCGGGATGGACTTGCCGCCCAGTTCCTCGCAGAGGCCGTCGTACCGGCCGCCGCCGCAGACCGTGCCCTGTGCCCCGATGTCGTGGGACACGAACTCGAAGACGGTCTTCGTGTAGTAGTCGAGGCCGCGGACGATGCGCGGATTGATGGTGAAGTCGATGTTCATCGCCTCGAGGTATTTCTGGACCTTCTCGAAGTGGTCTTTGCACTCCTCGCAGAGGTAGTCGAGGACGACCGGAGCATTGTCCTTCAGTTCATCGGACTCCTCTTTGCAGTCGATGATGCGCATCGGGTTCCGCTCGAGGCGGTCCGTGCAGGTCTCGCAGAGCTCGTCTTTGTGGGCGGTGAAGTAATCCTTCAGCGCTTTCTGATAGACGGGACGGCAGTGCGGGCAGCCGATCGAGTTGATCTGCAGTTCGAGGCCCTTGACGCCGAGGAAGCCGAAGACCTCATCGGCCAGCGCGATGACTTCCGCGTCCTGTGCCGGGCTCGACGTGCCGAAGCACTCGACACCGAACTGGTGGAACTCGCGGAGCCGTCCGGCCTGGGGTTTCTCGTACCGGTAGCAGGAGGTCAGGTAGTAGACCTTCATCGGGCTCGGCTCGTTGAACAGTCCGTGCTCGAGGAACGAGCGGACCGCGCCGGCGGTGCCCTCCGGACGAAGGGTGATGGACCGTCCGCCCTTGTCGTCGAAGGTGTACATCTCCTTCTGGACGACGTCCGTGGTGTCACCCACGGAACGGTTGAACAGTTCCGTATGTTCGAAGACGGGAGTACGGATCTCTTTGAAGCCGTAGTTCCCGGCGATATCGGCCAGTGTCGCTTCCAGGAAACGGACTTTGTGGCTGTCCATCGGGAGCGTGTCCTGTGTGCCTTTGATGGCTTTCGTAATGAGCGCCATGGGTTCTCCTCCTAAAAGGTGCTTTTTCACCTATACTTGTAACCTATGTATTATAGAATTTTTAAGTTCGGTTTTCAATGCCTCGCAGAGCCATATTTTGGCTTCCTGACGCCCCATTTTTGGGCATAGTCACAAGAAACGCCCGAAAGAACGAAAAAAGCTCCGCGAAACGCGGAGCTTTGTGTGACTTTCGTTACTGGACCGTCAGGACCTTGATGGTGTTCGAGGTGCCGGCGCGGCCGTTGACGGAGCCGCCGGTCAGGACGACCGTGTCTCCCTCTTTGAGGTTCAGGGCGATGACCGTCTGTTCCATCGCCTCATAGAACATGACCTCGACGGACTCGTAGTTCTTCGAGAGCATCGGGAAGACGCCCCAGCTGAGGTTCAGCTTGCGCCAGACCTTTCGGTCCGTGGTGCGGCCGATGATCGGGATGGGGCAGCGGAACCGGCTGACCATGCGGGCGGTCTGGCCGGACATGGAGGAGACGACGAGAGCCTTCGCGTCCACGTCGACGGCCATCTGGCAGGCCGCGTGGGACAGGGCATCCATGGTGCCGCGGATCTTGAAGCCGGTGCGGTTGAAGGTCTTGTTGAAGTCGATGTGCTCTTCCGTGTTGAGGCAGGCTTCCGCCATGACGCGGACGGCCTCGACGGGGTGCTGGCCCGCGGCGGTCTCGCCGGAGAGCATGACGGCCGAGGCACCGTCGTAGACGGCGTTCGCCACGTCGGAGATCTCCGCGCGGGTGGGTCTCGGGTTCGTGATCATGCTCTCGAGCATTTCGGTGGCCACGATGACCCGCTTGCCGAGTTTGCGGCACTTCGACATGAGCAGTTTCTGGATGGAGGGGACTTCCGCGAAGGGGATCTCGACGCCGAGGTCGCCGCGGGCGACCATGATGCCGTCCGCCACATCGCAGATGGCCGCAACGTTGTCGACACCGGCGCGGTTCTCGATCTTCGCGATGATCTCGATGTCTTTGCCGCCGTTCTGGTCGAGGAAGTTGCGCATCGCCTGGATGTCATCCTTCGTGGAGACGAAGGACGCGGCGATGAAGTCCACGTCGTTCTCGATGCCGAACAGAAGGTCCGACTTGTCGTTGTCCGACAGGAAGTCGTTGGTCATGACATGGTTCGGGAAATTCATCGACTTCTTGTTCGACAGGACGCCGCCGCATTCGACGGTGCAGATGGCTTCCGTCTCGGTCAGTTCATCGACTTTGCAGACGACGAGGCCGTTGTTGACGAGGATGGTGTCCCCCACCGACAGGTCGTGGATGAGGTTCTTGTAGCTGACGGACACCCGGGTGTTGTCGCCGAGGATGTCGTCGGTCGTGAAGGTGAACTTCTGACCGTCCTCGAGGGTGACCCGGCGGCCGTCGAATTCGCCGATGCGGTACTCCGGGCCCTTGGTGTCGAGCATGATCGGGATAGGCGCGTTCAGTTCCTCGCGGATCCGCTTGATGCGCTCGATGCGCTCCTTGTGTTCTTCATGGGTGCCGTGAGAGAAGTTCAGACGGCAGACGTCCAGCCCTTCGGCGATGAGGTGCCGGAGGACGTCGTCGTTATCGCAGGCGGGACCGACGGTCCCTATGATCTTCGTTTTACGCATAATGATGCCTCCCTGGTAAAAAAGCCACCTTTTCAACGGGTCTCGAAAAGGTGGCTTTAGTATACACGTTTTTGGGCGATTGTAAAGAGCGGGATTTCACAAAAAAGTGTCCCGGTTTATTCCTCTGCTGCCTCCTCGGCAGCCTCTGCGGCTTCCTGCTTCTTCGGATTGACGATGTCTCTCCAGTCGAGGTCGCCTCTGGCGAGGGAATGGATGAGGGCTTCTGCCGTCGCGATGTTCGTGGCGACGGGGACGTTATGGACGTTGCAAAGACGGAGCAGGTCCGCTTCGATGGGTTCCATGGGTTTCGGGTTCAGCGGATCGCCAAACATGAGCAGTAAGTCGATCTCGTTGCAGGCGACACGGGACGCGATCTGCTGCTCGCCGCCCTGGTCCCCGCTCAGGAAACTCTGGATCTTGAGACCGGTGGCCTCGGATACGACTTTCCCTGTGGTACCGGTTGCACACAGATTGTGCTGGCTAAGAATGCCCGCATAAGCGATACAAAACTGGGTCATGAGTTCTTTTTTTACGTCGTGTGCAATGATTGCGATGTTCATCCGGCACGCTCCTTTCCTGGGACATTATCGAAGATATTTTAACATAAAAAGCCGGTCGTCTCAACAACCTGTTGTAAAAAAGCGCCAAAAACAATACGTTTTTGGCGCTTCTCATTTGCGATTTTGAATAGTTTTATCGGTTTTGCCGGTTTAGGTCAGGAGTTCGCCGTAAGGCTGGACCGTTCCCGGATTCTCCTTCGCGGAGAAGTAATAGTCGTAGATGTCGGCGGCGACGACGGCGGTCAGTGAACCGGAGTCGGCGGTCTCGACGACGACGGCGACGGCGATCTCCGGGTCCTCATAGGGCGCGTAGGAGATCAGGAAACCGTTGTTGCCCTCGACCTTCTTGCCGTCGATGAGTTTGACGACGTCGGAGGTACCGGTCTTGGCGGCGGCCGTGACGGGCAGGTCGGCGAACGCGGACCGGCAGAAGCCGATGGTGCCGACTTTCAGCATGCCTTCCCGGACGAGCTGCAGCGTATGCTTCGAGATGTCCAGGGTCTGGGCGACCTCCGGCTGGGTCTGCTGCAGGGTCTTCTTGAAGTCCGCCGTCTTGATGGAACGGACGAAATGAGGCGTGTAACGGGTGCCGCCGTTCGCGATGGTCGACACGTAGTTCGCGAGCTGGAGCAGCGTGAACTGGTTGTCGGACTCGCCGATGGCGGTCGTGATGACGTCACCGGCGTACCAGGTGCCGCCCGCGGCTTTCCGCTCTTCGGGGCTCGACACATGGCCGGTGGCTTCGGGGATCTCGACGCCGGTCTTCTGACCGAGGCCGAACTTCGTGGCCCACTCGTCGATGAGTTCGATGCCCATCTTCCGGCCCGTTTCGTAGAAGAAACAGTTGCAGGAGACGTTGATGGCGTCGGTGACATTGTTCGTGCCGTGGGCGGTATGGTGTGCACAGTAGAACGTGTGGTCGGAGTAGTAGGTGTAGGCACCGGTGCAGTTCCACTTGAACTCGTCGTCGATGATGCCTTCCTCCAGAGCCGCGATGGCGGTGCAGGGTTTGAAGGTGGAACCGGGCTCATAGGTACTCATGACGGCACGGTTCCAGAGGGGAGCCGTTTCGTCCTGGGCCCACTCCGAGTACTTCTCTTTCCACTCGTTGTTGTCGTAGCTCGGGTACGTGGCGCAGGCGAGGATCTCGCCGGTGTGGACGTCTTCCACGACGACCGCTGCCGCACATTTCCGGGCGGCCGAGATGTTCAGAGAGTCGACGCGTTTTTTCAGAGCGTCCTGTGCGACTTCCTGCAGGTTCTTGTCGAGGGTCAGGATGACGGCGTTGCCCTGTTCCGGCAGAGTCGTGTAGGTGTTGACCGTGTTGCCCTCCTCGTCGATGGTGACGGTCTCCGTGCCGCGCTTGCCGCGAAGCTGGTCTTCGAGGGCCAGTTCCAGGCCGGAGCTGCCGTAGACATCGGAGATGGTGTAGGCGTTACGGGTGAGTTCGTCGATCTCCTGTTTGCCGGAGGCCTTGTCGAGGGCCTCTTCGAGTTCCTTCTGCTTCTCCTCGTACTTCTCGGCGGTGATGCCGGAGACGCGGCCTAGGATGTGGGGCGCCAGCGTGCCGTCCACATATTCGCGATAGGTCTCTCCTTCGTTCTTGACGCCCTGGTAGAAGTTCTTGTTCTCCATGATGATGGTGACAAGGTCCGTCGGGACGTCTTCCGCGAAGGTGTAGGGGTAAGACGTGTTGAAGGTGTTGCGGAGCATCTCGACCTGGACAGAGGCAAGGCTCCGGGCGTCCTTCTTCGAGTAGGCCTCGAGGCCGTACCGCTTGATGAGCGCGTCCATGCAGTTCTCTGCCGTCGCGTACTCGTTGAGGTTCAGGACGTCCTTCGACTTGAGCCACTTGAGGTAAGCCGCGTTCTCGTCCTTGTTCTTGAAGACATAGTTCCCGGTCTTCTTCGAGACCTTGATGGGAAGCTTGTCGATGTATTCGACGCCGTTCGCCTCACAGAGCTGGATGAGCGAGATGATGATCTCATTGCGCTTTTCCTGCTCCTTCGGGAACGCGGTCGCGTTGAAGGTGATCGAGTTGCCCTGGCGGCTCGAGACCAGGACGGAGCCGTTCCGGTCGAGGATGTCGCCCCGGGCCGCGTCGATGGTCCGCGTGTAGGCACCGAGGGTGCCGGCGTTGGCGCCGGAGATGAGGGTGGACCAGATGAGCACGCCGATGAGCGCCAGCGCCGCTAAGACGACGATGACGTTGTAGATGATGCCACGGGTCCGGGAGATGCCCATCGTGTTCCCTCTCTTTCGTTAAAATTCAAAAACCGTTACCGGAGTTCCGCGAAGCCTCTCGCCATGGAACTCTTCGGGTAGCGTTCGCGGATGTATCTCATGAATCGCCGCAGGATCACATAGAAGAGCGGTGTGAAGGCGAAACTGTACAGCGCGGACGGCAGGTAATAGGTGAAGTAGGTGACGGCACCCTGGTCGACGCCCCGGAAGACGACGAAGCACAGCCAGTGCAGAGTGACGTACAGGAGGATGACCAGCGCGCCGAGGATGTTGGCGGTCCACAGGTTGTTCCGCATGAGGTAGTTCATGAGGAGACAGACACCGGTGGAGCTCAGCAGGAAGAAGATGGCGTTGAAGCCGTCGAGGTGCGCGGCGGAGACATCCCAGAGCGTTCCCGCGAAGAGGCACAGCATGGTGGCCGGCAGGTTGTGCAGGAACATGGCGATGCACACGGTCAGCGGCAGGAGCAGGAAGCAGTGGGCCCCCATGATGGTCGGGAACATGTGGGGCGTGTTCTGCAGCAGATGGCAGAGCAGGATGAGCGCCACAAAGACCACATTGGTCCAGAGCTTGTGCTTCTGTTCGTTGGAGAGCGGCCGGCGCTGTCGTTTGACGGGGCCGGTCTGCTGCCGGGTGCGGCTGTCAAAGGTGATGCGTTCCTTCATTACTCGCTCGCCTCCGTCGTGGCACGTCCGCTGGTGGTACGGAAGGTAGTCACCGGACGGGTGGTCGTGGTGCGGCGGGCGGTGGTGGAGGCGGTCGTCTCACCGGCCGTGGTGGACTCGGTGGAAGACGCTGCATCGGTCGTGGTGCGGTTCGGGTTGGACTGGACTTCCGGAGAGTCGGCGTCCGCGCCTTCGGCACCGTCGTCATAGGTGGTGGCGACGCCCTGACCTTCGAAGCCGGTCATGATGAGGGCCTCGGTCAGCTGGGTGACGTCGATGTTCGGTTCGATGACCGCGTAAGCGGAGATGTCTTTTTCGTCGTTCTGGATCTCCCGGACCGTGCCGATGATGAGGTCTCTCGGGTAGATGCCGCCGACACCTGCGGTGGCGATGACGCTGCCCTTCGAGACTTTCGTCTTCCGGTCGAGGCCGGAGAGGCGGCAGAAGCCCTTCTTCACGATGTCCGCGTCGTTGGTGATGTAGCCGCTCTCGCGGGTGCGGACCTCATAGGCGGAGATGGAGATCTTCGGGTCGAGGATGGTGGAGACGACACAGTAGGTCGGGGCCACTTTCGTGACGACACCGACGAGCTGTCCGTCGCCGTAGATGACCGGGTCGTCGACCTTGACGCCGGACACGGCACCCTTGTTGAAAACGAAGGTCGTGAAGTTGTTCGCGGAGTCCTTGCCGATGACCGTGGCCGAGATGACCTGGTAGTCGGGGTGCTGCTCCTTGATGCCGAGGAAGTCCTCGTAGCTTTCGAGTTTCTGTTTGGTCTCCTCATAGTCCGCCAGCTGCTTCTGCGCGCTGATGACCTTGGCCTCGAGGTCGTCGATCCGCTTCTCATAGGTCGAGGACCGGGTGAAGAAGTGGCCGATGTTCGAGAAGCCGTTGCCGAGGACGGAGGTCACCCGGGACAGCGGCTGGGACACCGTGCCGGCGGTCGCGGTGAGCGGGGAGCTCTTGCTGCCGAGCACAGCGGCGAGGATGAGAAAAATGATGAGGATGCCTAAGATGACAGCGAGGATCTTGAACCACAGTGTCTTGACAAACCCTTTCACGTGCATTCAACCTTTCGGTGCATAAATAGTTCGAAAAAGGGACTCCGCGGGGGAGGTCCCTTTTCGTGTTTCCTGTTTCGTTTCGGCGATTTACTCGTCGTAGTTCTTGGTGCTGGTGAGGCTCAGCATGTCGTTCTCGAGGCAGACACCGGTACCGTCGACGACGCAGTCGAGGGGGTTCTCAGCCACGTGGACGGGCATTTTGGTCTCGGCGGAGATGAGACGGTCGAGGCCTCTCAGCAGAGCGCCGCCACCGGTGAGCATGATGCCCTGGTCGATGATGTCAGCGGCCAGTTCGGGCGGGGTCTTCTCGAGGGTGGTGCGGATGGCGTCGAGGATCTGGTTGACGGAGTCGGCCAGCGCTTCGCGGACCTCTTCGGACGTGACTTCGATGTTCTTCGGAAGACCGTCGACGAGGTTGCGGCCCTTGACGTCGATGGCGCCTTCGCCTTCGTAGGGATAGGCGGAGCCGATCTTGATCTTGATCTCTTCCGCGGTGCGCTCACCGATGAGGAGGTTATATTTCTTCTTGATGTAGGCGATGATGGCATCGTCGAAGGAGTCGCCCGCGACACGAGCGGAGCAGGAGGTGACGATGTCGCCGAGGGAGATGACCGCGACTTCCGCGGTACCGCCGCCGATGTCGACGACCATGGAACCGGCAGCCTCCGCGACGGGGAGACCGGCACCGATGGCAGCGGCCATGGGCTCCTCGATGAGGGAGACCTGACGGGCGCCGGCGCTGCGGGCAGCGTCATGGACGGCGCGGCGTTCGACTTCGGTGACACCCGAGGGGATGCAGATCATGACACGGGCCTTGTTGAACTTGGAGTTCAGCATGGCTCTGCGGATGAATTCTTTCAGCATGTCTGCCGTGATATCGAAATCGGCGATGACACCGTCCTTGAGGGGACGGACCGCGGTGATGGAACCGGGCGTACGGCCGATCATTTCTTTTGCTTCTGCGCCGACGGCAACGACCTTGTTCGGGGTGGAACGGACGTCGACGGCGACGACGGAGGGCTCGCGGATGACGATGCCCTTGCCCTTGACGAAGACGAGCGTGTTGGCAGTACCGAGGTCGATACCAATATCCTGAGTGAATAACATGTTTTCATTGACCCCTTTCGAGAGTTCTTGAAGAGTTCGGGAGCCGGTTTCGGACAGGTTCCGAGACTGCTCCACCATACCTTAGTATTATATAACAGAGGTCAAGGGGACTCAATTGTAAAAAACGCTAAAGCTTTCCTGCACTTTTTCAACACTTTTTCTACAATCCGCGATGACCGATTTTTCGCATATCTACATGTTGTGGTGGGCGATTTATCCCGGCACAACGTCGTGCTCCCGGAGCGCCCGGTACACCCGTGCCGCCGGCAGTCCGACGACGGTCTCGTAGTCGCCCCGGATGCCCTCGACGAGGACCCGTCCGAGGCCCTGGATGCCGTAGGCACCGGCCTTGTCCATGGGCTCGCCGGTCCCGACGTACCGGTCGATCTCCTCGTCGGTCAGTTCGAAGAACGTGACCTCCGTCGCCTCGACGAACGTCTCGGTGGCACCGCAGTCGCCGTCCGGATATTTCTCGACCAGAGCGACACCGGTGTAGACGACATGGGTGTTCCCGGACAGGCTCCGCAGCATGGCCGCGGCGTCTGCTTCATCCTTCGGTTTTCCCATGACTACGTCGTTCAGAGCCACAACGGTGTCGGACCCGAGAAACAGGGTCGGCTCGCTGACCGCGGTCGCTTCCGCGGCCGCCATGGCCTTTCCCAGCGCCAGCGCCTGCACCGCATGCGCCGGCTTCTCCAGCGACACGGTGGACTCATCGAAATCGGCGGTTTTTATGTCAAATCGATATCCGAGTTCTTCCAGTATCTCTTTCCTTCTGGGAGAACCGGACGCTAAAATCAGTTTCATGCTCAAATCTTCTTTCCGTCGAGTTTGCCGAGGTTCAGGAGGTCCTTGTACTTGAGGACGGCCATGGCGGTCTTGGAGTCGCGGATCTCGTTGTCGTAGATCATCTCGAGGGCGCTCGTGAAGGAGACGCGCTTCACGTTGAGGAACTCGTCGTCGTCGAGCTCCTGTCCGACGTCGGACAGGCCCCGGGCGGCGTAGAGCCGGATGATCTCGTTGGTGTAGCCGGGGCTCGGGTAGTCCCAGCCGAGGTCGAACCACTCGGTGGCGACCATGCCGGTCTCCTCCCGCAGTTCGCGCTTCGCGGCCTCGAAGGGGTCCTCCCCCGGTTCGAGCTTGCCGGCGGGCGCCTCGAGGACGTCCTCCATGTAGGGGTACCGGAACTGCTCGACGAGCAGGACGGTGCCGTCGGACTGGATGGGCAGCACGCACACGCCGCCCGGGTGCTCGACGACTTCACGGCCCCGTACATCGCCGTTCGGCATGAGGGCATCGTCGTTGCGGACCGTCAGGATGCGGCCGCGGAACACATACACTTTTCTTATGGTCTTCTCTTTCGTCTCCATACTTCGACTCCGTTGGAAAAAAGGGGCACCGACTGAGCCGGTACCCCTCTGATCATTTTGTTTTGGGCGATGTGCCTCAGTCCTCGTATTCGACTTCGAACTCGAGTTTCTCGTGGCACTTCGGGCATTCGATGCCGCCCTGAGCAAGGATGCTGTCATCGATGAACATGACGTGGCCGCAGGACGGGCACTCGACTTCGTAGGTGTCCTCTTCCGGCTCGGCTTCGCGCTCAACGACAGGCTCTTCGACGACTTCCTCGACGGGAGCTTCCTCGACGACTTCGGGCTCTTCGTCCGGCCATGCGATGCCGGATGCGGCAGCCGCGGCAGCGGCGGGAGCGGCGACTTCTTCGAAGACGGAAGTCTCTTCGGCAGCGGCAGCCTCAGCGGCCTCGGCCTCAGCGACGACTTCGTCGGCAGCGGCGAAGATGGCCTCGTCATCGAGTTCTTCTTCCTCTTCGACGACTTCTTCAACAGCTTCCTCGACGGGAGCTTCTTCCACGACTTCTTCGACGGGTGCCTCTTCGACGGGTGCCTCTTCGACGGGAGCCTCCTCGACGACTTCTTCCTCGACGGCTTCCTCTACAGGAGCTTCCTCTTCCACCGGAGCTTCGGCAAACAGTTCGTCAGCCTCTTCCTCGGCAGGAGCTTCGTCGGACGTGTAGACCACTTCGAAGGCCTCGTCTTCGTCAGCACCCAGGTCGTCGAACTCATCTTCGGTGAGCTCTTCGACTTCAAAGCCTTCGAACAGGATGGCTTCGAGGTCCCCAAGGTCCATGTCGATCTCGTCGACGCGGTCGGTCATTTCTTTGAGGTCGGTCGCGTTCTGATCGATGGCGGCGACGATCTCATCGAAGGTCTCGATGATGCCTTTGAGCAGTTTGTTCTCTGCGTTGTCAGCATCGAGGTTGAGGCCTTCTTCCAGGCCTTTCAGGTAAGCAACTTTTTCGGACAGTTTCATGTTGGGGTCCTCTCTTTCTCTTGTTCGGTCGGTTTGTTTGTGTGGTTCGTTTTGTGTTTTTATGCGCGGCCCATGTACTCGCCGGTACGGGTGTCGATCTGAATGACTTCGCCCTCGTTGATGAACAGGGGGACGCGGACTTCAGCACCGGTCTCGACGGTAGCGGGTTTCAGCGTATTGGTTGCGGTGTTGCCGGCAAGACCGGGCTCCGTGTGGGTGACTTCCAGTTCGACGAAGTTCGGGCAGTTCAGGCCGAAGACTTTGCCTTTGTAGGACAGGACCTGGCAGGTCATGTTCTCCTTGACGAACTTGAACGCGTCGGGAAGGTCGGCTTCATTGATCGGGACCATGTCGAAGGTCTCGGGGTCCATGAAATAGTAAAGGTCGCCATCGCTGTAAGAGAAGTCCATGTCTTTTCTCTCGATGAATGCGGTGGGGAACTTTGCGCTCGGGTTGTAGGATTTTTCCGTGATGGAACCGGTGATGACGTTCTTGGTCTTGGTACGGACAAAGGCGGCGCCTTTACCGGGTTTGACGTGCTGGAATTCAACGACCTGAAGAACCTGGCCGTCCTCTTCAAAAGTGACGCCGTTTCTGAAATCACCTGCAGAAATCATAGTGGTAAACCTCCAAATAGATGCTGTTTAGATAACAATATTACAATTTATTTTACAGTACCACAAGGTCTTTGGTCAAGTGGCAGAAGTTCTTGTGTCCATCGGCTGTGACAAGCACCATATCTTCGATACGGACGCCGAATTTCCCGGGCAGATAGATGCCGGGCTCGACCGTGACGACCGCGTTTTCGCGGATGGTCTCTTCGGACTTCGGGCCCGCGAAGGGATGCTCGTGGATCTCGACGCCGACCCCGTGTCCGGTGCTGTGGCCGAAGTACTCTCCGTAGCCCGCTTCCGCGATGACATCGCGGCAGGCCTTGTCGAGGTCGAAGGCGGAGATGTTCGGGCGGACATAGTCGAGGCCCGCCTGCTGCGCCTTGCGGACAGTTTCATAGACGTTGACCATCTCTTCGGTCGGCTGGCCGACGGCGAAGGTGAGGGTGGTGTCGGAATGGTAGTGCTGGTACAGAGCGCCGAAGTCGATGGTGACGAAGTCTCCCGCCTCGACGAGTTTCTCGCCCGGCACCCCATGGGGCTTCGAGGAGTTGGCGCCGCTGACCGCGATGGTGTCGAAGGAGATGCCGTCGGCACCGAACTTGCGCATGAGGTATTCGAGCTCATTGGCAAGGTCCCGCTCCGCGACACCGGGTTTCAGCATGTGCAGCAGTTCGTCGAGGGCCTTTTCGGCGATGTCCTGGGCCTTCTGCAGCTTTTCGATCTCGTCTGCGCACTTGATCTCCCGGATGCCGTTCGCCAGCGTGTCGAGCCGGTTCGAGACGTTGAAGGAGTAGGTCGGGAGCATTTTGCGCCAGGTGTTCAGTTCGGACAGGGTCATGCGGTCGGCCTCGACGAGGATCTCCGTACAGTTGTGCTTCTGGAGGAGGTCGAAGACCTGCTGGTAGACCTGGTCCTGCAGGAGGACGTTCGCCTCGGTCACGGCGCTGCAGGCCGCTTCGAAGTAACGGCTGTCCGTGATGAACGCACTCTCTTCCGGCATGACCAGAAGGGTGCCGTTGGAAGAGGCGAAACCGGTGAAGTAGAGGCGGTTCTCCTCGCTCAGGATGAGCGCCGCCTGAGTGGATTTCAGCTGCGACGCAAGGGTTGCGATGTTCATATCATGTTCCTTTCTATATGGGAAGTCCCGGCGGTCAGTCCCACCGTGCCGAGACCAGTCGTTCAAGCTTTCGCTTCAGGAGGAAGTACTTGTCGCGCTTGTCCTCCTCATAGGGTTCGACCCAGATGCTCCTGCACCCGGCAAGGTTCGCCCCGAGGATGTCCGTGAAGAGCTGGTCCCCGAGCATCACCATTCTCTTTGGCGATGTACGGAGCGTGAAGACCGCACGGAAGTACCCGAAGGGGGCCGGCTTCGCCGCCATGCCGATGACCGGGATGTCATAGTGGTCCGCGAGGACCTTCGCCCGCTCCGCCTTCGCGTTCGAGAGGAGCAGGACTTTGATGCCCGCCGCCTTCATGGCGCGGACCCAGTCCTCGGTCCCGGGCAGCGGGTCCGTCGTGAGGTCGTAGGAGGACGTGTTGTCGGCGTCGATGAGGACGGCTTTGCAGCCGAGGGCCTTCACCGTGGCCGGCGTGATGTCGGTGAGGTACCGGCACTTCGCGTCGGGTTTCAGCAGTTTCATGGGGGTCACCTCAAAAAGAAACCGGCCGCAGGTGCTCCCTGCAGCCGGTATAAGTTCAAGACTTATTTGTATTTGCGCTTGCGAGCTGCCTCTGATTTTTTCTTACGCTTGACAGACGGCTTCTCATAGTGCTCTCTTTTGCGAACCTCTTTAATGACACCGTCTCTGGAAGTCTGTCTCTTGAAACGTCTCAGTGCGCTGTCGATGGATTCGTTCTCTCTGACTTTGATTTCGCTCATTGTATGTTGTCCCTCCCTTCAACTGTAGCAGGGTCACTAGCCATTAGTACGACTCATTATACAACCCGCTCGAAAGGTTGTCAAACAAAAAAGCCCCGGCCCGGCGGTCCGGGCAGGGGCGGGCAGTCGTCGTTATTCGACTTTCAGGAATTCCTGGCACTCTTTGTAGCTCTTCAGCTTGAAGTTGCCGCTTCTTTCCTTGTAATCCTCGACAGCGGCGAACGTTCTGGCAGCGAGTTCTTCCTTGCCCTTGAGGGGCTTGCGGGTGAACGCGTTGATGCCGAAACGGGCAAAGCGCTTGACGAGAAGATAGATGTAGACGAAGTCGAACGCGGCGCAGATGAAGCCGAGGCAGTAGACGAAGTATTCGATCTCGTTGCCGGGACGTCCGAGGGTCCAGATGCAGCCCAGAACGGTCGGTGCGATGGTACCGATGCATTTCAGGATGGCGACCCAGACGCTGAGTCCTTCGATGGTCTCTCTCGAGAACATATGGACACAGAACAGCATGGACATGATGGCGTTCATCAGGTAGGCGGCGAACATCGGGGAGTCCGGAAGGTTCGGCCACTGCGGGTTCATCATCAGGATGGAGATGAAGATGATGGCGAAGGTGCCGAGCTTCACGAAGTAGTAGGACCAGTCATAGCCCGGGAAGCGTTTCGCGTAGAACATCTTCGCGTACTTGAGGTCGAGGATGAACATGATGAAGTCAAACGCGACCCAGAGGTAGATGCCCCAGCGGGTGACGGGTTCCGGGTACGGGACCACGAAGGCGAACTGGAACTCCCAGGAGAAGTTCATGGACAGGCAGACCCACGGCATGGAGGGCGCGTGGTCCTTGTGGAGGCGCCAGATGATGATCAGGTAGACGCCGGTCCAGGTGAGGGCGCTGAGGGCGATCAGGAAAATGGAACCCCAACCCATGTTGGCGAACATGTCCTGGATCCACAGACGCCATCCGTCGTAGGGAGTCTCCATGACGGTGTTGCCCCACTGCACGCCGGGGTGCTGGGTCAGGCCGTTCAGGATCCCTTTGATGAAATCGAGAATCATTAGTACTATTCCTCCTTTTCTCAATCACAAACACCGACGCGTATTTATACGCGTACAAAGTTCAACTTTAATATACTATACCTCTTTTACTATCGTCAACGGTTTTTCACCCCAAATCGCCAAAAAAAGCGAGGTTATTCGGTCAAATTTCTTTGTACGTGTATGAAATTTTGTCCATGTACAAAAATTTGTACGGTAACGTTTTTCCAAATGTGTTATACTACCGCCGTAATCTGAATCAGTGCCGTTTTTCGCGGCACCTGCAGTAAAGGAGCATATTATGAAACAGACCCAGAAATACCTCGCGGAACAGGAGCGCATCGCCCGCATCGCGTTCAAGCTGTTCGCCGAGACCGGCTATGCCAAGACCCCTCTGTCCGTCATCGGAAAGGAAGCCGGCGTGCAGAAGAGCCTGCTTCAGTACTACTTCCCGAAAAAGTCCAAGTTCATCGAACTGTTCATCCAGACGTCGTTCAGCCTCGTCATCGATCAGGTCATCGAGTCCATCCGTGCCCGTGAGGCCGAGGAGGAAAAGGCAGCCCTCGACGACGACCTTGTCGCGGTCGACCCCTTCGACGATGACGACGAGGACGAGTTCAACGGTGTCGAGCTCGTCGAACTCCTCTACGACATCGCCTACTTCGAGTTCTGGTACGTCACCAGCTGCCCGTCGACCGAGGCGATCCGTATGGACGTCATGGAGAACTACAACACGGCTCAGCTCGTCGTCCAGTGCATCTGCGACTGGATCTTCGACCACATGTCCGACCTCGACGACGACATGAAGGAACGTCTTTACGACACCGTCACCTTCTGTGTCGGCGGCGGTTTCGAATACGCCTGCATGAAGTTCGAGAAGAACGAGCCCGTCGATGTCGAGTTCATCGTCGGCAACGCCATGGACTTCGTCGTGAGCTCCCTCGGCTTCGACCCGTCCCTCTTCAAGATCCGCAAGGAGATCTCCACCGAATGGCTGCTCCGCACCGCCGACGCGGTCGACGCCGTCACCTTCGGCGGCTGAGACAGGAAACCCTTACCCTCTGCAAAGAAATACAGATTGGCGCTTTACCAAGCGGACCCCTGCCCGGTTTCCCCGGCAGGGGTCCGTGGTTTTTTCAAAGGCAAAGTGTTTCGTGCTTGACTTTGCTCCGGCTTTGGTGCATACTCTTTTGTAACATAAACCTATCAACTCGGTAGGTAATAGGAGGTGAGCCGGATGGCCTCGAGCAAAAACCCGCAACCGCCGGTCGAAGAGACCCTTTACAAATTGATCTATGAAAAGTATATCGCCCCGACCGAACGGCCGAAGAAGGCTTACGCCGGCCTCGAATTCGAACTGCCCGTCGTGAACCTCGACAAAAAGCCCGTCGACTTTTCCGTGGTACACGCCCTGACCGACGCGTTCCTCGCCCGGTTCGGCTTTTCGAACGTCCTGCGGGACGACAACGGGGACATCTACAATGCCACCGACGCCGTCACCGGCGACTGCCTCTCCTACGACTGCAGTTTCAACACGCTGGAGTTCTCCTTCGGCATCGATGAGGACCTGAACGACATCTACGACCGGTTCTGCCGGTACTACTCGTTCATTCAGGACTTCCTCCTGCCCCGGCACCACACGCTGACGGGCATGGGGCTGAACCCGTACCGGCATTTCAACAACAATGTCCCCATCGCCAACGGCCGGTACCGGATGCTGCTCCACCACCTCGAGTCCTATCCGAAGTACCCGCGCACGATCCTCTTCCACGACCGCCCAAACTTCGGCCTCTTCAGCTGTGCCTCCCAGGTCCAGCTGGACGCGCAGAAAGACACGCTCGTCGAGACCCTCAACACCTTCACGCGGCTGGAGCCGGTGAAAGCGCTGCTCTTCGCGAACTCCCCCTGGGAAGACTTCCTCTGCTCGCGGGACTACTTCTGGAAGCACAGCATGCACGGCGTGAACCCCCACAACGTGGACATCTACGACAAGAAACTCGCCTCTGTGGACGAAGTGGTGGCGTACATCCGCACCATGTCCCTCTACTGCGTCGAGCGGGGCGAAAAGTACATCAACTTCCCGCCGACCCCGCTGGAGACCTACTTCCGGCAGGACCACATCGACGGCGAATACTACGATGTCTATGAAGGGCGGTTCAACAAGATCCGCTTCATCCCCGAGTGGGACGACCTTCAGTACCTGCGGTCGTTCAAGTTCGACGACGTCACGTTCCGCGGCACCATCGAGTTCCGCAGCGCCTGTGAGCAGCCGGTGCGGGACATCATGACCGTCGCGGCCTTCCAGACCGGACTCATGGAAGTCCTGCCGGAGCTGAATGAACGCCTCGACAACGCCGGGTTCCTCTACGACCAGGGGTACAGCTACCTCGAGTTGCGGGAGCTGCTCGTCAAACGGCATCTGCCCGACTTCGTCCGGGAAGAAGACCTCGAAGTGCTCCTGGGCGATGTGATCGACCTGGCCGCCGAGGGCCTCCGCCGCCGTGGACGGGGCGAGGAGAAGTTCGTGCAGAACCTCTACTCCCGTGCCGCGCACCTCATGAGCCCGGCCCGCGTTCAGGTCGAAGGACTGGAAAGCGGCGTGCCGCTGGAGTATTATATTAATGATTACGCCGCTCTCGACTGAGCGCGCAGACACTACACCGGAAGGAGGACTCGACCATGCTGGATCTGCCGCGGGAGCAACTGCAGGAACTGCTGCTGACCGGCCATTTCGGGCTGGAAAAAGAGAGCCTCCGGGTGACCGAAGACGGGCGGATGGCCCACACCCCGGACCCGTTTTTAGACCACCCGAACATCACCAAAGACTTCTGTGAGAACCAGACCGAGATCAACACCCCGGTCGCGGACTCCGCGGAAGAGGCCCGGAACATGCTCTGGGACCTCCATACCGAGATCGAACGCACCCTCGCGGCCATGGAGCCCCGGGAGTACCTATGGCCGTTCTCGAACCCGCCGTATATCGCCGATGAGGAGGACATCCCCATCGCCCAGTTCCCCGGGGAGGACTACCACAAGACCGCCTACCGGGAATACCTGTCCGGCCGCTACGGCCGCCACGTCATGACCTACTCGGGCATCCACTTCAACTACTCCTTCTCGGAGGACCTGCTGAAAGCGGACTACGAGGCGCGCCAGAAGATGTATGAGGTCGGCACGTACCAGAACTACAAGGACCAGTTCTATCTGGAACTCGCGAAGAAGGCAGCCGCGTACGGCTGGCTCATCACGGCGGTCACCGCCGCGAGCCCGGTCCGGGACAGCTCGTTCCTGGAGCCCGGCACCTCCGGCGGCTCCGTCTTCACCGGGAAAGCCTCGCAGCGTTGCGCCGAGACCGGCTACTGGAACGCGTTCACGCCGGTGTTCGACTATAAGACCCTGGAGAGGTACATCGCCGGCATCGAATACTTCGTGTCCAAGGGCCTGCTGGCGGCGCCCAGCGAGCTCTACTTCCCCGTGCGGCTGAAGCCCCGCGGGCTCAACACCCTCGACAACCTGCGAAACTACGGCGCCTCCCACATCGAACTGCGCATGTTCGACCTGAACCCCCTCGACCCCGTGGGCCTCGACCTCCGGGACATCAAGTTCGGGGAACTGTTCCTCGGCTTCCTCGCCGGCACCCAGGACTTCTTCTTCCCGGAACAGGACCAGGTGCAGGCGGTCCAGAACTTCAAGAAGGCCGCTTACTACGACCTCGAGCGGACGAAGATCATCATCCTCGGCGGCCGGAGCAGCACCGTGGCGGAAGCCGGAAAACTCATGCTCCACCAGATGAAAGAATTCTACCGGGACTTCCCCGACGAAGTGCAGGACATCCTTCGCTTCGAAGAGGCCAAGTTCCTCGACCCCGCGAACCGGTACGCAACGAAGGTACGCGCCCTCGCCGGAGACGACTTCGCGGCATACGGATTGCAACTCGCAAAAGAAAGGCAGGCAGAGACCCTTGTGTGAACTGTTCGGGGTGAACTCCGCGCGGCCGGTCCGGACGAACGACCTGCTGCAGGACTTCTTCACCCATTGCTGTGACCACCCGCAGGGCTGGGGGATCGCGCTGTGTGACCACGGCGTGTCCATTGAGAAAGAGCCCAAAAAGGCGTCGACGAGCGCGTACCTCAAAGAGCGCATGAACTCGTCCATCCTGGCCCGTAACCTGCTCGCCCACATCCGCCTTGCCACCATCGGCAACATGGAATACGACAACACGCACCCCTTCGTGGGCTATGACATCTCCGGACGGACGTGGACGCAGATCCACAACGGCACCCTCTTCGACGCGCCGGACGTCGACCCGTACTTCTACCTGGAGAGAGGCTCGACCGACAGCGAGCGGATGCTCCTCTACTTCATGGACCGGGTCGAAGAGGCCACACTGAAAGCCGGCCACCCGCTGAACGCGGACGAGCGGACCGCTCTTGTCGAGAAGACCCTCGCCCACCTGACGCCCCACAACAAGATCAACGTGCTGCTGTTCGACGGCGAACAGCTCTACGTCCATACGAACTACAAGGGCTCCCTGCACGTATGTGAGGACGGGCGCTCCGCCTGGTTCTCGACCCTGCCCCTCCGGCACGGAGACTGGGAGCCTTTGCCGATGAATCGCCTCCTCGTCTACAAAAACGGGCAGCGCATCTACGAGGGCGCCTCCCACGGGCACGAGTACATCGACAACCCGGAGGACCTCAAGTTCCTCGAAAACTTCGCCATGCTGTAAGGCACAAAAACAGTCAGAACGAGCACTCCAAAGGGGTGCTCTTTTTTGATTCCATTTAAGGTCTGTGGTATATATATGGTAACGACCCACCTACGAATCAGACCTCAGCAAGGAGTGTTTCAAATATGACTGAACTCTGGCAGGAAGTCGTCGCGTTCTTCGCGACGTGGGGCGAGCGGTGGCCGCAGATCGTCATCGGCGTCGTCCTCTTCCTTCTGTTCGCGCTGCTCTCGAAGAAGCTGACCGAACTCATCGGAACGATCATCCAAAAACTCTTCACCCGCTGGCCGAAGACCGGCGAGGACATTTTCGGGGCGCTGAAAAACCCGCTCCGGGTCTTCTTCGTCGTCCTCGGCGTGGAACTCGCGTTCCTCATCATCTCGCCGGAGACGAAGTGGATGACCTTCATCGACAAACTCTTCCGGATGACGAACATCTCGCTCATCGCCTGGGTGCTGCTGAACTACACGCCCGCGGCCACACGGCAGATCATCCGGTTCAACGACGAGAAGAACGTCAACCAGTCCGAGGTGGCCATCCGGTTCATGGCGATCATCCTGCGCATCGTCATCGTCTCGCTGCTGGCGGTCATCCTCATCTCGGAGATGGGCTACAACATCAACGGCATCATCGCCGGTCTCGGCCTCTCCGGTCTGACCCTGTCCCTCGCCGCCCAGAACACGGCGAGCAACCTGTTCTCGGGCTTCGAGATCATTACGGACAAGCCCTTTGACGTGGGGGACTACATCCGCACCGCTTCTGCCGAAGGCTTCGTCGAAGACATCACCATGCGCTCCACCCGCGTGCGCACCCGGGACGACCTCGTGGTCACCATCCCGAACGCGACCCTCATGAAAGAGGCCATCACGAACTACTCCCGCACCCAGCTCGGCAAGGCCGTCACGTTCCCCATCAGCCTGACCTACGACACGACGACGGAGCAGCTGCAGCGCATCTGTGGCGATATACGCAAGTACCTCGAAGACAGCGACGAAGTCGACAACTCGATCATCTCCGTCACCTTCAAGGACTTTGGCGATTCGAGCCAGGACCTCGAAGTCACCTACTTCACCGTGACGACTGACAAGTACGAGAACCTGAAGGTCCGGGAGGACGTGAACTTCGCCATCCGGCGGATCGTCGAAGACGCCGGCGCGTCGTTTGCTTTCCCAACGACGACAGTGCATTTGGCAGAACGCTGATCCGCCGTCTGTCATAAGGTCCGCTCCTCGCGAGAGGTAAAATTCTATCTCCTTCGGAGAACGCTCCGGTGCGATTATGACATCCGACGGACATCGTTATGCCCCATGAATCAGTAGAAAAGCCCCTGAGAATTCGTTTCTCAGGGGCTTCTTTTTATACTTTTTTGGTTGTTCTAAGACGGGCGCCCTTACTTCAGGAAGTCCAGCATGTACTCGACGGCGAGGTCGGTCTGCGCCTGCGGGAAGCAGTGGCCGGCGCCCTGGATGACGCGGCAGTCCGTGCCCTTCGGAAGGGCTTTGCGGATCTTCTTCGCAGCGCCCTTGGAGACGAACATGTCGCGGCCCGCTGCCACATACTGCACCGGCGCCTTGATGCTCTTCAGCGTCTTGACGTCCGGTTTCTTGACGTGGCCCGTGAAGAAGCCAAGGGACTCGCCGGCGTCGGGGTCGGCGAAGGGCGCGGTGAAGCGCTTTGCGTCGAAGGACTTCGCGAAGTCCTTGTCCCAGCTCATGACGTACATGAACAGTTTGATGGGCGCGTTCAGCCGCTTGATGAGGTTCGCTTCGAGGGTGAGGAGTTTCACCATTCTGTCCTGGGTGAACCACTCCGCCTGTGCGTCGGTCGAGTTGCGCATGAACATCGGGGCGTTCAGGACCAGGGCCTTGACGTGTTTCGGTGCGAGGAGCGCGACTTCCATCGCCACGGAACCACCCATGGAGTGGCCGTAGAGGATGAAGCCCTTGCCGTCGTCGAGGTCAGCGATCATCTTCGCGATGACGTCTTTCGTCGGCACGTAGTCGATGCCCTTCGTCTCGCGGGTCGAGTATCCGAAAGAAGGCATATCGACGCGATACACAGTGTAACTTTCCGCGTTCAGCTTTTCGACGAGTTCATCGTAGAACATGGTATTCATCCAGAACCCGTGGAGGACGAAGACTTTTCCCTTCTCTTTGCCGACCGCTTTGTCGACACGGTAATGGATGGCGTAGTCGCCGCACACCCAGTACTGGGAATTCTCGAACGGTTTCATTTCAGCGCGCTCTTTCGCGGCTTTCTGGAACGGAGTCAGCTCGACGGCCGGTGCCGCCGCAGCTTTTTTCGTTTTCTTCTTTCCAAACATTTGACATGCCTCCTTAAAAAGACGAGGTACATTACTCCTTCATTATACATGTACAAATGTCAAATGAACAGTAACTTTTTGAGAACTCTCTGACGAGCACTTGTTTAGAAATACTCCGGCAGGTACGGCAGTGCAAAGTCCCAGGTGTGGGCCAGGCAAGGCACTCTGTGAAGTTGTACCAGCCCTGTCCGAGCATGCCGTGCAGGTATTGTTTTGCGTTCATGGGGCTTCCTCCTTTTCACCAGACTCCATTATTTATAGTTTATGATCTTTGATCCATTTCAGGATGTCTTTGCTGTCTGCCAGCCCACCGGCAACATCCAGGCCAAGCTTTGCGACCTCTTCGTTGGTGGCGTCGATCCGGATCCCGTTCAGCTCAAGGAACGATAGCATAAGGTACATACCGATCCGTTTGTTGCCGTCCACGAATGCATGGTTCGAAATGAGAGAAAACCCGAGCTGCGCCGCTTTCTCTTCCTTACTGGGGTATAACTCGACGCCGTCGAATGTGGCGAAAATGTTTTCGATTGCGGACTCAAGCAGTGCTTCATCGCGCACGCCGACATCGCCGCCCGTGGCCTCTGCCATGAGCTGATGCAGCAGCAGTACTTTTTCCTTGCTGAATGTTGTCATTTTGCCAGCTCCTTGAATGCAGGAAGGTACTTTTCGAGCACTCGTTTGGTAATGATATCGATTCTTTCTTCTTCGGTCAGGTCAAGGATGAATTTCTCATTTTCCATATCGATGACAAGATATTTCGGCTTGTTGTTCTTCAAAACAACCGCCTCTCCGTTGCGGTCAACGGAACGCGCAACGGCAGAAAAGTTCTGGTTCGCCTGTGTCATCGAGAACATAGTGTCTGTATTGATCATCATGAAATCATCTCCAAAAATAAAAGTAGGATGAATTCATCCTACTTTTATTGTACTCATTCCGTTTTCTTTGTCAACGATCCATATATGTCTTACTTCGCGACGATGTTCACGAGGCGGCCTTTGGGCTACCCATATGGCAGTACAAAAGGTACTGGTCATTTTTTCACCGCACTCCACATCCGGCCAGGCGGAGTTGCCATAGCTGAAGGTCGTAGTTTCTGCAGGAAACGATGTATCATCGTAAACTTTTGTTTTGGTGAGGATATTTCCTCTCTGGTCGTAGCTGTAAGTTTCAGTGAACCCGTTCGCGGCATCCACGGTCTGCGTCAGTTGGCCATACTGGTCGTAAGTATAGGTCTGCTCCGCAGAACCATAACCTGTACTTGTGATCCGGTTCTTGGAGTCGTAGGTGTTCACCACATTGAAGGTGGTATTATCCGCCAGTGTGATCGCCTTGCTCGTGATGTTCTCTTTCGAGTCATAGCTGTATGCCGTCGAGAACGCCTGTGAGTTGTTGTAACTTACCGATTCTGTGGTAACGTTATTGCTGCTGTTGTTCGTGAAGCTGTAGACGATGGAGTTGTTTCCAGAGGTGAAAGTTGTGCTGTACTTCGCGACCTGGCTCGAATAACTCGTTCCGAAATGGCTCTCATTGATGGTGGTGACCACAGCGTCCTCATTGTCCAGCTGGTCTTCGTTGGAGGACTGGGTGTAAGTTTGGACTGTGGTGTCATCACTCAGTTTCTTTACAGTCACACTATCATTGCTGCCATAAATGTACTTTAACCCTGTGTCATAGTTTATTTTCTGGGTCAGTTCGTTGTCTTCGTTGTAACCCGACACTTTTCTTGTATAGTGCCAAAGTTCCTATAAAAAACGCAGTTTCTTCTTGCGAAGTGGTTTGTTATGAGGCTGATATTCCGATTCGCGATTTATTATTGCAATAGACATTGAACCGTTGCATCACTTAAAAGATATAGTTCATATGGCTGTGTGTCATAGAGGTACAACCCCCACCTTCCGCTCTCTGTCATATTGATGTAGCCCATATCATAGATAGCGACAACATCATAAAATTTTAGACCGATGTGTATTTCACCCAATTCATATCTACTTTCTAACTCAGGGCTACTGTTTCTATACCACTCACCAGACTCAGATGCTTCCTTTAATTCCTTAAAAACATCATTTGCATCTTGATAATTATCTACGCATTTAACATTAGAATCCCAAAAATCCACATCGTAATTTTTTTTTCGCTGGACAACATAAATACTTTCTATGTTTTCTACATCATGGTAGTTTAAGAGATATCCTTTCTTGCAGAGAAGGTCGCCCCATTCTATTAATAACATATTAAGCTTTTTGTTATTGAATTTCTTTACATAATGGTTTGGTTTCTTTTCGATATCGTTTTCAGGACCAAAATAAATTTTCACTCTAGAGGTATCATTCATATTCAATTCAGGAAACTGCCACTGTGAATTGATATGTCCACCAAATGGATCCTCTAAAACATATTCCGCGTCGTTATAAAAATAGCAAAAAGATGAGTCAAGATATTCATTGGTATTACATCCTGTGATAAAGCATACTATTATGAAAATTATTAAGAAAGATCCTACATTTTCTCTGAACTGTTTCATCTCAAATACCTCCGATACTGCTTTGCAGAGACAAGCTTTGAAGAATATGCGGCTCTGACAACCAATGGGAAAGCTGCCCAAAGGCCATACATTGCTGGTAACAGTCGTTCCCCTTTGTTTACATCTATTCGATATGTGTGCTTGAAAATTCTATTTGAATAGTTGAACAATTTTGAATTGCCAGAGAGTCGCATCATTACGCCAAGAAAATGTACAGCTGCATGGGCCCAAATTTCAACGCCCATTCTATATGCAGTCATACCCAAGTATGTATAACGGGCACCCCATGCTAAAACTGCAATCTCTCCTATATAAATACAGTACCAACGTGATAAGTATTTAAGTCCGGCATAGACATAAAAACCGTCATTTCTTTTGTGCATCCCGAGTGAAGCAGCAACCTTTTGCCATTCCTTCTGTGAGCGGCTTCCGGTAATATCTTTATCATTTGATGGACTGTTACTACAATACACATATAGATTTAGGTACTTATCATGTATTTTTATCAATTTAGATTGTCCCATATTATCTGGGCTGATAAATCTCATGCTTGCGGGATTATAGTACCTACTCTGCAAGTAGTAATACTCTGTCTCCTGATCGAAGTAGTATCCTCTATACCGTAAGGGGTTGGCATTGGCGATGGCAAGTTGGGTTTCGTTGTTTTCTGTTGCTGGAGTAACAGACAGGACTTCGCCCCAGGCGCCGTAGGAGTAAGTGGCGAAGAGGGAACCGGTGTTGTCGGCAATGCCGATGACATCGCCCATCTGGTTGGTCAGGTAGAAGTACTGGGTCCCGTTATAAATGAAACCAGTGGGGTTGCCGGAATTGTCATACTGGAAATACATGGTGTTCGTCCCGTCGGTCTGCGACAGGATGACGCCATCTTTTGTTGTGAAGTTCGTGGTCGTTCCGTTGACGGTTTTGCTGGACCGGATACCGCTTTCGTCATAGGTGTAACTGTAAACGTCCGCCGTGTCGTTCGGGTCCGTCGGGTTCACGGTGATCTCACTGAGTACCCGTCCATTCGTCCACTCGAACTCCATGTTCCCATAGGTCAGGACATTGCCGTTTGCGTCATAGGTCAGGCTTGTGCCGTTAACACTGGTCAGCTCATCCGGCCAGGCAGAGTTGCTATAGCTGAAGTTCGTAGTTTCCGCAGGAAATGATGTATCATCGTAAACTTTGGTCTTAGTGAGGATATTCCCTCTTTGATCATAGCTGTAAGCCGTTGAGAACACCTGTGTGTTTTTGTAGTTTTCTGCTGCTGTGGCAACGTTATTGCTGGCGTTGTTCGTGAGGTTATAAAGATGATAATAGGCCTTGTGCTTGTTGTGTTGGCGATTTACTTCTCTGCCATTGGATCTCTATACTTCCTCACTGGAATAATAACTCATTTCATTTTGCCGTTAACCCGCCAAACACTAAAAGTTGATCTCCTTTTTTATGACCATAAGCTTTTTGGCCAAACTGATAATATTCAACTACACCATGTTCCTCAAAAAAATCCAAATTGCGATATTTTGCAATATCGTAATCGTTGCTTTTTAAACTACCTCTTTTCTCTATTGAATACTTTTCTTCAGGTGCTTGTAGAAATGATTCACAAAACTGTTTAGAGTAGCTTTTATAAGCAAAAGTATTTACGATTGGCAATACAACAGATAGATTAGGCATTTCATCATTAGAATAATAATAATTTGCATGATAGTAAAGCGTGTTCTTATTAGAGAATTCGTCTGCAATAAAGCCTATCTCTAATCTATGATTGCCGGACCATGTGAAACTATAGCTTTGCAAATATGTTAAATCTGTATCAGATCGAATTGTAATATCTTTCGTGCCGATAACGTTTTTTTCTACAAAATTGATTTTTTCATTAATCCATTGCTCATTAGTTACATATGATTGCTGTCTCCCACAACTGGTGCCGAGTAGAAGTAATAAACCTATTAAGATAAAACAAAGTCTCTTTTTCATGTTGATACCTATTTTATCAAACCTTTCGTGTTATATTTTTGAGAATAAGAAACCCGAATATTGTAAGGAACCATCATTCCTGCTTTTTGCATCAGTACACCTAAATCGTTCGCCGCAGCGCCAAAGGACCTATCCTTTAAGAATCGCATGTTATCAAAATCATATCGATCTGACACGGTAATATTAAAAGTCCATGAGCCTCCTTTTTTCTTCCCGGAATAGCTTACCGTAACATGCTGTAAACTGTAATATAAATCAGGTTCGCTATTTTTAGGAAATTCTACAGTTTCAGTTTTTTTAATACTCGATCTGGATTTATATCGTTTACACTTGTTTTTGAAAAAGTTTTTCATCGTTTGGGAGGCTTTCAATTTATTGATTGCTAAATTAGTGATACTTTTTCCAGGTGCTTTCCCGTTTCCCCAAATTCCATGATAGTACATTCGACTTGCTAAATAATAACCTTTTTTGTTTAAATAGGCTGTGCCTGCTGTAGACAGCAAGAGCTTTGCTTCAGAATAACGTCTCCATCCAATAAGGGTTCCCGCAATATATTTTCTCAAACCGATTGCAACCCAATCCGGAATATCGCCATCCGGATCTATATAGCTTGCCGGAGCATTGATACAATATAGATACCCGTCATATAAACACTTACTTCTCCCAAAATCAAAAGTGCTATAAATCTCAAAATCATCGACGTTTATAAATCTTGTTATGCTTGGATCATAGTATCTGTTTCTCAGATAATAATACCCCGTCTCAGCATCCAGGTAATACCCTCTGTACCGCAACGGGTTCGCGTTTGCGATGGCGAGCTGGGTAGCGCTGTTCGTTGTTGCCGGCGTTACAGCCAGCACTTCGCCCCAGGCATCGTAAGTGTAGGTGGCGATAAGAGAACCCGTGTTATCGGTGATGCCAATAACATCACCCATTTGGTTCGTTAGGTAGAAGTACTGGGTCCCGTTGTAAAGGAAGCCGGTCGGGTTGCCGGAGTTGTCATACTGGAAATACATGGTGTTCGTCCCGTCTGTCTGAGACAGGATGACGCCATCTTTTGTTGTGAAGTAGGTGGTCACTCCGTTGACCGTTTTGCTGGACCGGATGCCGGACTCGTCATAAGTATAGCTATAGACGTCGGCTGTGCCGTTCTCGTCTTCCGGGTTCACCGTGATCTGCGAGAGCGTTCTTCCGTTGGTCCACTCAAACTCCATGTTGCCGTAGGTCAGGACATTGCCATTGGCGTCGTAAGTCAGGCTCGTGCCGTTGACTGAGGTCAGTTCATCCGGCCAGGCGGAATTGCCATAGCTAAAGTTCGTAGTTTCAGCAGGAAGAGATGTATCATCGTAGACCTTGGTCTTAGTGAGGATATTCCCTCTTTGATCATAGCTGTAAGTTTCCGTAAACCCATTCGCAGCATCTACGGTCTGCGTCAACTGGCCATACTGGTCGTAAGTGTAGGTCTGCTCCGCAGAACCATAACCTGTACTTGTGATCCGGTTCTTGGAGTCATAGGTGTTCACCACATCGATCGTGGTATTATCGGCAAGTGTGATCGCCTTGCTCGTGATGTTCTCTTTCGAGTCATAGCTGTAAGCCGTCGTGAACGCAGGGCTGTTGTTAAAGCTCACTGCTTCCGTGGCCACATTATTGCTGTTGTTGTTCGTGAAGGTGTAGTTCACCGAATTTGAGCCGGCCGTGAACGTGGTCGACCGGTTCGTGACCTGACTCGAATAGCTTGTTCCAAAATGGCTTTCATTGATGGTCGTGACCACAGCGTCTTCGCTGTCCACCTGGTCTTCGTTAGAGGACTGGGTGTAAGTCTGGACCACCGAGTCATCGCTCAGCTTTGTAACTGTTACGCTATCATTGCTGCCATAAGTATACCTTAAACCGGTGTCATAATTCACCTTTTCGGTGAGCTCATTGTCGGAATTGTAACTGTAAGTCACATAGGCTGCATTGTTATCGTTCCGCTTTTCAGAAATCAGATTCTTGTTGGAGTCGTAATAATAGTTGATGACGTCATCGTTCGCATAGGTCACTGTCTGAAGAAGGTTTGTGGCGTTCTCATAACCATAGAGGACTTTCTGGACACCGTTCACCTGGACCTGCGTCAGTTCCCCGTGGTCCCTGTAATAGAATTTGTAAATGTCGAACTCTTCTCTGGTCTTGCAGCCTCTGTCGTTGTAATAGTAATGCGTCGTCTTTCCGAGGCGGTTGGTCTCCGAACTCAGAGTGTTATTGGATGCATAGACATAGGTGGTTCCAGCAGAACTGTCACTGTAAGTGTTGGCGGTCGGAAGGCCGTCAAGAGAGGCGTCATAGTCTTCCGGTCCGATCTCCTGGATGACTCTGCCAAGAGTATCA
>JAFTZU010000070.1 GCA_017461005.1 Clostridia bacterium
AACGTCAAGCACTGGCACGGCGCCGCGAAGGACTCCTGGATGTCCCACATCGCGCAGGAGATCCCGGCCGTCGGCGGCAGCAACGAGTGGCTGGAGCCGGTCGACGACGAGACTTACAACAAACTTCCGTAAATCGCCGAAAGGGAAAGGGATTCTATGGCATATTTTGGGAAAGAGATCAAGAAGCTCGGCTTCGGGTTCATGCGCCTTCCGATGCTGGAAGACGGAGAGACCACGGACATCGAGCAGACGAAACAGATGGTCGACCGCTTCATGGCGGCCGGCTGCACCTACTTCGACACCGCCTATGTCTACGGCAAGGACGGGGAGTCGGAGAAGGCGATGCGCGCCTCGCTCGTCGAACGGTATCCGAGAGATTCCTTCACCATCGCGACCAAACTGAACGCCTGGCTGGCCTGCAACTCGGAAGAGGAGGCCAAACAGCAGATCTATACGAGCCTCGAGCGCCTCGGCACGGACTATGTGGACTTCTACCTGCTCCATGCCATTCAGGACAATAACTGGAAGGTCTATGAGGACTGGCACCTCTGGGAGTACATGGAGGAACTGAAGGAGAAGGGCCTCGTCAAACACTGGGGCTTCTCGTTCCATGCGACCCCGGAACTTTTGGAAGAGACCCTGACGAAGCACCCCGGTGCGGAGTTCGTCCAGCTGCAGATCAACTATGCGGACATGGAGAACCCGGCCGTCCAGTCCCGCGCCTGCTATGAAGTAGCGCGGAAGCACGGCAAGCCCGTCGTGGTCATGGAGCCGGTCAAGGGCGGTACCCTGGCGACTCCTCCGACTCCGGTCGAAGCAGTCTTCAAAGACGCGGACCCCAACGCTTCCAATGCGTCCTGGGCCATCCGTTACGTCGCAACGCTCGACGGTGTCATGACGGTCCTCTCCGGTATGTCGACGCTCGAACAGATGGAAGACAACCTCTCCTACATGAAGGACTTCCAGCCCCTCAGCAGAGATGAACTGACAGTCATCGGGAAGGCGCAGAAAGCCCTCGACTCGATCGACCAGATCAAGTGCACGGCCTGCCACTACTGCATGCCCGGATGCCCGATGAACATCCCCATCCCGGATTTCTTCGAGGCGATGAACTGGCACAAGATCTACGGTAAGACCGAACGCGCCAAAGGTACCTACAAACGTGATTCCGAAAAAGCCGGCGTCAAGGCTTCGGAGTGCATCGCCTGTGGCCAGTGCGAAGGCGCCTGTCCGCAGAGACTGCCGATCATCTCCCTTCTGGAAGAGGTCGTCGCAACACTCGAAGACTAAAACGAATATTTAAGAATAGGCATAACAAAGGTTCGCCCCTCGTTACAAGGTCCGCGCTTCCGGGCTGTTTACAGGATTCTAGTCCTGCGGACGCGCCCGTCCAGTGCGATTGTAACTAGTGACGAACTTTGTTATGCTTTCTTCTTTTTTGATGTGTTTTATGCCTTGCGTCTCCATTCCACAATGAAGTTCGGGTACTCTTCCGAGACGTCGTTCAGGACGTTCCGGAAGTTGTGGAAGTCGCTGCCGAGGGCGCGCTTCGCTTTTTTGTAGCCGGCGAACGTGACGGTGACGGGGTCCGCCTCGGCCGCCTTGACTGCGATGTCCGTCAAGCAGTCGTGCAGGGCGTCGAGGTTCCCGCCGTAGTATTCGGGGAACTCAAAGGCCTCTTTTAGTACGGCGTGCAGACCTTCGACCGTTTTGATGTCGGAAAGGTCCACGGTCAGGTTGTTCCGGTTTCTTTTGTTGTCAGCCATAGTCCTTACTCCTCTCCGTAAAGCAGTTCAAAGGTCTCGTAGTGGTCGGGCGTGTAGTAGATGAGGCCGTCGTTGGAATAGACGATACGTTTCGCTCCACGGCTGCGTTTGCCCATCGTGTCGATGTCGCATTCGTGGTAGGTGCGGCCCTTCTTCTTGGGAAGGTTCCCTTCGTAGTTGCCGAAGTAGCTGCCGCCGATGCACTTGCCCGGGGCATAGGGCTCGAGAGAACCGCCGTCCCAGCCGAGCTTTTCGGCCTCTTTCTTCGTGATGAAGTTCTTCGGCAGTTCGCCATACGTATGGATGTACAGCGCCACATCGTCCTTCGACGTATAGGAACCGTTCCGGTCGATGGTCTGGCTCTTCGTTGTCTTCAGTGTATCTTCCCGCTCGACCGGCTGGGTGTTTGACACGCAGGCGCCGAACAGGGAACAGGCGAGGAGGACGGTGAGCAACAGGGATAATAGCTTTTTCATATCAAACCTCCGGGAACCAGTCTTTGAGTCCGCTGACGCAGACGCGGTCGACGATGGACTTGCAGGGGTTGCCCTCGACGTC
>JAFTZU010000071.1 GCA_017461005.1 Clostridia bacterium
CCAGCTCACCGAGGCCGTGCGCCGCAAGCCCTACAGCGTGGTGCTCTTCGACGAGATCGAAAAGGCCCACCCGGACGTATTCAACATCCTGCTGCAGGTCCTGGACGACGGCCACATCACCGACTCCCAGGGCAGAACCGTGGACTTCAAGAACACCATCATCATCCTGACCTCGAACCTCGGTTCGGACATCATCCTCGAGGGCATCACCGATAACGGTGAGATCTCCGAAGAGGCCCGCAGCATGGTGGACCAGCTCCTGAAGCGGTCCTTCCGCCCCGAGTTCCTGAACCGTCTCGACGAGATCATCTACTACAAGCCGCTGACCAAGGCGAACATCTACGGCATCGTCGACCTGCTGGTCAAAGACCTCAAGAAACGGATGGAGGCCCGTCAGCTCGACCTGACGCTGACCGACGCCGCCAAGGACTACATGATCGACACGGCATTCGACCCGCAGTACGGCGCCCGTCCGCTGAAGCGGTTCATCCAGTCGAACATCGAGACCCTGGTCGCCCGGAAGATCATCGCCGAAGACCCGGTCCCCGGCACGGTCATCACGATCGACTACGACGGCACCGGCCTCGTCGCCCGGTAAATCGCCCCACAGGCCAAAGGCCTTTGATATAAATACGAAAGACCTCACAGAGAAGCTTTCTCTGTGAGGTCTTTTTGCAGTATAATGGGCTCAGAAAAGGAAGTGAGTAGTATGAATGAACGTGTGAATGTGGAGCGGTACATCGCCACCATGCAGAAGGCCATCCAGTGCGCGACCGTGTCTCACCTCGATGAGTCGGAGACGGACTGGGCGGAGTTCGACAAACTCCACAAGGTCTTCGAAGAGGCGTACCCGCTGGTGCATCAGACCTTGAAGAAGGAGGTCATCGGCAAAGCCGGGCTCTTCTACACCTGGGAGGGGACGGACCCGAGCCTCGACCCCATTGGGCTCATCGGCCACCAGGACGTGGTGCCGGTGCCGGAGGAGACGGTGGGGGACTGGACCCATCCGCCTTTCAGTGGCGATATAGCGGACGGCTGCCTCTGGGGCCGCGGCGCGGTCGACATGAAGACCCATGTGGTCGCGGTACTGGAAGCCATCGAGACCCTCCTGGAAGACGGCTATACCCCGAACCGCACCGTTATGGTCCTCTTCGGCTACAATGAGGAAGTCGTCGGTTCGAAGGAACCCGCGGCGAAACTGCTGGCGGAGACTCTGAAAGCCCGGGGCATCCACCTCGAGAGCGTCATCGACGAGGGCGGCGGCATCCCGCGGCTGCGCATCCCCGGCGTCATCGAGAAGGACCTCGCGGTCGTCGGCATCGCAGAGAAGGGGTACGCGGACTACAAGCTCACCGTCGAGTCCAAGGGCGGTCAATCATCGACCCCGCCGAAGCATACGGGCGTGGGCATCCTCGCGAAGGCCATCACGAACATCGAAAAGAACGCCTACAAAGCCAGCATGACCCCGGAGTTCCGTAATGTCCTGAATCTGGTCCTCGACAGCCTCGCGTTCCCGACGAGCCTCATCGGCAAAGCCCTGAAACCGGTGGCTCCCATCCTGACGCCGATCCTGGCGGCCATCCCCGAGTCTGCTTCGCTTATGAAGACCACGACTGCAGTCACCATGACCTCCGGAAGCCCACAGTCCAACGTCCTGCCCAAGGTGTCGACGGCGACCATCAACTCCCGCATCCTGCCCGGCATGACCATGGACGAGGTGGAGAAACACCTGAACAAAGTCATTGGCGATAAACGGGTCAAGGTCGAACGCATCGGCGGCAACGACCCCTCACCGGTCTCCCCGACGAACACCGAGACCTTCAAGGTCATCGACGAACTCTCGAAGGAACTGTGGGAGAAACCCGTCACGGCACCCTACGTCATCATGGGCGCCACGGACGCGAAGTATTACCACATCGTCTGCGAGAACGTCTACCGGCATTCGCCCTTCAACATCCCGGTGCCCATCTTCATGCTGTTCCTTCAGACGGACGAACGCATCCCGCAGGACAGCATCGAGAAGGCGCTGGTGTTCTTCAAACAGTCCATTCGGCGATTGACGTGAACAAACTAAAAGAGCTGAGCAAATGCTCAGCTCTTTTTTTGTCATCTTCAGTACAGCACGCAGGCGGTGTAGGTGATCGTTTTTGGACCGTAATAGTAGGGGACACCGTTGTCCTTGCAGACCCGGGTGACGAAAAGACCGTAAGCTTCCATCGAGGACATGGCCTTGTCCG
>JAFTZU010000008.1 GCA_017461005.1 Clostridia bacterium
AGTAAAGTCGACTTCAACAAGAACGGCAAAGTCAAATACAACGGAAAGACCTACACCGTGAAGAACGGTAAAGTTGCCTGAGGCGATTTGTAGACCAAACCTGAAATACTCTTAAAATGAAAAAAGAGAGCTCGAACTTCGAGCTCTCTTTTCTTGTTTGTGTTCAAAGGAAACTCAGGGAGAAATCATTCTGCCCTGCCCTGTTTCTTCATCGCCATGCCGGCCGCCTTGATGACCAGCTTGTTGGTGATCGGGATGGCTTCGACATCTCTCTTCAGCTTCAGTTTCTTCATCATGGTGTCGGCGGAGTCGACGTTGAACTCCACACCGGAGACGAAACTGGCAACGGGAGAACCGAGGAAGACGATCGGCCAGGCCATCTCTTCCGAAGTGGCCAGGCGCCCTGCGGTGCCGGCTTCCTTGAGGAGGGCTTCCTCGCCGCCGGCCATCTTCTCAAACTCGTCCTTCATGCCGGTATCAGTGGACCCGGGCATGACATTGTTCACACGGATGCTGAGTTTGCCGAGTTCGACAGACTGCTTCGCTGCATAGTAGGAAATGCAGCGCTTCGCGTACATGTAAGCAAAGGTGGAAGGCGAGATCTTCGCGAGTTTCGCGACGGACTTCTCAACTTGCTTCCATGTCTTCGCTTTGAGGACTTTTTCTTCTTCCTTTTTGTACTTCAGCCAGTTGAGGCCGGCCGTGGAAGAGACATAGACGATCGACCCGCCGGCACTCATGCGCTTTTTGAGGTAGGTCTCAGTGATGTACCAGTTTGCGGTGTAGTCACAGTTGAACGTGGTCATGTAGTCGGTCTTGGCGCCGGACAGGCCGGCGACGCCGAAGAAACAGTCGATGTGCTTTGGCAGCTGCGCGAATGCCGCGTCGATCGAGTCTTTGTCTGACAGGTTCGTGGCGATCGACTGCTTGATGCCGGGGACGTCACATTCCCGCCGCTGAAGGGTGTAGACCTCTGCACCAAGGTCGACCAGCAGTTCTACGGTCGCGCGGCCCATGCCGCTGGAAGCGCCGGTCACGACGCATACTTTTCCTTTGTAGCCGAGGGATGTATCAGTCATAATTCGATTCCTTTCCGGGCAAACCGTCCCAGTTCAAAGGGGAGAAGGCCCGCACCGGAAGAGCAGTAGGTTCGTTCCAGTGCGGGTCATTCCCAAGGTTATGGATATTATCTACTCAGGCAGACGCCGGAGTCGATGACGTGAGATGCGCCGTTGACGAAGGACGATTCGTCAGAAGCAAGGTAGACGGCGAGAGGAGAAATGTCCTCCGGCATCGCAATGATGCCGCCGGTCCATTCCCAGGCATGGGCATTGTAACCGGACTTGTTGTGGACTTCGGAACCGCGCTCATTGAAGACGGGGGCGGAGTCCGTGATATTGGTCAGAACGGGACCGGGGCAGATGGAATTGCAGCGGATGCCCTTGCGTCCGAACTCGAAGGCGATGGACTTCATGAAGGCATTGGCGCCGGCCTTGGAAGCGCAGTATGCGGGACCGCCGGTGGCGGACTCGAATGCGCCGTTCGAAGTGATGAGGACCATGGATGCAGGGATCTCATTGGGAACGAAATACTGCAGCGCGGCGCGGCAGATCTTCATGGTGCCGGTCAGGTTGACGGCAATGCACTTGTCCCATGCCTCGTTGGTCATCTCGTCGATGAGGGTCATGTCGTCGATGACGCCTGCGTTATGGGAGAGGACGTTCAGTGTGCCGAACTTCTCGACAGCGAGGTCGACCGCAGCTTTGCAGTCTTCGTCAGAGCAGATGTTGCCCTTGGTGGTGACGAGGTTTTCGACGGGGAGCTCTTCGTCTTCGACGTCCTCAACGAGTTCTTCGAGACGATCGGTGTTGATGTCGACGGCAAGCACTTTCGCGCCTTCCTTCAGGAAGTCCATTGCGATTGCTTTGCCCATGCCGGAAGCGGCACCGGTAACGATGGCGACTTTTCCATCTAAACGATTGGCCATGATAGATTCCTCCAAATATCGTTAAATCGTGATTTTTTGTTCGGGGTCATAGACGACGGTGGACGGGTCGAAGGGGTCGAACTGACCCATATAACCGTTGGCGTCGCAACCGTTGTCAAAGTAGATGTCGCATCCGGACAGGTAGCTGTTGCGGATGTCGATGGTAGTGGCGATGCAGAAGGCTACCTCTTCAGGTGTGCCGGGGCGGCCGAAGCCGCTGTAGGACATCTGCTGTCCCATGCGCTCGTCGTAATCGCCGACTGCTTCAAGATCCGCTTTGGACTGAGCCGTTTCGACGAATCCGATGGAAACGGTGTTCACGCGGATGCCTTTGTTTCGACCGAAGGGATAGTTGCACTTGCGGGCATACCACCAGACGAAACTGCGTCCGAAGACGTAGGCCATGTTGGACGCGGTCGGTCCATCGCCAAAGTCCTCGAGGTATTCGACGAACTCTTCGAGGAACTTGTCTTTGTCGGTCAGGGAGAGTTCGAAGATGTCTTCCGGCCACATTTCCTGCGGCATGAAGTGTCCGGCGCAGGAACAGATGTCCATGATGGCGGCGCCGGGTTCCATGACCCGGTAGAATGCCTCGTTGATGTGCATGGTGCCGAGGACGTCGACTTTGACGATGTCCCGGGCGGTCGCGAAAGCAGGGGTGAGACCCGCAAGCTGGATGACACCCTGGACTCTGCCGAGAGACGCTGCAAACTCGGCCAGCGCGCCACACTGCGCGGGGCTGGACGTGTCGCAGACCAGACCTTCGGCTTCATAGCCGAGGGCTCTCATCTCTTCGACTTTCGCGTCGATCTTTTCCTGGTTGATGTCCGAGACGACCACGATGTAGCCGAGTTCACACATCTGTTTGACACATGCGGAGCCGATGCCGCCGGTGGCACCGGTCACGACACAAACCTGTTTCATAGCATTACCTTCTGAAAAAGGCCGCCTGCAAAAGAATTTGAAGGCGGCCTTTCGACATTAAATCTTATTCACCCAGTTCGTCGAGTTTCTTGCAAAGCTCTTTGACGGTGGCTCTGTCGAGGCCGACCTGCGGGAACTTAAGAAGGGAGCCGATCTTCATGCCCATGACGGGGCCGAATTCAGCGGATCTCTCCATGAAACCGGGGAAATACTCTTCGATGATCTTGCAAGCTTCTTCGCTCTGAAGTACGTCTTTGAGACTGCTCTTGGAAGTGATAGCCATAATAAAATCCTCCTAATAAATGTTTCATTGTTTGCGGGAAACTGCGCTTACAGTCTTCCCATTGGCTGATTCCATCTTAACAATAAAAAAGTTACCTAAGTAGTGGAAAACTTAGGTAACTTTACTACTCAAAATTAGGTAGAGGTCGCTTACGTGCTTTGGTTCAGCAGTTTGACCAGCAGTGCCTGGCGGCTGGAAACATGGAATTTCTCGTAGATGTGCGCGATGTGCTTGTATGTCGTCGAGGTGGCGATGTGCAGGATCTTCGAGATGTTCGCCGGAGAAACGCCCTGACAGATGAGGTCGACGATCTCGACCTCGCGGTCGGTCAGCTGCGCGTCGGCGTAGAGCGGGTTCGAATGGCGGAAACCACCCGGGATCTTGACATAGAAATTCTTGTGCAGATTGTTGAGTGCGGGGACCAGGATGTTCAGCACGTCGATGTCATGCTCTTTGAACTTCTTGTTGTCCTTCATGTCGAAGTTGAACACGCTTCGCGGCTGCCGGTTGAGGTCGTAGAGAATGAACGAGAGGGACTCGTTGATGCGGTTCTCCTTGATGTAGTCCCGCAGGAATTCGGAGTCCGGCATGTCCCACCAGCGGATATAGCTGATGAAGGGCGTGTTTTCCTGCTCGTCGGCCTTTGCCGTCCAGGCCCAGACGCCGTTCAGCTCTTCGGTCTTGGAGTAGTACTCATTGTAGATGCGGATCCAGTTTGGGTTGAAGTTGTAGAGGTACTGGTCCACGAGGTTCCGGTTGCCGTCAAGGAAAAAGATCATGGCGCTGTCGAAGTCGAAGAACTCCTTCAGACCGTCGACGATGGAGACCGTGAAGTGGTAGGGGTCGTGGTCTTTGCCGCACTTGACGATAAAGTCATAGAGCTTTTCCCAGTTCATATCTTTACTCATCATATCCTCCTGAGATGACAATACCCAAACACTTTTTCACCCTGTGTATACCATACCACATAGTAGAATTATTTAAATACACAAAATTGAGTACACCGCCCAAAAACAGCGTAAATACGTGATTCGGGCGGTGTGTTTAATTCGTAACGATATACTTAATCAGCGCTGGTTCATCTGCTCAAAGATCCAATCTTTGACCTTTTCTTCCTGAAGGTCACGCTTCAGTCCCGAGAGGCTCGGACCGAAGAACATTTTGAGCATGTCCATGGTGGTCCCGTCTTTCTGACACTTCTCCTCGGCTTTGGCCTGGAGTTCCTCTTCGGTCACTTCCGGCTCGAGCTTCTTCATGAGCTCCTTCATGACGAGGTCGGATTTTGCCTCGAACCAGGCCGCTTCCCGGATCTCCGGGTCGAGCTCGGCGAGTTCCTGTGCCTTGTGCAGGTGGACGGCACCGTTGATGAGGGTGTCATACTGCATATTGTGCTTCGTCTGGAGCAGGAAGTAGTCATACATCTCCTGTACGCGCTCTTCCGGCACTTCGATGTCGTATTCTTTGATGAATCGGCGATATGCCTGTTCTCTTGTCATGAGACGACCTCTCTTTCCGGTGCGGGCGTGTCGGCCAGGCCGGCTTCCGTGGTGAGCAGAGTGGAGGCGACGGAGGCGGCGCTCTCGAGGGCGAGACGGCTGACCTTCACGGGGTCGATGATGCCGCTCTTTACCATGTCGACATAGGTGTCGGTGTCGACGTCGTAGCCGGTGCCCTTCGGCTGCTCGGCGAGGTGGGCGAGGACGGCGGGGCCGTCGAGGCCTGCGTTGAGGGCGATCTGCCGTGCCGGTGCCTTGAGTGCTTCACAGAGGACCCGGGCGCCGGTGCGCTCGTCGTTCTCCAGCGTGTCGGCGAAAGCCGTGACATCGTCGAGAACGTCGAGGTAGGCGATGCCGCCGCCGGCGACGATGCCTTCCTCCAGAGAGGCACGGGCCGCGTTGACCGCGTCTTCGATGCGCATCTTGCGCTCCCAGAGTTCGGTCTGGGTCTGGCCGCCGACATCGATGACGGCGACGCCGGAGACGAACTTGGCGAGGCGCTCTTCATAGCGCTGTTTATTGAATTCGTAGTCGGTGTTTTCGATCAGGTTCCGCAGTTCCCCGATGCGCTGTTCGACCGCTGCCGGGTCGCCGCCGGCGCCGGTGATGACGGTCTGCATCTTGGTGATGCGGATGTCCGCCGCGGTGCCGAGCTGTTCCCGGGTCACCTTGCGGATGTCGAGGCCGAACTTGTCCGAAATATACTCGCCGCCAGTCTGGACCGCGAGGTCTTCCATTCTCCACTCACGGCCTTCGCCGTAGTTCGGCGCGATGATGGCGCACATGTCGAGCTCCAGTTCATGGAGCGGGTTGTTGATGAGGGTCAGTGCCTCCGCTTCGAGACCGTTACAGATGAGGAGGAAGGATTTCCCGTCTTCCGCCGCCAGCATGAGCGCCGGGACGAGGTCCTGCGGGTTCGTGACCTCTTTGTCGGTCATCAGGATGTAGGCGTCCTTCAGTTCACAGACGGTCTGGTTCTTGTCGGTGCACATGTAGGGGGAGATGAAACCGCGCTCAAAGACGATGCACCCTGGATGTCGAGGGTGGTCACATACTTGCCGGTCTCGTCGACCTTGATGACCCCTTCCATGCCAACTTTGTCGAGGGCTTCTCCGACCATCGCGCCCAGTTCCCTGTCTTCACAGGAGATGGCCGCGACGTTCGAGAGGTCTTCTTTGGTCGAAATGTTGATCGCGTTTTGATGAAGGGCTTCGACCGCACAGTCGGCGGCCTTCAGGATGCCCTTTTGCAGCTGGATCGGGTCGGCGCCGGCGGCCACATTCTTGAAGCCTTCCTTCAGGATAGCCTGTGCGAGGATGGTGGCAGTGGTGGTGCCGTCGCCGGCGGTGTCATTCGTTTTGATGGCGACGGACTTCATGAGTTCGACGCCCATATTTTCAACGGGGTCTTCAAGAACGAAGGCACGGGCGATGGTGACGCCGTCGTTGGTCACAAGGACTTTGGCGTCAGCCATGGCGGTGTCCGAGTAGTCAGAACCCCGTAAGCCTGCTTTTTGATGCATGGTGGCGTTGCGTCCCTTCGGACCCAGCGTCGCTTTGACGGCATCGGCCAGTTTGTCGATGCCCGACATCATTCTGTGGCGGATGTCTTCGCCGAATACAATGTCCTTTGCCATAGAAAAGGACCTCCATAACCTGTAGTTTTCCCGCCGTGGGAGTCTTTCAGAAAAAGGGCAGGCCGTGCGACCTGCCCTCATAGTAGTATACTCTATAACTTAGAATTTTGCCATCATGTCGTTGAACTTCTCGAGTTCTTCGGGGTCCATGGCGAAGCCGTTTTCCTTCTTCGGATACTCTTCGTCCTTGACGTCGTCGAGCCAGCCCATGTACGCTTCGCAAAGGAACGGAAGCAGCTCGGCATAAGTCTTGGCATGGATCGGTTTGGTGGGCATGACACCGAAGGTGTCCATGTCGACCATTTCGGAACCGTCGCAGGGAGCGCCGGCAGCGATGCCGATGACCGGAACACGGAGTTTCTCGGAAATGGCCTGAGCGACTTCCTGAGGAGTGAGCTCGATGGTCATAGCGCCCATACCGTTCTCCTGATACTCATAGCCCCACTTGAAGATGTCGAATGCCTCTTCAGCGGTCTTACCAAGTCTCTTGTAGCCGGTGGCGTTGGTCTGCCAGCCGGAGATGGCGCCGATGTGGCCGTAGGTCGGGACCCAGTTGTCGGACATGTACTTCAGGACTTCGTTGGTGACGCCCATCGGAAGGATGGAGTCAGCACCGTTGAAGACGAGCTGTGCGCCGTATTTGACAGCGTCGACCTTGTCAGCATAGAACTGGATCGGAAGGTAGAAGTTCATATGCATGATCTTGGAATACTCACGATATTTGATGACGGTCATCTGAGCGTTGAACCATTCGCCTTCCCAGTCGGTGTTGTAGGTGCTGCCTGCGCGGGGCATCAGCATGCCGGGAATACGGAAGATGTCGCAGCCGACCATTTCAGCGGCAAGGGCGAAGAACGGGCCAAGTTCTGCGGGGCAGACCTGACAGATCTTCTCGCCTTCGTCTTTCATTTTCTGAAGCTTGTTCAGGCTCTTTCTGGTCTTCGAAGCGGTTGACATTTTGATGTCAGCAGATTTGTTATCAGCCATGATGTAGTTTCCTCCTTAAGGATAAAATACTTTACGAGTCTCCGGGCGGGGGCCCGAAGCCACCTTTCTGCATCTCCTATTTTAAAGAACCGTCAAGGTGGAAAGACATACCCAAAATTATGCAACTTTAGGTAGAAATTTTGGTAATGCGTCGTCGAGAAAGCCTCTTCCTGCGGGGTTTCCAAACGATTGCGAAGTGGAAAGAATCCCTTTACGCCTATTTTCAGACATTTCTAAGAGAAGTGTGTTATAAATAAAGTATAAAATGACACTTTTATCAATCAATATTTATACGAATGGAGTGTTGCTGATGAAGAAAACCCGTAAACTCATCGCCCTTCTGCTGGCACTGGTCCTGACGATGTCGGTCCTGGCGGTGTCCGCTTTTGCGGCTCAGAAGAAACAGTACCATGCTTACACGTTCTTCGGAGACAGTGTCACGGCCGCTGCCGGTCTCCCGTCCTACTACACGTTCTACCATTACAATCCGGAAACCGGAAAGTATGACGGTACAGCGGAAGGCCAGCGCGTCATCGGCTCCTATGCGGACCGTATCGCTGCCGGCGTCGGCATCAACAATGGCCTGGAAAACTATTATAATGAGTCCCACAGCGGCTGGCGGACCTCCGAAGTCCGCGAGATCCTGGACCCCGGCTATTACAACGATGACGGTGCAGTCGCGAAGGCCCTTTCCGAAGCCATGGCGAACGGCAAGGCGATCGCGGAACCTGCCGAACTGCGCTCCCGCGTGGTCGCTGAGATCAAAAAGTCTGACCTCATCACCCTGGACCTCGGTTCCAACGACGTCCAGCTGCCGATCATCATGAGCCTCTATTCGGTCATGAATCCGAAGGCCAGTGCCGACTACAAGGCCTGGGCCATCGAAGAGATGCTCGAGCAGTTCGGCACCCAGATGGAAGTCATCAGCTACCTTGCACAGGCGGTTGCGGCGATGCACGGTGTCGAGTTCGCACTGGAGACCATCGGCAAAGCGACGCTGACCGGTCTCAACAAGTTCCGGGTGAACTATCCGGTCATCATCAACGCGATCCATGACCTCAACCCGAACGCGGACATCTACGTCATCGGTCTCTACAACCCGCTGTCTGACACCAAGGTCTCTGACAGCATCCCGATCCCGATCGGCAAAGTCCTCGACCCGATGATCCTCAGCATGAACCTGTACCTGAGCCAGCTGAACCCGGCGCGGCAGTACTATACCTATGTCGACGCGTTCAACACCGCAGTCATCGGCACCATCAACGTGATGGACCTCATCGGTGACGGCGGCCTGTCCGCGGAAGGCATGGGCGAGTACACCCTGTATGTCCACCCGAGTGCAGAGGGCCATGCGTACATCGCGAACCAGGTCCTGAAGGCCATCCCGGATGCAGATGAGTCTGCGGCTCCCGCGGAAGAACCTGCTGACCCGGCCAAGCTGAACGGTGTCGTCCAGGGTCCCGACGGCAAGTGGGCGATGTACAAAAACGACAAGGTCGATACGTCCTACACCGGCATCGCGCAGAACCAGAACGGCTGGTGGCGCATCGAGAACGGCTATGTCAATTTCAATGCCCAGAGCATTTACCAGAACGAGTACGGCTGGTGGAAGTGCACGGACGGCAAAGTGACCTTTGACGAGCAGGAGATCTACCAGAACCCGTACGGCTGGTGGAAGACCACTGACAGCAAGGTCACCTTCAAAGAGTTCGGTGTCTTCCAGAACGCGAACGGCTGGTGGCGTGTCGTCGACTCCAAGGTCGACTTCAGCTTCACCGGCATCCAGTCGAACCAGTACGGTACCTGGTACCTGAAGGACGGCAAGGTCGACTTCAACAAGAACGGCAAAGTGAAGATCGACGGCGAGACCTACACCATCAAAAACGGCAAGGTCGTGGCATAACAACAAGTTAAAACCGGAAAACGCAGAAGCGCCCCGACAAACCGTCGGGGCGTTTTTCCGAAACTTGCGTCAAAGTGTACGGTGCCCATTTCGGGCGTGTGCTCCTATAATGGCAACTGTAAGGACCGGTCGGCACCATGTGTGGCACGCCGGCCGTACAGAAAAAACGGTATTATTATTTAGGAGGTACCACACATGTTAACTATCGATTCCAAAGTCAAAGCCCTCAAGAAGAGCCCGGAAGCTACTGCCATCATCGTCAAGTACAGCCCCGGATTCGCCACCGATCCTCAGATGAAACTCGTTCAGGGTCTCACCCTGAGAAAGCTCTGCTCCTTCCCGCAGGCCGGCCTCTCCGAAGAGCAGGTCGCCGCTCTCGAGAAAGAGCTCCTCGACGCCCAGATCGAAGGTTGACGCATCTTAGCTGGCCTAGGACCAACGGGACGACGGGCAGCTTAGCTCGTCAACCGTGAGGGCAGTCCAAGAGAGCGAGCCCGCAGGGCGAAGTTCGATTGGCTCTGCCTACCACGTCGAAGTACTTACAGCCAAAGAGCTTACAACAAAAGACCTCAGGCGATCGCCTGAGGCCTTTTTCCTTTTATCCGAAGTGGCTTTCCCTTATCTCCAGCGCTTTCAGGATGATACGCAGCCGCAGCTGCACGTCCGGGTCCTTGAGGTCGTCCCACAGTTCCTTCTTGATGCGGGACAGCCGCTCGAGGAGCGTGGAGCGGTGGATGTACAGGGCATCCGCCGTGGCGGTGACATTCATATTATTGTTCAAATAAGTGCGCAGGGTCTCGATGTAGCTCGTCTGGGACTGGGCATCGTGCTCGAAGAGCCGCTTCAGGCCGTCGGAGTAGTACATCTCGAGGGGCTGGTCGCCGGGGGCGTTGATGATGAGCTCTTCCAGTGCGTACTCTTCAAAGAAATAGAAGGTCTCATCGGGGTCGAAGATGCTCCCGTTCTCAAGGGCGATGCACCCCTGCGTGTAGTGCCATCGCGCGGAGTAAAGGTCGGAAAACGGCGAACTGATGCCGACTTTCAGGCTGGCGGTGTCGAACTGGTCCTCCAGAAGCTGGACGAACTGCCGGCGTGCTTCCGCGCTGTTGTCGAGGTGGTCCGCGCTGGTGAACAGCACGACGGCCGCGTCATAGGAGAACGCGATGCTTCCGGTGAACATCGCCTCCAGGGTCTCACAGACATAGGACGCGGGCACCTTGCTGAGCCGTTCGGTGGGCTGCAGGACAATACATCGCCACAGCTCGGGCAGGTCCATGTTCTCGAGGCGTCGGCGGTCTTCGAGGTCGACGGGCATGTCGTCCATGAGGCTCTGGAACGTTTTGCGCAGGACGCTGTGGCCGGAGCTCATGAACTGGGAGTGCTGCTTCATCGCCAGCATCAGGTAGTGGGCGAAGAGGCGGATGAGGGGCTCATCGCCGGGTCGGTAGGCCCGGTTGCGGTACGCGACCGTGAGACTCCCCGCATATTCGTCGGAGTCAAACAGGTTGTAGCTCAGGAAGGACTGACCGTAGATGTCGATCTTGATGGGGTCGGTCTCGTCGAGTTTCATGTCGGTGGCGCTGAGGAACTGGTTCAGCGCGGACAGGCTCAGTTTGTCGGAGCCGTTCTCGTCGAAGGCGACGTACTGCTCGTCGTCACCGTAGCCCGCCCGGGTCACGAAGCGGAACTCGGAGTCCAGCACCATGATGGGGTTGTGGAAGAGTTTCGAGGTGGCTTCGGTCATCTCGGCCAGGTCCGCGGTGGTCTCCACGACCTGATGCAGCCCTTCATACCAGCGGTCGAACCGGTCGAAGATCGACGTGATCAGGTTCATGATGGCAAAGGGGTCCGTCTTCTGTTTGAGACGGATGAGGCAGCATCGGTCCAGATAGTGCTGGACCATCGGCGCGTTGCCGGAGCAGATGATGACGGCGCCCTTCTCGAGCTTCAGGTGCCGCGGGAACTGGTCTCCCGGCAGGATGTAGAGGTGGTCTGCCTGCATGGGCTCGGCAGAGTCCAGGAAGAACTCCGGACGGCGCAGGCTGAGGCCGGGGGCATGATAGCCCGTCAGCTCTGCCGGTATGGTCTCATTGATGTTTTCATACAGAATGTCTGCATTGAGTCTCATGAACAACCTCTCCTTCTGTAATCTATTTTATCAGAGAGAGCGGAGTGATGCCATAAACAGTCTTTCCAAAGTTTTCCCGGACACCCGTACAAATTGTTGGGGCGCACATCGCGAAAACCGTCCTCTTTATCGGATGGGCGATTCACGACACGTGTTTTATAGTGGTGGCGGTACAAAACGTGACCTAACGACAAAGGGAGGAAACTATTATGGCATTAAAACCTGTCGTCCCCGAGTACAAGGCTGTTGAGACGGCCTGGGGAAAACTCATCAACCAGAAAGACGCCTACAAGTTCGGCGTCCGTCACATTGCCGCGTTCTCCGCGAACCTGTTCCAGCTCATGCGGATCCTCGAGCCCGACTGGGAGAAACGCACCGCCGCCATCTCCGAGACCGCATACGGCTTCAACATGGCCGCCTGCGAAGGCGATGACCCGAACGACCCCTACATCCGCGCTTACTACGACGAGTGGAACATTCCCGAGTTCTGCGAGAAGTCTGCCTGGCTCGGCGCCATCTGGGGCGACTCCGGCGATGAATACGAAGACATGGCCGGCCGCGTCATCCAGTTCACGAGAGACCGCGTCGAGAAAGAGCTCGACACCTGCCCGTGGGACATCGTCGGTTCCGAAATGTGTAACATGACCACCGGCATGTTCACCGCGAACTTCGACCTCACTTCCGAAGGCCGTCAGAACGAAGTCTGCCTCAACATGTGTGAGGCCAGAGGCTGCGGCGACCGCCACTGCCGCGTCGTTGCAGAGCGCAGAGACGTCACCGGCCTGGAGAAGCAGGACTGGCTGCACCACAGAGAGCAGCCTCAGTTCCCGGTCCACAACACGCCGGAAGAGCGCACCGTCAAAGAAGGTCAGATCCTTCGTAACGGCAAGTACACCAACGCATTCGGCGAAGAAAAGTCCTTCGACTGGGCATACAACTGGGTCATGGCCATGGGATGGGTCTGGTCCATCCAGTTCCCGCTGGTCGCCATGGGCGATATGTGCGATGACGACGACGAGTTCGAGAGACTCCTGAAGATCGTCTTCTCCATCGCCGGCAAGAACGAATTCATCGACTTCTCTTCCTATGAAGGTCTTCGTGACTTCCTCGGTGTTCCCCATGACATCGACAAGGTCGACTCCCGCATCATGGGTTCCTACATCAAGACGCTCCTCGACTGCCAGCTCGTTCCCTGCGAGTTCACCGCATTCGAGAAAGACGAGACCCGCATCCACTGCGACTGTGACGACTTCGTCGGCCGCTACGAGATGGCTCCGCTCGACGAACTGGTCGTCGGCTATGAAGCCCAGTGGAACGGCGCTGTCAAGACCCTTCTGAGCCCGGAGTTCTCCGTCTGGTTCGAAGGCGTTGACACCGAAGATATGGAAATCGTCATTGGCAAGAAGATCGACAACCGGATGCTGTAAGAGGAGGCGTGAACAATGTTATTCAGAGAAGATAAAGTAGCAAGAGCGGACGCCGAAGCGGTCCGCAAGAACGTCGGCTGGTACTGCTGGACTCACGACCTCGTCGAAGTCCGCGGCAAAGATGCCCACGACCTGCTCGATTACATCTGCGTCAACGTCATCTCCGATACGGTTGGCGTCAGCAAATACACCACCATGCTGAACGACGAGGGCAAGATCCTCGACGACACCATCGTCACCTGCATGGCCGAAAACGTTTACTGGGTCTCCACCTTGTACGGACCGAAGTTCCAGCCGTTGCTCCAGC